>NZ_JAHGAP010000015.1:0-432784 GCF_030248655.1 Vibrio sp. D431a | reverse complement strand
GAAGTGATCGTTGTACTACCTAACTCCGCCGCTGCGGACTGCAGATCTTTATCGAATTCTAGCGTTACCGTCACGCTTTGGCCGATGGCTTGTTGCTCAGGCGTAAACGTCGCGTTAGTCAGCGTTGGCAGAGACTGCGCGAGTGTAAAGCTCTGGCTTTCACTCACTTCAATGCCCGCTGAGTTCGTCCCCGTCACCATCACAGTATAAGTACCATTGGTTTGGTGACTCATGTCCATTGCGTCACTGATCCAAGTGCCACCGGCTTGTACTGTTGCACTGCCGCTTTTTACTACCGTCACGCTGCCTTGTGCTTTCACTTCAAGACGCAGGGACTGACCGTCAAAACGTGTCGACGTACCTTCGAATTGTAGCGTGGCGGCATGCGTTTCATCCACATTGCCCACTGGCGTGATGGCTAAGGTCGGCGTGATCGGTAATTCGTGAGCAGTATTATCCTCACCTACGTTGCCAGTCAAATCTTTAAATTGACTAACAACCAAGTCGACACTTAACAGCGCGGTGCTCGGAACTTGTACATCACCAACCCAGACCTTTTTATCTGCCGTTGCTGATAGAGAACTAATGCGATTGCCGCCAAGCGTAGCGGTCGCCTCTTGGATCTCTTTATCAAACTCAAGCGATACATTCACGCTTTGACCCACACTCTGATGCTCGGGGTTAAATGTCACATTGGTCAGTTTTGGTAAGGTTCCTTCAACCGCGATACTTAAACTGCTTCCTTTTCCAGGAATGGTGTTGATACTTTGGTAGCTATCATCCTCTACCTGTATTGTTATGTTTTTATCTTGCTTTTCTGGACTGATGTAATTAACCGTCCACGTAACGTTGTCTGAAGTGGACCACGTATCTTGCTTTAACGTTCCTGTTGCACCGTTATCACTAGCGACAAGGTGGACATCTGAGATATCAAAGTTAGTAACTTCTTCTGTAAAGTTAAACGTAAGTGTAATCTCTTCGCCTCCAAAAAGAGGGGCGCTTGAAGCAGTAGATATACTTAGCCCGGGAACGGTTGCAGCTTCCACATGTGCGTCAATAGAACTCTCGTTCTTATTATCCACTTTGTCTGTTGCTGCCACCGTGATCGTATGATCGCCTTTCGGTAACAAATAGCTTATGACATAGGGCCCCGCTTCGGTTGTCGGCTCAGTAATCGCTTGAGGAGCCACAGTGCTGCCACTACTCACCGCTTTTGACGTGACGAGATTTAAATTTTTATCTGTAATGTATGCACTAATTTCTAGTTGATACTTATCGTTTGTCGGCACCTTAGAGGTTTGATTAGCACTTAAGCCCGAAATACTTGGAGCGTCATAATCAACAATAGATTCGATAACCTTTCCATCATAACTTTTGCCTAGTAATTCAAAGCTTGTATTCTCTCTTCCAACTGAGTCCGTCACCGTCACCTTAAGGGTATATGACCCTTGGTTATCGACGGCAAAGTTCATCATTCCATTACCACTAGATGAGATAACATCACCTGAGTAACGCAAGGAATCACCGAGGCTTGAAATAAGCTCCACAGAATATTGTGAAGCTTTCACTCTTTCTCCTTCCACAGTAGATACCGTAAACGGCTGGCTCGCCTTGGTAAAAAACAGTTTCCCACCCTGCAAACTCGTAATCCCATCGAAATCAATCGTGACTTTAGGAACACTAATATCAATGACTTTTCTGATGTCTGAATATAGCCCAACACTATCTGTCGCTTTGATATCAACCGTGATTGAACCACGCCCCTCTAACTGAGATTTCGGTAGTTCAAAGTACGTAGATGAACCATTCCCATCCTCTACTCTTTCTTCTTGATAACTCGGGTTTAAAACCGAGTAGTTTACTTTTGCGAGGCTGCTACCAGTGTCCGTTATGTCAAAACGAAAACGAACATTATCAGGATTTGTTGGCGATTCGGTTACGATAATCTCATCGCCAACACTTGGAGGTGTGTTGTCAACTTTAATATCAACGGTCGCTTCACCGACTCTCGACCACACATCCGTTGCAGTAATCGTTGTCCTGATCGTTTTTCCATCCGCATCGCTAGGAAGTTCACTTGTAAATGTTGAACACTTGTAGGTTGGATCATCTGCACACACCTCTAATTGTGCAAACTTCTCCGGATTATCTTTATAGTTGTAGGATTCCGTTCCAAATCTGGCCATCACATTGTCTAGCCTAGAGTTTTCATACAGCTTAATTCTGAACTTGGCGACAAGCTGCTGACCATTAATGGTTGTGTTTCCAACCGGATCAGTAATTTCAACGACTACCGAACCTTTAGGTAATTCAAGCAATAGATCGTGCTCTGGCGTCAAGTTTCCTGCTAAATCAGATAAGTTCTTGATTTTGTATTCTTGAGTTGTACTCAGGCCATCAATAATATCGGCATAGGATTCAGAATACGTACACTTGATATTTCCAACACCTTTGGCACAAGTCGTTGGTGTATAAGCTTTGTTGCCAAGATTACGAACCAACTTTGGATATTCATCTGAACTTTCGGTATTCACGCCTGATAAAGCATCATTAAAAGAGAGCTCAAATGTGAGCATCTTCTTCTTCAAAGCTTCATCAAACCAAACATCACTTCCTTTAAAACTGTATGAGTTACCATCTACGACTGTCGGTGCATCAATATCCACCATCGAGAAATTGAACTTGTTGATCGTTTCACGCCCATTTGTACCCAAGGTTTTAGTGATCAAAGTAACAGGTGCTTTCGTCATGTTTTGCCCAACATTGACACTACAACTGTAAGGTTCTTGCGATACGTTGATAACACCAGAAGTTGGTTGCTCATTAGTTGGTGGCGCATCCAGAGAGTTGTATTCTTCACGAACCCAACACTCTAACGTTTTGGCTTTGACCGCACTCAATGTAGTAAAGGTGACATCAAGAACACCATCAGATAAGTAATTTTGGAAGTCCAGCGGGCTTTCAACTGTTAGAACCACGCCTTCACGCTGTACGCTAAAGGTTTGGTTTACTTTTCCAACCTTTCGGTCTTTTTCATCAAGGTAACGAACTTTGTTATAAACTTTGATATCAAGTTCATAATTACCATCTTTGGCAATTTGTGTAGAAAGCAACGTTGCAGTCCAAGTGCCATCTGCGGTTTCTGAGAACGTAAAGTTAGTCCCGTTTTGCTCTCCAGAGAACCTATACGTTGAGTCAATTCGATCAACGCCACTATCATCAACAATATCAAGCGTAAGTACGATATTCCCATCTTGATAGATGGTGTTGTTTGTAATTGGCGTTCCATCCGTGTAACTCATCGCCAGCGTCACCTGCGGGATGGAGTTGTACACTTTGACGGTAAAATCTTGCTCATCACTGGTTAAGGTTGTGTTGCCACGAACATCAGACCCTTTTAAACGAATCTTGTGTGTACCCGTACCTAAATCACCAAGGCTCACTTTGAGATCCTCATTGATTTTTGTACCGGGAGAGCCAGGTAATGGTTCCAGATCGCTAAACGTCCAATACTCTAGGCTTTCTCTATTTACGCCATTAATTGAAACATCACCGTTAGCATTTAGGTCTAGCGCCGTTAGGTCAAAGACATAGTTACCTAAGTAGTAGTCATTCGCATTGAAACCACTTAATCCTAATGTTGGCCCATCACGATCAAGAATAACCTTGTGCGTGTTAGAACTAGACTCAAAACCATATATATCGGTTGCTTTTACATACAATGACGTTGTTTTTTCATCTTCAGAAATGTCTATTTTATCTGTGTCACTCTTGATAAGAGACATGACAAACTCTTTAGATGAATCCGTTGGCACAATTGTCTTAATTGGCGAATCTTTACCACTTTGATACAGCGAGACTTGCTCAAGGTCTGAATCGTCTATTACGGATTTAAATCGCACATTGAACTCACGCCCTATGACATAGTTCTCTTTAGACAATGTGTCTTCAACCCAAGGCGTGTTTAGGATGATTTCAGGGCCTTTGTTATCGACTTGGAAGGTAAATTTCCCTGTTGTACTAACATTGGCAGGGTAAGCGTTGTCCGTCGCAGTGACGTAAAACTCATTCCATTCATCGTAATCAAATGCTTTTGAAACCAGTTGGACTTTGACGTCAGGCTGTTCACCAACTAGGTATGGTACGTCACACTCCTCTGTTAGAGGGTCACAGCTTTCTAATGTCAGAGCCTGACCAGATCCGCGGCGCAAATCTATTTTTACGTTATTGCCAGAGCTTAACGTCCCCCAATCAATGACAGGTGTCCATTGGTTATTACCGCCTAAACGGCTTTGAACCTGCTCGCTTTTTACAATAGGAGCTTCAGAGTCGATACGAATATTGAATCTCGGAGCGGTGCTAGTTAACTCTGAAACGGAGTTACCTAAGTTGTCCTCTGCTGCGGCAACAACTAACCAATCTCCATCACCAGGATAAATCGTAGAGCCTTGATTTGAACAAATCTCGCCCGTACATAGTTTGACTTTAAACGCGTCTTTTGAGTTAGTTGCAAAGTTTTCTGGTGTGTATGTTACTTTTTCACCGGTTTGCTGGTAGAAAACAAGGCTCCTCGAGGCAAGCTTATCACCAACAATATCCTCAACCTTGAAGGTTAATTCATGAGTATTGTTCGCATTTAAATAAATACCGTTTTCTACAGGTTTACCATCGACATCATTCGGTGGAAGATAACTGGCCTTAGGGAAATCGTTATCAATAAACACCGATTCTATAAACGGAGATTTACCATTATAACCATACGCATTGCCATGTGGGTCCATAGCACTGGTCTCCACGGCAAACTCTATAATGTCTTTTAGTTCACTAGACTGGGAGTTGAGGGTGAAGAAGTACTCTTTTCGATAAGCATTGCTGCTGCCTGAGTTTTCTACGATGTTGATGTCCAGTGGTATTTCAATATTTGGCTCATTAGCTTGATACCACATCGTGCTAAACTTCGGGCCGTAAGCGTCGGTTCCTACAATACCAGAAGGATCGTCTAGGACAATTTTAGAAACAACCTCGCCAGCGATATAAAGCCTATTACCAACCATCGTCTCTCTACCGCTTTCAATGGTTAATTTTGGCTGCGGAGGCAAGGTATCGATACTACTACCCTCTGTATCAAAAATGTTCTTACCATTTAAGTCAGGATTAGCCATCGAAATATCATCAGCATAGAGCTGCGCGATATTGGTCTCAATACCGTATTTGCTCGCCATGATTTCATAATACGATTGCGCCAGGTCTTTTCGGTAAGTTTCAGCGCCAAACGTGTAAGAATCGAGCGTAACTTGACTTCCTCCGGCCCCTATACCATTTGCTTTTCCATCGTAGCTAAAATCATCGTAAATAGCAGATGCAAAATCTAATGAGTTATTTCTTGGCATTCTCTCGGCAATACTATCAATTGCTTCAACAAGGAATCGGTGTAGATAGTCATTTGATGGCTTGTCTGGAATCGCTTTAGTCGTAAGCATTTCATTGGTTGCATAAGACACAACCGTTGGATCAAACCCAAAGAATGAGTTGTTATTCGTACCTGATAACGCGTAGCGCACCTCATCAAGAATTTGAATCGCACGTTCTGAAGTTTTCTCTCCCGCTGTCACTTGATCCCACTGGAAATCAAACAAACCAGTCTGATATGTCGATAGTTCAGTAATATAGTAAGTTTGAGAACCTTTGAGCTTAAAATACACACCAATATTGGCCTTGTTTAAGTCAACCGTTACTTTCTTGGTCCCTGGATCTCTTTTCCATTGGTAATAGTATGGCTCACTACCTTCGATACCAATTAAACGAACACGCATGAAATCATAATTCACTACGTCAGTTGTGGTTTCACAGCTCGCTACGTCAAGAGCCATAGACTGGTCACTTTCCAGTTGCTGGATAGTGGTACAACTTGCAAGTGAAGTGAATTCACCACTTGGGCTCAACCCTTCAAGTTGAGCTCGCGCACCAATAAATGGTGTCACCACTTTTATGGTTGGTAGGTCAAAGCTACTTCTAAAATATACTTCTCTTGGAGTGCTTTCGTTATCAGACTCATCGACGGTTTGAATGACTAACTTTTGACTACTGTTTTCTGATACCGATTTAAAGCTGTCACCCAAAATATCTCTTACAAACGGAATGTAATAAATGACATCCTCAACTCGCCCATTGCTATCTAACACCGTTTCGTGCGGAATTTTCGCGATGTAATCGTCATCGGATGCGGTTGTGTCAATAACTTGCTGAAGTGAGTAGTTGTTATCGTTGTTTTGGCTTACGTAGTACTTGACGACGAGCTTTAGTTTATTAGCGTTGGAGCCTAAAACCGTATCGGTATTTACGTCTGATACTTTCACACGAACATAAGGGATTTTATTCTCTTTCAATAAATTAGCGTTGAAGTTACTAAAATCTATCCCTTTTAATGAGCTCTGAATCCCTAAACTTGCGTACGCATAGTCAATCTTCAGGAAATCGCGGCTTGCTTGAACATTGTCTGGGGTGTACGTATCTTGAGAGTAGATACCATCGTAAGTGGTTCGTTCACCATCTAAACCCACATTTACGTACGTCATTGACGTACCTTCAGGATAGGTTATCGTCTGTGCTGGCGCTTGATCGTCACGACTTACTGCATGCTGCGCAGAGCCCGTATTGCCTTTGCTATCCTTCGCTCGAACCTCAAAGACCGTCGTAGATAGGAATTCATCAGTTGGGTAAGCCTTACTAAACTCACAAGCATTTCCAGACTCTACAGTGACAGGAGAACATGTGACGCCCTCATGTAAGCCATCTTTAAATGAAATACTGACCGAACTAATCTCTTGCGAGCTTTCTTTTACAACTCCTTTCAGAACGTATTCTTTAAGTTGGTTATTAATTGCACTCGCCGATGTAATATCGATAACAGGCGCATCGTTATCCCATTCAAAGTTGATATGAAGACCCGAATGGCTGCCTGGAATTAACTCATTACCCAGTACATCCGCTGTATACAAGACTAACCGTGCTGCTGTTACGTTTGAGAGCCCTGTGGCAGGGTTCATATCTACACTATCGATCTCTTTGGTATTAATGTTAACTTTAACGTTGGTCTCTCGAAGGCCAACTTCAAAATCATCAAATTCAACCGAACAGAATGTGCTTCCAAAATCTTGTATGTCGTTACATTGAAATTCACCAGACCACGAGCCATTAATCTGATACTGAATAAAGGCGGATACGTCTTCTACACCGATATCATCAACAATTTTTAGGTCAACTTTATCGGTGCCTGCAAGTACATCACGGTCAATGCGTGTCACGATAGGCGCTGTGGTATCAATCTCCGTCCCATCTCGCGGTGGAATGACGCCATCTGTACTGCCATATGTACCTAAGTCATTAAGCTTCTTACTAAAGTCGACATAGTCGGCAGCATCAGTACCAGAAATATTGATACTTGGGTCGTTTACCACGATCAAAACGTGCTGAGATAAGTCACGTGTGTAAACGTCGCTGTTTATCTTTTTCTGTCCAAAGCTGAGGGGAGTCACTGCTCCTGAAGTCTGGCTCACTTCAAGACCATCAAGAACACCATCTGCAATAACATCCCGATATTGGATGTCAGCGAAATGCATTGAAGTGTAGACGTTATCGCTGTTGCCGTATTTTTTTATAAGATCGTAAGAGTAAGACGAGTATGCAGTTAATAAAGCGCCGTATTGATGCCCAGCACTAGCAAAACTGCTTTGCCCACCTTTGGTTATATCAATAGGTTTGGTCTCATTTACGTCAAAACCATACATGCTATTGATACTATCCAAAGCGGTTGAAAAGGCACTCTCATCTGTGGCCCCCTGAGAAATTTTGTACTTTGCCAAGCCTGCTGCCAAGTTCGACAGCGGAGTAAGCATTAACTTTTGCTCACTCCCCTCTTTAAAGTTCACAACACCTTCAAATTTAAGTGTCTTCGCATTACTCACAGATACCGTTTCATTTGTAAACGGATCGGTATAACTCCCCTCTTTTGCAACAACAAAAAGAGGCATTGACGACGATTCAAACTCTAGCAGATAGTTTCCGAAGGCATCAGACGTCGTGTTAGCCAACTTCCGACCTAAGTTTCCATTTTTGAACTCGAAAACCTCAATCTTGGCGCCATTGACTGGGGCGTCAAACACCATACCGGAAATGCTTCCTTTGCTTCTAGCTGGAGGTGTGTTGTCTCCTCCATCACCACCACCACATGCACTCAATAAAAGAGATGTAAGCGTAAGACCTAATGTTAATTTCAGCGTATTTTTAGCGAACATAGTAATTTGGCAAAATATATTTTTCCGAGATTATATTATTGAAAAATATTTTCTCAACGTGACATTAACACCAACAAAATAGGCATAAACACCAAGCCAACCGTCACTTTGACTGAATTATTAAAATTATTTTTACATCCTATAATCATTAACTTAGTTAAAACAGAGGAATTACTCATGCTTTAATGCTAGTTTTTATTTAAAATATTATACTCTACGCACAACTGTCAGTATTGATAAACCAACAAAACTAATGACTATTTTAATAATAAAAAGGAGTGTGCAAGCTCCTACCGTAGCCCTTATCACTACTGCGTTAATCATATTGATTAGCGTATCGCTTTCTCACTACTTCCTCACTCCTGTGGATAGGCTACCTACCATCAAGCCTTTAGAATTCGAAAGTGAGAATGTGCAGCCATCAATTAAAAAGAAGACTCGTAGGCAAAAAATCACTATCGGTGTTGTTGAATACTCTTTTGTCGCTTCATTATTAAAATCAGGAGTGAGTCAAAAAGAGATCAACTTGCTATTAGCACTTATCAAAAGCAAGTTTAATATTATTGACTCTATTAAAAGAGGTGATAACTTTATCTTAAGAACTAAATTAAATAGTAAAAATGAAACTTACATTAGTTCTTTTTACTATTTAGGCAGTAAAACTGATTTATTTATTATCAATGATGGTCACGGTAACGTATTTGATGAGCATGGTGTGTCGATAAATAATCAGTTCATGTTTTCTTCACCCTTTGATAAAAACTACAGAGTGAGCTCTGACTATGACTTAAAGCGAACACATCCAGTGACCAATATAACGACTCCGCACTTAGGCACTGATTATGCCACACCTGTAGGTACACCGATTCGTAGTATTGCTGATGGCATCGTTTTAAAGTCCCGCTACAACCGTTTTGCTGGCAACTATATTAATATCCGCCACACAAATGGCTCTGTATCACGCTACCTACACTTATCTCAGCGCAACGTCCATGTTGGTGAGAAGATCAGCCGAGGACAAGTGATAGGGAAAACGGGTAACACAGGAAGAACAACAGGGCCGCATTTACATCTTGAACTGCACATCAATGGTGTTCCGATTGATTACGAGCGATACATTCAAAGGCACCCAAACACTGACGTAAATATAGAAATGCTGATTGCAGCGAGAAAAGAAAAAGCAGAGTTAACAGCGGAATGGCAACGGTATGAGCAGTCAAATAGGTAACAACAGCCACTTCGATTCGCTCTTTCTTCATTTATCTGAAGCGAGTCCTCGTAACCCTCTGAGCGCTTCGTAGTCTGTCGCACTAACCAATTTCAGGATCAAAAAGAGCCGCTACATGCGGCTCTTAATAATTATAGTTTCCCGATATTCCATCGGTTTCCCCTTTACCAAACACGTTGTCCTCTTGTTCTTGAACGCAAGTGGTGCGCGCCATTATCATATTCACATAAAAAATCAATAAAAGAATAAAATGATTACTCATTGTATTGGTTAGATATTTAATACAAAGAGGCCCAACAATGGCCTCTTTCTGATTTTTTAAATGGTGACGTTGTCATGATACTGAATGGTTTCTATCATATTCAGCGCTTGCCTTTCTCAGCCCTTCTAAATCGTCTGAACATAAAAATCTCTTCAGGCTGTCGATTTTCTTATCAGGCCAATCATATATCCTAAGAGCAAGCAGTTCGTCTATCGTCTCTCGAGAAAAGCGATATTTGACATGCTTAGCTGGTGAACCCGCAACCATGCTGTAAGGCTCAACATCTTTCGTCACCACACTGTTTGCCGCAACGATTGCTCCTTCTCCGATAGTCACACCCGGCATTATCATGGATCGCATACCGAGCCAGGCGCCATCGCCAATATGAGTATCTCCTTTCCCGACGTACGCTTCTTCAATAAAGTCCATAAATGGGTACAAGGAGAACCAATCAGCTCTATGTGTACTGTTTCCCCCCATAACAATCACAACTTCCGCTGCAATACAGACAAAATCACCTATATGTAACTTATCAATCTTCCATTTTGGTTCCCAATCTCGGCTGAACTCATCGCCTTGTAGATATCTTACAACAGACTCTTCAAAACCGGCGTCCCAACAATCACTGTAATAACTATGTTTACCTTTAATCGTTATATTTGGGTTCGTAACAACTTCATGTAGCAAAGTCACCTTAGACCAATGCTTAGTTTTCATGAATACTCCTATAAATACTATCGAATAAAACACTGCAGATAGTATGTATCTAAATAAACTCTAATAATTACGTAGTGCCTATTACCACTAAAATTCACTTCACCACTGAGCTAATAATATGGTAAGCAGCCTCTACTCTTTCGGCATTAGGGTAGTTTTTATTCGCTAGAATCACTATGCCTATTTTTTCAGAGGGTACATACGCGACATATGCCCCAAAGCCACCTGTTGAGCCCGTTTTGTTATACCAAATGTCTCGACCGAGAGTACCGGATTCACTTGCTTGAACCGGTTTAGCGTTGAGAATTACGTCGCTGGAGTTACCTTTCAATAATTGTGAAAGTGAGACGGGATAATCATAACCTTCCCACCCTACTGCTTGCGTAAATGTATCGGTATTAAAATACTTAATGTGAGTTTGCTCTAGCGCATTCTCCATATCATTATTCAGTTGCGCTTGCCCCATATTTGCTTCGATATATTGAAGCATATCTGAGCTCGTTGATTTAATACCATAGGCTTGCGCATCAAGAATACCTGGATTAACTCTAACGGGGTTTCCCTCAGAACTATAACCAAAAGCATAGTTATTAAGCTTATCCTTTGGTACATCGACAAAGGTATTGGTCATACCGAGCTCAGGCAGGATGACGGTTTCCATCATTTCCGTATAGTCTGACTTCATACTCAAGGCACCGATGTAGCCAAATAGACCAATACTAGGGTTTGAGTACTTCCTCTTAGTACCGGCTTCGTACTCCGGTTTCCACGTTTTGTAGTACTGCATCATTTCAGCGTCGTTCGTTACTTCGCTAGGAAATTGCAATGGTAGACCACCCGCAGTGTAGGTGGCGACATGAACTAGCTTGGTATTACCCAGAGCACTATTCTCTAATTCTGGAATATAATCTTTGACCTTGTCATCCATGTCTAGCTTACCTTTTTCTTGGGCA
The DNA here is from genome assembly GCF_030248655.1 of Vibrio sp. D431a. NCBI lineage: Bacteria > Pseudomonadati > Pseudomonadota > Gammaproteobacteria > Vibrionales > Vibrionaceae > Vibrio > Vibrio sp. D431a. Next base: position 421,330 of record NZ_JAHGAP010000015.1, on the reverse strand, counting down.
TACCCAGTCAAAGTAGCGGCAAAAGTTTTACTGATAGAACCGAGTTCAAAAATTGTGTCGTTGGTGACTAAACTCCCCTTACTTTCGTCAGCAAAACCGTAATTGTAAAAATAACGCTTGCCATCAATCGTTACTGCAACAGCCAACCCCGGAATGTCGTATTCGTTTATTAATCCTTTAGCGCAATCATCAACTACGCTCTTTAATTGACTGCTAACCGTTAACTCCGTTTTCGCAAACGTGACGAAAGAAGTGAGCGATAAAATGGCCAGCAAGGCATTGTTTAACTTCATTGAACCCTCAATTTTTTAATTTTAACTTATAATTAATTTCTAGTTTATTCCAAGGCTTTTAACTTTTTATATAAAAGTAATCCTGACTTGAAGAACTCCAATCGTTAACCCTCGATGAATAACACTGTGTCTTCAAATTTTTAGTGCGATATAAACAGGTCTAAACCTGATCACCGTTGATAGGTAGGCCGGTTAGATACGAATGTAAGTAACATCCGTTTCCAAAATGGGGAAATAGTGTACTCATTACGCTTTCTCCATATCACGATAACGGTATACTAGGTAGATATACTTGGTATATACAGATCCACATCCTCACAACGCTTTAGAACCACTTTTCAACGTCTACAGAGAAAACGATGCCATTTTCACTACACTTCGAAACTGGAAAAGTCACCAGCCAACAGCTTTATTCCGAGATATACCAAGGGATATTAGAAGGCAGATTACGATCAAATGAGAGATTACCGTCAACCCGCATGCTGTCGAAAAAGTTAGGCATAGCAAGAAACACTGTCATTTCGGTGTATGAGCGACTTCAGTTCGAGGGGTGGATAGTAAAAAAGGCAGGGTCTGGCACGTACGTAAGTAATGCTCTAGAACAAACGATGGATCAAGATAAGAGACCAATAAAACACTACCAACTAGGGGTGTTTGGCACTAACGCAGCGAAGAAGCCAGAGATCATCGCACCAAAGAATCTAGACTATGACTTCACTTTAGGCGTTCCTGATCATCAGAGAATAGCAAAGCATATTTGGCGACACTCAAGACTGAGTAGGCTCAATGCATTAACTCCAGAGTTTGCACATGGTGGTGATTTGCAAGGGTTAGCTTGTTTACGAGAGTCTATCTGCGAGTATGTGAGACACTCGAGAGGCGTAATCTGTGACCCTGAAGACATCATCATTACGCAAGGGTGCCAGCAGGCAATAATGACGACTCTCCTTACATTACTCTCTCCCGGGGATCTCGTGTCGACGGAAGATCCAGGATATCCTGTTTTTCGAAATCAAGCTCGATTACTTGGCGCGCAAATAGGCTCCGTGCCGATGGACGACCAAGGTGTTGTCGTTGAATCAATCCCTTCTAATGCCAAAATTATTTATACAACGCCTAGTCATCAGTTCCCTTTAGGCTTTAGCTACTCAGCTGACAGGAAGTTAGAACTGCTGAGATGGGCAGAAGTTAATAACGCAATCATTATCGAAGATGATTATGATTCGGAATATCACTATCTCAATACCAGTAAGAAAGCTCTCAAGTCACAAGACAAAAATGACTGCGTCGTTATGATAGGCAGTTTCTCTAAAATACTATTTCCCGGCATACGCATTGGCTATATGATTCCGCCAAAGTCTTTAATAGAGCCAATTTCAAATATGTTATGGCACTTGGGAAGAAGTACATCTGTAGTGTCTCAAATCCTACTTGACGAATTCATGCGTGACGGTCATTTCTCTCACCATTTACTCAATATGAATAAAATCTACAGCGAAAGGTATAATAAGCTAACTCAATTAATTGACAACATAGATTGCTTACAACGTATTCCAAGCCAAGGTGGATTGCATATAGCAGCTGAAGTATCGGGATGCGCGACACAAATGATGAATAAATTTGCTTCATCAAATGTAGCGGTTTACCCATCATCGCATTTTTCTATCAACAATCATTCTAATGCCCTCTTATTTGGATTTGGCATTATTCCTACCCAAAAAATAGAAAAAGCATTTGATATTATTCAATCAATATTGGATTAAAACAGATATAAAATTATCGTTTTGCTCGGTATCAATTTATCGTCGCAGTTATCAGCATCAGGGCGACAGCCAGCGTGGAACGCTTTTCAACCCAATAAGGGTTCAATACGAACTGTGTCGCTCTGACACGCTTGGTTTGGCTTCAGCCCCAACACTATATTTCTTCGCCTGTAAACGTACTAGGTTCAAAGTAAAGCGACGTATCACGCTGACATTTGCAGCACTACCAACAACCCTATTGCGTAAATCATCTTCTTTTAAGTTAAGTTCACATCGAGCATTCAATGAACCTTATTTTTCTAATATCGAACCGTAAGTTCTGTTTAACACTCTATCAAAACACTATCTTTCGCTAGATGTTAAAGAAGAAAAGACTTCAAGGTAATTAAGGATTTGTTATAGACTATTGACCTACATAATAAAGAGCACAATCACGACATTAATCTCCAGTGATTTACCATACCGCTTCATGAGCAATTGGGATATAAATTATCGAAAAATACCAAACCATAAGTTAATACGCTGCTAACGGCTCAAAAAAATAACGAAGTTGTAGCGCAATTATATCAACATCATTTTCATGTAAAAAATAACGAGCGCCTTGGACACCGATCTCCCAATTATCTGAGAAGTTGTAGCCAACTTCTGCACCAATATATCCATCAAAACCATCCACTTCCGTCGTTATCTTGCTGCCTTGATACGTACTTTCAATATCGGTTTCCCAGAACAAGCCCCCCAAACTCAGTTTTGCGGACCATGAATTGTATTGCCAGAACTTATAACCGATGTCGAAGCCCATGCCCTTAACAAGGAGTGGTGCTATCGATGCGACATTGGCGTGATAGTCTTCTGGTGAAGTAGTAGCACTACGCAATGTAGCACTACCTTCACCCATATCAATATAACGAATAGTTCCAGACCATTGCTCAGAAAAAGTATATCCAAACCCGACAGAGCGATAGAGCCCGGTGTTGTCAGTAGAGATTACGTTATCACCTTTAACAGCATCACGCTCATCTGCATGGCTTGACCCCATTTGAACATCAACATACCAACCCGCTTGACTACTAAAACTAAACACAGCAATTAGTGCTAAAGCACTGTTTCTTCCATAACGTTGCATGGCTCCTAACAAAATCAAAAGCATCAACACTATGCCACCCAATGATCCTGCTGAAGTATTTTCAACCTTTACATCTCTTACCAACTTAACGGTCACTATAACTTTCCCCGCGTCTTGCAGGCCTTGGCTATCCTGAATGATATATGTCAACACATCATTGCCTTCAAACCCTGAGGTAGGGGTATAGGTCACGCTCTGATCTGCATTCATGACCGACTGCCCATACTGCGCTTGGACTGAAACCAACTTCAATGTGTCGTTATCCGGATCGGTATCGTTAGCAAGGACATAAACCGTGACAGGGGTACGATCATCGGTGGTAATATTATCGTCCACCGCATTCGGATTCTGACTGTTTACCACATTTACCGTCACCTTCGCCGATCCCGTTCCACCATTACCATCCGTTACGCTATAAGTGATCAAAGCCTCCCCGTAGTACTGTGGTTGAGTGACATAACTTAGTTTGTTATCAACCACACTAACACTACCAATATCTACAGAAGCGCGACTTACCTTCAGCCCATCACCATCAGCATCGGTATCATTGCTCAATACATCGATCGTCACCGTACCATTGAGACTAACAAACGCATTGTCGTCAATCGCTTGAGGGAGTGTATTATTGCTTACACGAGCGGCAACGACGCCAGGGTCAACGACACTGCCATTAGCCAATCCGTCATCATCGTTCGGGCCACCGTCTTCAATGGTAAGTTGTACACACCAGTCACCTTCAGTCAGACCCTGTGACCATGAACTGTGCCCTGGTGGCGGACAATAACCAGCCTCGCCAGCACTAGAAGAAACTGTGTTTTGAGCATCCTCAATAAAGTCTACCCACCCCTGTTCAGCATTATACTTTCGGTACACTGCATTTGCTGGAACAGGTAAACGCTGAGGCATAACTAATTGATAGCTTTGACCGGGAAGCGGCAAATTAGTTACTACAAAATCAAAGATTCCCCCTATGCTCTTCATATTGATATCTTTAGGAAGCTCCTCATCCAGCAATAAAGCTCCTCCTGTTGCGTTAGTCAGAATGGTTATTCCTTTGCGTAAACAGACACCTGGCTGCCCCTCAATGAGGAAGCGATCTTTTTCTGACACAACCTGTTGAATTACGTTACAGTCAGAAATTGCATCAAGATAATCAGGGATACCATCACCATCACTATCATTATGACCTTCTTGATCATCCGGGATTAAGTCGCCATCACTGTCTTCACTCCCGAGCTCCGCCAATGTTTGTACCACTTCTAAATAGACATTCCGTGTCACTGATAATGGTGGAGTGCCATTGTCAGTAACTGTCAATTGCAAATTGTAAATCGCTGAACTCAGTAATTGCGGAGAGAAAGTCAATGTTTCGCTGTACATCTGCCCCGCAATCGCTTGGTTAAGTACATCGCTATCACTACTCCATCTGAAACTGTGTATATCGGACATATTGGCATCACTAACACTGCTCGTGATTGTGACCGGTTCAACACCATTTTCAATTTGTCTCCGCTGCTCCCCCGCCTGAGATACACTTACCGTGACCTTCGGAGCCACATTCTCTTCAAAGATTGTCAAGGTGTAACGACGCTTACTACCTAGATTAAGGGTGCTGTCCAGATCAATCACTAAGGTTTCAACGCCCTCATTTTGTCCATCATTAAGTAGTTCGAACGAAAGTTTGCCTTCGGTACCACTAGGTATCACCACTTCACCAGAGGTGAGCGTGTGGTCATCACTGTCCGTGCTTCCTGAAACCGTATAAGGTATGATTACTGGGTAGCTCGGCGAAGGACCGTTAAGGTGTATCGATACGCTATGATTGGTGCCTTCCGTGGTTTGCGCATCTTTGGAGATACTTATCAGTGGATACACTGTTACCGTTTGACTAGCTTCAGCGACGTTTCCATCAGAGTCTTGAGTGCGCCAATAGACCGTATTAGTTCCAGGTCGGAAAAAGGTCGTGCTGTCGACCAATGAAACAGGTAATAGCTTGCCTGTACTATCTCGTGCCACAGCAGAGCCTAATGCAACTTTAGTAAAGAGCGAAGTTGCGTTCACTTCGATATCTGAAGGTGCGGCTATTGTTGGTGCGTCCAATTTCGCACTTTTAATTGTCACGATTGCTTTCGCGGTGGCCTTTCCACCGTTACCATCTTTCACACTGTATTGCACTGCCACTGTACCAATTGAGGTCGTTACCAATTGGATTTGACTGCCCACAATCGTTGCCGTTCCAGATGTAGGTTTAACCCATTCCAGTTGTAATGTATCTAGATCAACATCGCTGTCGTTGCTGAGTACATCCAATAAGTAGCTACCATCGTTACTCTCGGTAAAGACATAGGTATCATTAACCGCCACTGGCTCATCATTAACGTTGATTACCGTGATGCTAAACGCTGCTAAAGATGTGCTTAGCTCACCGTCTGAGACACTAATAACAATATTATTGGTGCTGCCAACATGCTCATTTTCCGGCGTACCACTTAGCAACCCAGTTGCTCTATCAAAGGTTGCCCATGATGGTTTATTGCGGATTGAAAAGCTCAAGCTACTACTATCAACATCCGATGCCTGCAGTGCAAAGCGATACGTACTGCCTTCGTTGACGGTAAGAGCAGGAGTGCCACTGATCATCGGCGCGTCATTGACATTGTTAACCACAATACTGAATCTATTGAGCATTGTTGTCGTGAGACCATCAGAAACCGAGATAACAATGCCCTGATATTTGCCAACATCACCATTATCTGGAGTACCACTGAGCGTGCCTGTTGATGCATCAAAGCTAGCCCAAGATGGCTTGTTCACGATACTGAAGGTGAAGGCTTGGCTGTCAACATCTGACACTTGTGGCGTGAACAAATAGGTGCTGTCTTCATTCACTTGTGTTGCTGGTGAGCCAGAGATAACGGGTGCATCGTTAACGTTATTCACAGTAATCGAAAACGCTGACAATGAGGAAGAAATAGTGCTATCGGATACGCTAATCACGATATCTGGATAAGTCCCCACATAACGGTTACTTGGCGTGCCAGAAAGCGCTCCTGTTGTATTGTCAAATGTAGCCCAAGGTGGCTTGTTAGCTATCAAGTAGGTCAGAGTATCCGCTGGGTCATTATCCAATGCGGCGGGCACAAACTGATACACACTATCTTCATCCACTTGCGCCGATGGAGTACCCGTAATCACTGGCGAGTCATTAACGTTATTCACTGTGATGGTCACTAACGCCACTACAGAGGTAAGCTCTCCGTCACTTACGCTGTAAGTGAAACTGTCCTGACCAAAGAAGTTACTGTTACCCGTATAAACCGCGTGATTGCCTGTGACGGTAACATTACCGTTGACTGGCGATTTTACAATTTGATAGCTCAAAGATGAGCCTTCTGCATCGTTACCATTTAAAGTAATGGTCAGCGGTATTTCTTCCTCTCCCGTAGCACTGATATCGGTGGCGGTTGGTGTATCGTTGACTGCATTAACCGTCAAATCGACACGAACCTCTGTCGAGTCGAGATCACCGTCGTTGACCTTGAACAAGAAGAAGTCGGAGCCATTGAAGTCCGCTTCTGGTGTATAGCGCCAACTATTATTGGTCAACTGCTCTAGCACGCCATGACTGACTTGCTCAGTGATAAGATACTGCAGAGTGTCATCATCGTTATCAATATCTGAACCAACCAGCGTGATCACCAAACTATTGTCTTCATCAAGCGTTTGTGACTGTGCTTGCGCCATTGGTGCGTCGTTGACTGGTGTTACTGTCATGGTCACTGTTGCGGCGTTAGATACAGCACCTGCTAAGTCTGCCACCGTATAGGTGAAGCTATCTTCACCGAAGTAGTTCTCATTGGGGTTGTAAACAATCGCTCCTGACGCCGTCACGTTCACACTGCCATGTGCTGGCGTATCGACGACTGTGACACTAGTGAGTTCAAAACTGTCTCCAACATCGGCATCACTATCATTGCCTAATACATTGACCTCGAAGGAGCCTCCCTCTAGTAGTTGTGCACTGTTATCAACAGCAACGGGGGCATCATTCACTGGCGTAATATTGAGCGTGACGGTTGCAGGCACTGAGACTGCTTGACCACTATCGGTTAGCATGTAGGTAAAGCTATGTTGACCATTAACGTTCGCTGTTGGCACAATCTTTAAGGTCCCATCGACATTGACACTGACCGTGGCAAAACTGTATACCCCCTCTCCTTGACCAAGATCTTGCAGGGTAATACTACTCGGGGTGAATGACCCATCTTCAATATCACTGTCGTTACTTAAAATATCGAGTGTCGATGTGATATCTTCATCAAAAGTAAAACTGTCTTCCTCCGCTACTGGTGAGTCATTGACGGAACCGATATTGACGCTGACCGTGGCCGCAAGAGAAACGCCGCCTTCACTGTCTGCGATCGTGTAAGTAAAGCTATCGCTACCATTTTCATTCGGATTCGGCGTATATACAAAAGTGCCTACAGTTTGATCAATGGCTACTTGTCCTTTTTGAGGCAAACTAACTAACGATAAATCACCCGTTGGGATGCCATCTTCAACATCCTCCGCTTGACTACGCGCGCTGACTACTGCGCTTGCGGTATCTTCGTCGGTGTTGATGGTCAGCGCTTTAGCGACTGGCGCATCATTTATAGCCATGATAGTGACGGTCACTGTCGCCTCTTGCGACTCCTGCAGCAGGGCATCTTTCACGGTATAGGTAAAGCTATCTGTGCCTGTCTCATTATTATTTGGCGTATAGGTAACAACGCCGTTGCTGATCGACACCTGACCTTTAATTGGTTGCGTTTTAATCGTTGTAGAAGAAGCGACCATGTCATCATTAACATCGGAATCGTTGGCTAACAGATTAAATTGTTTCGCCGTATCTTCCTCAGTCGAGAAGCTATCATCAACTACCGTTGGCGCGACATCGTAGCGTTTGGTCACAGTATCCGTCACTGCATCAGATGCGTTGCCTGCGGCATCGGTTACCACCACGCTTACTGTCAACGTCCCCTCTTGCAAAATAGTGACGTCAATGCCCGTTACTTGCATGGTCTCCGAAGAAATTGTTTGACTAGCGCCGTCAATGGTCGTGGTACCGTCGGTCACGCTATAAGTGAACATCGCGTTCACTTCAGCTGCTGCGAAGGTAAAGCTCATCGCCTGTTCGTTGGTTTTGTTAATGCTCTCCTGATCAATGCTGATGCTATGTCCAGTCGGGATCCCCGTATCCACTGAGATCAACAACTGAGTCGCTGCTGTATTGAGGTTGCCAGCTGCGTCGCTAAATTTCTCGGCTGCAACATCAATAGTTGCATCCTCAGTGCTTTCTTCTGCAGGTGTAAAGGTAGCCGTGTAACTGGCGCTACTGCCCGCAAAGTTAGAAAGAGTTCCTCCAGCCACGGTCACATCGGCTTCGGAAAAATCAGTTGCGGCTTCACTCAAGGTAAACGTGAGTGTTGCCGTTTCACCCGCTTTCAACGCAGCGCTGGAGCTAGTGATACTAACGGTTGGAAGCACAGTATCGACGCTGATGGAAAGTGGTGTAGCTGCACTATTGGTGTTACCAGAGGCATCGGTAAATGTGCCTGTGGCAACTTCAATAGTACCGCTCGTCGCACTCTCTTCCGTTGGTGTAAAGGTCGCAGTGTAGCTGCTACCACTGCCAGCAAAACCAGACAAAGTACCGCCACTAACCGTGATATCCGCCTCGGTAAAATCGCTCGACGCTTCACTTAAGGTAAAGGTAATGGTCGCCGTTTCGTCCGCTTTCAGCGCCAATTTATCACTGGAGATAGTCACACTCGGCACTAAACTATCAACGGTTATAGACAGTTGAGACGCAGCAGTGTTGCTATTCCCGGCAGCATCGGTAAAGAAATCTGCCGCCACGTTAATCGTCGCTGTACTTGTACTGTCTCTATCCGGCGTAAAGGTGGCCGTGTAATTGTCACCGCTGCCCGCAAAGTTAGACAAACTGCCGCCAGTGACGGTGACATCTGACTCAGTAAAGTCACTTGAGGACTCACTTAAGGTGAACGTGATACTCGCCGTTTCGCCAGAGATCAAATCAAGGTCTGAGCTGCTCAAAGAAACAGTTGGCCTCACGTTATCTAACGTAATTGTTGTGCTATCTATACTGGAGGTGTTGCCCGCCGCATCGCTCTGGCTCGCCGCGAACGTCAGGGTGCCGTTGTTAAACGCACTTACATCAAACTCACTGCCAATAGTCGTCCAAGCCCCGGTATTGTCGGCCGTCACCGTACGACTGACTGAGTTGTTATTGTCCGTGATGGTCACGGTCACACTATTGCCAGCCTCCGCGCCGGAGCCAGCAATCAGCACATCATTGTCTTCTGCCGCATTGACGATACCGTCGATTGCAATCGGCGTGGAAATGGTAACAGCGGATGGCGCTGCGTTATCTAGGGTTACGCTCTGGGTGGCTACGGTGGAGATATTACCTGCTATATCAGCTTGGGTTGCAGACACAGTCAGGGTGCCATTGCTCAAGCCACTGATATCCAGCTCGCTGCCGCTCAACGTCCAGTTGCCTGAGTTGTCGGTCGTCACCGTACGACTGACAGAGCTGTTGTTATCCGTGATAGTCACGGTCACGCTGTTGCCTGCTTCCGCGCCGGAGCCAGCAATCAACACATCGTTATCTTCCACTGCATTAACAATACCATCGGTTTCAATCGGTGTAGTGATGGTCACAGCTGATGGTGCGGCGTTATCTAAGGTAATGCTCTGGGTGGTCACTCTGGAGGTATTACCCGCCGTATCCGATTGCGTCACAGCAACTATGAGTGTGCCGTTGTTCAGGCCACTGACATCAAGCTCACTGCCGCTCAACGTCCAGCTGCCTGAGTTGTCGGCCGTCACCGTACGGCTGACAGAGCTGTTATTGTCCGTGATAGTCACGGTCACGCTATTGCCTGCTTCCGCACTGAAGCCAGCGATCAGTACGTCGTTGTCTTCTGCCGCATTGACGACCCCATCAGTTTCAATCGGCGTATTGATGATTACAGCAGATGGGTCTGCATTGTCCAGAGTAATACTCTGGGTGGCTGCGGTAGAAGTATTACCTGCTATATCTGCTTGGGTTGCAGACACAGTCAGGGTGCCGTTGTTAAACGCACTTACATCAAGCTCACTGCCGCTCAACGTCCAGTTGCCTGAGTTATCGGCCGTCACCGTACGACTGACAGAACTGTTATTGTCCGTGATAGTCACGGTCACGCTGTTGCCTACTTCCGCGCCGGAGCCAGCAATCAGTACGTCGTTGTCTTCTGCCGCATTGACAATACCATCGGTTTCAATCGGCGTGGTGATGGTCACTGCTGATGGGGCTGCATTGTCTAGGGTAACACTCTGGCTAGCTGCGGTGGAGATATTACCTGCTATATCTGCTTGGGTTGCAGACACCGTCAGGGTGCCATTGTTCAGGCCACTGACATCCAGCTCGCTGCCGCTCAGCGTCCAGTTGCCTGAGTTGTCGGCCGTCACCGTACGACTGACAGAGCTGTTATTGTCTGTGATAGTCACGGTCACGCTGTTGCCTGCTTCCGCGCCGGAGCCAGCGATCAACACATCGTTGTCTTCTGCAGCGTTGACGATACTGTCAGCCTCAATCGGCGTGGTAATGCTCACTACGGATGGTGCTATTGTATCAATGGTGACACTTAACGCGTTGGATGCCGAGCTAACATTATCATCGCTATCAGACGCTTTAGCACTTATTGCATGTGTAATACCAGACGCCAACTCATTGGTTGTTATCTGCCAGTTTCCTCCAGTAGCAGTGCCTGTGCCAATAACCGTTGCACCTCCACCGACTTGATCACTGTATAAAGTAACGATCGATCCACTCTCAGAAGTCCCACTAAACGTTGGTGTAGTGTCACTGGTAATATTATCAGTATTTAATGGCCCGGTATCCGAACTAGCATCTAAATCGGGTGTAGATGGCGCATTTGGCGTGGTATCGACTGTCGTAAAGTTAAATGTGGCATCATCGCTGATCCCAGCGAAGCTATTATTTGCGCTGTCAGCCACGGCACTGGATTCAATATGAATGGCGTAGGTCCGGTTCCCTGCCAGATCACTGGTTGGGTTTAAGTAAACTTTATTGTTGGTAACACTGATGCGACCAGCGCCTGGTGATGTTGTTTTGCCATCGCTTTCGGTGGCAACATTAAATACTTCAAAGTCGCGACTGTCGGTAACATTACGAATGGTAATATTGCCGCTCTTCAGCTCAATATTTTCATCGAAGGCAATCTCGATGTTGTTGCTAACAGAAACATTGGTTGCATCATCAGTGGGGGTTGAGCTCGCACTGACAAAAGTAGGCGCGGTAGAGTCTGAAACCGCAGCGTCATCAATCTTGATACTTCTGATAAGATAACGAGAGTCAGCACCCGGACTTCGGGTAAACGCCATAGTCACTGTATCAACGTCCTGCCATGCCGAATCATTAAAATCTGTACCACGGGTCAGGGTAAACAAGTCCTGTAACCCTGAGTTTGCTTCACCACCTTTTGGCAAGGTGACAGTTTCGGTCACTGTTTGAGTATCATTAGAGAAGCCAGTTAACACAAGTTGATACGTTTTATCTGAGTCTCGCGCCGACCCCTGCATAAAGGTAATTTCGTCGAAACTGAAGTTAGTACTTGATTTCTCAAAAAAGCGGAAGCCACGATTGTTGAACTCATTAATCATGGTATTTGAGTAAAGAACACCAGCTACAAATCCGAGGTCATTTAGGCCAGTAAACGGAGTGCTATCAGTGCTATTGCCGGCATCTAATACCATAGACACAGCACCTGCATTGGTAAGAGTGACCGAGGGCATACCCCCAGTGACGCCGGTCTCCACCTCACTAAAACTGGAACCTGAACCATTAGAGTAGTTAATCGTTTGCTGTGCAGCCCAGGCTTCACCGGAAAAAAACGCTGAGGACACCCATGCTGTTGTAATTGCGATCGCTACCTGACGACGTAATCTCATTTTCCTCTCCTGAAGATGACGGCCTTATCAACATAGCCGGGTTATCATAATCAACTTAAATGTTTAATTTTTTTATAGGAAAGGATTAGCGATAGTTTCAGCCAATTCTTTCTTGGTTGATTAGCTGCGTGGTGGGTATACTCCCGCAGTGGCAATTAACCAATTAATCGGCAATACCGGGCTCAAAATATTAAGTGGCATTGAACCGCCTGTTTCAGTCACAGCTACAGTACCTCCGCCCGAGCCACCACCAGACACACTTAAGCCTTCGATCTCGGTCAAATCTGGTTGCTGAAACGTCGGTTTATAGAACCCGGGGGTAGAGTTTTGCGCTATATACGAATTACTATCGGGTACCTGTGTATTTGCAGCATTGGTAGCAACCTTCATCCTGCCTGTTACAGGTGCAGAAGTGCCAAGAGGGGTAAAAATTGCCGTATGTAAGTGTGCTGGCATTTGAGTTATATCAATAGTTACCAGTTCAGTACCCAATCTTTCTCCCTGATGATAATCCATCCCCCCAGGTCGTGTGCCTACACCAACTGGACTGCGGCCACGCAAATCAGGTAAACCAAAGGTAGTTCGGGCGTCACCTCCGTATAGAGTGCTAACTAGAGAGAAGAGCGCTGGATTATCTTCAATTGCCTGCATTTGCCCCGAGCACATTGCCCAATTTCTAATTGCAAAATTGCCACCAAATGCGGTTAGTGTCCCAAGATACGGTTCTGTAGCCATACTGTTCTTCCTTTCAACGTATACACTTAAGTTAAAACCAGCCCATAACGAAATTGGTGTGGTTGGTTAAAACTTTCCAATCTCGCATTACTAAATACCGTTACGGGCTTCATCACTGCCGCAAAGAGCCGTATTGAGATATTTATTTACTCACAAGCAGAAGCGTGCTGGAGCAATGACATCCCAGCATCTAGCCCAGCCATTTGCGCATAGCGATAACCCGAAAACACGCCTTGCGGTGTAGCAATAACATCTATTGATATGGCGCTATCTAACGTTTTCACTTGTAACCCATGTTGTGGGCTGATCTCGAGAATTCTCCCCGCCTCAACACCGACTAAAGAAGTCTCCATTGCGCTTGCTTGCAAAACATTGGCGACACCACTTGGCAAGCTCAACATCGCACCACCGAAGTCATGATTGCCTGCTCGCACTAAGTTGACGATTTCGCGACTCGTTTGCACGTTCCAACGAATGTGCAGATCATGTTGGTTTACTGCTCGTGCTACTTCGTTGGGGTTTGATACTTGTTCACGCCAAACCAGCCCTTGCTTTTGTTGCGCGATGAGGAAGTCATACATCAGCTTAGCCGTCATTTGTGACGCTTTTTTCTGAGCACTGGTTAAGGTCTCAAACGGGTGAAATGGTACCTCTAACTCCATTCCTATAGCGCCGGAATCAGCCGATGCCTCAAGACGATGCAGGGTGAGGCTAAAGGTGTCTAAACCGTCTCTTAATTGCCAATAGAGAGGCATCGGGCCTCGATACTCGGGCAGCTTTCCCGGATGAATGTTGTACAAGTTTCCGTTGAAAAACTGACACAGCGAGGAATGAACTATGTGCCTGAACAAATAGATGACGCCATCCGTGACTCGCCAAGCATCGAGTTGCGCTATCAAAGCACTGCTATCATTGGCGGTATACTGAGCAATATGAATCGATTGAGCGCTCAGATAGCTCTGTAGCTGCTGTAAGTCTGGATTTAGTTCTCCTTCCGGTACTACCACGCCCGCCAATTTATGTTGTTGTGCCAACAACTGAATGATGGGCAAGGCGTAACAACTTCCTGTAAAAACGACGTATTTTTGCTGCATATCGAAATCATCCATGGGTGGCGACAAAACCTGGCAATCCGGTTAACTGATAATAGAAACTGACCTTATCCCCTCCCTTCGCTTCAAAGTAATGGTGTTCAACAGCTTTGGGCTTGGCATCCACATAAAAAGTCATGTCGGGATTAGGATGGGTAATACCAGAGTCGTATTGTCCGACCATCGCATCTCCGTAAGTATCGATATGGCTGTAAATGGCGAGGATACGTTTTGCCATATCTGGCACATCTTTCGGCAGCTCAATGGTGTTGCCTTGCAGCATTTTTATTCCACCATCTAGCTCAAAAATCTCGCTTCTGAGCAACATGGCTTTATTGACGTTAAGAATTTCTCCCAGATCAATTCGATCATCGATCGCTTCCGGCTGGCAATGGTTGGAATGTGCATACTCTGCTTTTTCCCATTGTTGATTAAATTCCGTCTCCCCGATGACCATCATGGCGCGCACAGATACCTGATTGGGGATCATTTCGCCTTGAATATGTAAATATTGAACCAAATGTTTCGCGATGCTGAGGAACCCTTCCCGACTAAAGCCATGCTGCATCGCTTCAAGTATCAGGAGATCAAACGTTTGAGTTGGCGAAAATTGGGTAGCATCTTCTTCCACTAAGGCTTCAATGTAGTCTGCGATATCGAGATCCGCGATCAATTGATTGAGTGCTTTAATGGCTCCGGGGTGAATATCTACTAGTGTCACCTGAAGCTGCTCTGCGCTAATTCGATCACTTTGTTTGTAGTGAGCAAGTAAAGGCAGCAGCAATGGTGCAAAGGGGCCGCAAGCTGGATAAAGCACTTTAACCTGTGACTTGTTGGCAAGCATATGTTGGATAGCTTTGTTTATACCACACGCAAAGCCTTTAATTCGGTACACATCTTTGATGGTGTGTTTACAGTTAAGTGGGGACATCACCAGCCCAGACGTGGAAATGTACTGTCGGGTCAGTTCCTCTTGAGTGAGTTTAGCCAGAGAAAGAGATTGGCAAGCGTTGCCATACATGCTCTGAAAGGCTTGCACCAGTGTTCGGTGCTCAACTTTCGTCTCCTTCAATACGAGCTCAACTGCCGCAGCGAAACTCTCTTTCAGTTGCCGTTGGCGTTCAGCCGTGCTGAGTTGGTTTGGGAGCATAGCCTCAAGTTGAGTCCGTAATGAGTACTTAAGCAGCTCATCCATTTCGGGTTCAGCAAAAC
Source organism: Vibrio sp. D431a (assembly GCF_030248655.1). Classification (NCBI taxonomy): domain Bacteria; kingdom Pseudomonadati; phylum Pseudomonadota; class Gammaproteobacteria; order Vibrionales; family Vibrionaceae; genus Vibrio; species Vibrio sp. D431a. The sequence goes on along the minus strand of NZ_JAHGAP010000015.1, from coordinate 406,089 downwards.
CAAACTGTTGAGTTTGTTGCTGCACTTCTTCAACACCGACCGTCTCACGAGATTGAGGACGTTGCTGGTAGAATTCTATAGATGAGCCTTTTTGCATAATTCATGAACCTCACTTGCCGCTGTAGCAGTAGTTAATGATGTAACACACCTGTACTTGAGAAAAACATATGCCAGAGGTCCGCGTTACAATATCTCAGCTCCCGGCTCTAACTTCATAAACCGTACTGACAAAATTGGGCAGAAAAATTGAGATAAAAACAGTTCTAATCCTGTAAATTCAGAGAGTAGTAAATAGTTAGGGTAATAGGCCTTTCGATGTGATTCTTCTAAAGCAAGCGCTTGCCAATCCCCTCGATGGCAAGATCGTTTGACATATGGCAGCCACGCAGTCTCCTTAATAGAGGTAAGCGCGGCACTCAAGTGTGGTGTAATATGAAAGCCTTTTAACAGGCAGAAAAAGCCAATATCCATAGTATAAAGCCAACTATTTATAATATTGAAATTAAAATAATTTTTTCGGCAGTTATTTTGAAATTGCCGACATTTGATTTATAGACTAGAAAAAATCAGTTAGCCAGAATAGAGATCAAAAAAAACACTAAAAATAAGATTGTCAATTTATATCTCTAAAATTAAAGAATTTAATTTTTAAAGTTTAATGAAGTCCAATATAAGTTTAAGGTGTGCAATCTTTTAAAAGATATAAGTTTAAAGATATTTCAAAAAACTTATTAAGAAAAACATGAACTCACAAAAATAAATATCAAAATTATTAATAAAAAAACACCACTAATATAACAATGAATTAAGGTGGCTTGAAGATTAAAATGCCCATTTCATTTTCGTATATAACATTTTAACTACTAGTATTATATATGTGGTGAAATAAGATAAATTTATTCACTCAACATATCCAATCGATTCAGGTTTACTGGGAAAAGCTATACGTTACAACGGAGTGAAATATGGCAAATAGGGATGGAAGAATTCCACTCAACGTATTACGACTCAAAGAACTGAGAAAGAAATTAGGACTGAGCCAAGAAAAACTGGCGGAAGAATGCTTTCAACAGGGTTTTGTCGTATCTATTGCTTCTATAAAGCGAGCAGAGTCTGGGGCGAATGTGCTGTATCGTACCGCATCCAATCTCGCGGAATACTTTTCTGTCCCCGTAGAGGACCTTTTAATAGATCGGGCCTCAGAACCATTATTTACAAATGTATCTTCATCACCACCATATTTTTTTATTTTTGCAATCGAAGCAAAGTGTGATTTGACCGCAAAGGCTCTGCAAACCTTACTTCTCAGCCAAAACACTACACCCATAATACAAAACCGAACGTTTGTTCTTACTTGGTCTTTACAGGAATCGGACGAATATATTTTTGAGCGAATTCGACAACTAGCCCTTCAATTAAAGGTTGCTCTTTCGGCTTCGATTCGGTCTTTTATCAATGTGAAATACATGCATCGAATCACTGAGCTATCGGAACATCCAAATGCGATAACCCCAATCAATGAAATCCTAGTTAAAATCCCTTGGGGAGAAATAGCTGCTTGTCCTTGCTTTATCTCGTCCAATTGTGCCAGACCAATAAAACCTTTTCTAACAGGAGAGCCAGACTTCAACAACTGGCATTTTGTATCCTTACACCAAAACCATACTGATTGTTTCGTAGGGCGTAAACTTGAACTAGAAACATTGAATAGCGGAATCAAGCGATGGCAAAAACAAGAAGCAGGCCAAACGTATTGTATTACTGGTACCGCAGGGATAGGAAAGACCAGCCTACTCAACCAGGTCATTTCGTCTTTGAGTCGTTCTTCGTGTTTAACCACAGAGATTCAAATCCTGAATCATGGCAGTGCTGATCTCTTGTCCCCTCAAAATATATTCACTCGGGCAATTTGTTCATTTACTCGTGAAGATACCGATGATTCTATTCGTCAGCAGACTGTCGAGTCATCAATTCCCTCTTCTTTCCATCTCTGCCTTTATTGGTTAATGGGGGTAACACTCAACGAATCAGAAAAACAGCTGCTGAACTTAATGGAGTTCCAAACGCTGAAACAAACGATAGAGCAATCTATCCCTTTCTTAATTCAACAACGGCAGACCAGCAAACCGCATTTGATTATTGTTGAAGATGTCCATTGGGCCGACGAGGTAATGTTGGCATTTCTTGAGACACTGCTACCTTATATTACAAACACCAATATTTTACTCTTTCTGACGTTTAGGCAGCAAAAACGACTTAGTTCCAAACAATCTTGGTTTGCCAACGTGAATCTAATCGAACTTAGGGAGTTATCATCTGAAGAGTCTTACGAGTTAGCTTGCTCAATCACATGCCAACAGAATAAACATATCAATGACTGTATAAAGCTTGCGAAAGGCCATCCTCTATACTTGCGCCAAACACTACTTTGTTCTCAGTTTGATAAAGACGTTCCGGAGTCATTGGAACATTTAGTTTCGATACAATTAGCTCAACTTCCAGCCCAAGATCGCCAAGCACTCTGTACTGCATCTGTGTTGGGGCAGTACTTTCAACTGGAGCAACTGCGTGAAATCACTCGAATTCCCGGCTACGTACCAGATAAGTTAGTCGACGCTGGCTTAGTAAAACTCAATGGCGATCAATACCTTTTCCATCATGATTTGATTTGTAATGCTGTTTTCCGTCAAATAGACAAGTCACAGTGTTCAAAAATACACATGGCCTGCGCAAAATGGTATGAGAACCGAGATCGGTTCTTATATGCAGTCCATATCAATCATGCCAAGGGCGAAGGTGTATTTACTGTTCTTGACCAGACCGCCAAACATTACCTGAGCAATTATCAATTTGAAAAAGCACTGACTCTTATTGAATACGCTATTAAAGAGTCACCTAAAGCACAGATGGCGTATGCACTAAATATGAAAGGAAACTGCCTGTATTCGATGGGACGCATCAAAGAGAGTATTGAGGTTCTTGAGCAAGCGATTCATCACACAGAAAATGATTCTGAACGTGTTCAATACTATTTAGACCTCATTAACCCCTACCGTTTAACCGACAACTTTGTACAAGCGATGTCGATTTTAGACCAAGCCCAAGCCCTGTGCGAAAAGCTGACGTTAAATAAATCTTTGTGTGAAATTCACTCGATGAGAGGTAATATGCTGTTCCCCACTGGGCAGCTAGACGAATGTGAGAAAGAACATTTACTTGCATTAGATTACAGTCAACGAGCAAACTGTTTTCGCGCGAAAGCAAAATCGCTTGGCGGCCTCGGTGATTGTGCCTACGCACAAGGAAAAATGGCTCGCTCATACGAGCACTTAACCGAGTGTTTGCAACTGTGTGAAGAGCATCAGTTGCTTTCGATTGAAACTGCTAATCGCTACATGCTGGCAACAGTGATGATCTATCAACTGCAATCTGACGAAGCACTAAAACAGGCTCAGCATGCCTCGAATCTTGCCTATCTCACGGCAAACCGCCGAGCAGAAATTGTTTCTAGGCTTACGGCTGCATGGATCTTTCTCGACCGTAATGTCTTGGTGCAAGCTGAAAACGAAATCTCGACCGCTCTACAACTTTCAAAACAGCTTAATGCTCATCGATTTGTCGCTTTTCTTTTGGAGTCCAGTGCAAGATTGCACTGGTATCAGGGAAAAGAGGAGAAAGCCCTTTCGGACATCGACACGGCTCTAGATCTTGTTCATATCAATAAGCTACACAATTTTATTGGTCCTTGGCTCGTATCTACCAAGGCACTTATTTGTGGCGATGAATCAACGGCCCTCTCCGCTTTGCGCACTGGTGAGGCTTGGCTAGAATCTACCTGTGTTGGTCATAACTATTTACGCTTTTACCAACAAGGAATCCAAGTAGCGTGGCAGTATAAGCAGCCTACGCTACTTCGAAAATATCGCGATAAGCTGTCTAACTTCACCCAAGAAGATCCGCATCCATGGGGTGATTTTTATATTGAACAAGCGAATCTGATGCTTGCCTTACTCGACCAGTCCAGCTCCGTCTCTGAGTTGTTAAACTTCAATCAGGCCGCGCGTAAGCATCAACTGAATCAGGCTCAAATAAGTGTTGATGAGCTCGACCATTGGCTCTCCACATCTACTCAACCATGAAATATTCAATAAACGAAGAAAGTCGATTAATTGCACCGTCAAGTCATCGTGTTTACTCGATTTACCTCGTCAAACACAGATATTCGAAACCATCGAATATCTGTGTTTTGGCACAGTGTCATCGCTGATGAGATTTATGCTGGCGCAAGATCATTTTGCTCCACCTTAAAGTTCTCGATGCTAGGAACATGCTCAGGCAAAAGTAGAGTAACGCGTTGATTTGCTGCTTCAATCCATTTACCTGAACTATTTTTATATCGATAGAATGCCACGCCTGACTTCCAATCATCATTAAGTAGGAGGTTGAGCGTTACGTTATGAAGATCAGCTCCTAAAGGAGCAATGCCTAGATAAGGCTGGTAGCCCTGCAACGTCACCATGATATGACAATCACGCATCGTGCATTGATAGTTGAAACTACCATTGAGATCAGACACCACATTTAACGGTGGGTTAACTGCCTGAAAGATATGTCCTTTACCCACTATTGATTTGTCTTCGCTGGCCACGAGTAGATTAACATCGAAGCTCACTCCTCCAGGTAAGCCGTTACCAATTTGATAATGAGCAGTAAAAATTGCTTGTGATTCTTTTGAGTCCATTTTCATTGTGTTCTCCAACTGAATTTATTGTCGTTAGTGACCCATTCAATGTAGATAACACGTCATTCTGGTTCAGTATCAATTTAGGCTCAGATCTACTTGACTACATAAATTATCCACGGTCACGCAGATGCCGATCGTTCTTTTCATCAACCAGATATTGTTGCTCTCTCGCTGATGCTTTTGGCGATTTGTACAGAACAACTGATACCAAACTGATATGGTGAATGTATGCATTTGGTTTAATATTTGAACAACTATTCAATACATAAGCCAAATGGAAAAAATAATGGAACATGAATGGATGCAGGGAACTAAAGAAAACCAAGTGGTAGAACAGCACCCTAACCCTCAAATACAACGCCTCGCTGTACTTAGCGCGTACTCAATCTCAGTCAATAATGCCAAACTGTTTATTCAGAAAATGGATAAGTGCGGTTTTCCTAAAGAACGATTACTGACACCTCTTGAAAACACGGTTTCACCGGTTCCCGGTTTGAACCAATATCAAGTCGAGTCACTCATCTTCAATACTCGCTATCAACACCAACCCTTTGTCATTGTCATGTGCGAAAGTACGCAAGAAGTTCAGCAAGCCTATCTAACAGCAACTCAATTCAATCTCCCGATTCGTGTTCGCTCAGGAGGGCATGATCACGCAGGTGAATGCAGTGGTGACAACGTCATTTTGATTGACGTGAGCAGAATTAAGACCTTCCAATTGTGTGACAATATTGCCACCATTGGTGCTGGCTATCGCTTCTATCAACTGACACCAAAACTTGCAGAGCATGATCGAATGATTGCACATGGAACCTGTGCCACAGTTGGGTTGACTGGCTATATTCAAGGCGGAGGATGGGGCCCTTGGACGCGAAAATACGGCATGTGTTGTGAGCACCTAGTGAGTGCAACCGTGGTATTGGGTGATGGTACGATCACAGAAGTCTCAGCAGAGTCCAACCCTCACCTATTTTGGGCACTAAGAGGCGGCGGAGGCATGAGCTATGGCATTGTTACCGAGCTACGCGTAAAAACATTCCCTTTACCCAAAGAGATCCACCGCTTCGAGCTTCAGTGGAACCTCTATCCAAAAATCAACGGTATGCTTCAGCCAATACCAACGCACCCTACCATAGATGTGCTAAAAAATTGGGAGCAGGCTATAAAAAGCCTCGATACGCCTAAACTTCTTGGCACCAACTTGCAAATTGATGCTCTGCCTGAATCATCTAACCACTGTGATATTGAAACCATCAGCCATCACTGCACCATGTATGGCTACTGGGAAGGAACAGAACAAGATCTTCACCAATTTATAGCCGTTCAATTTGGCGCTTGCTTCCCTGATTTAGTTCAAGTCTATGAAGCACATGGCACTGACTTTGACGGGAAGAAATACGATCACTCCCTGATGAGCACATGGGGGCGCGATTCTTTGTGTCAAAACGGTTCTCCTTTCCCTCCCGATTATGACGCCCCAGCACCTCACAAAATCACTTCGCGATTGGTGTCAGAGCGAGGTCTTAAACCAGAAGGCTATACTGCACTTTTGCAAAGCTTAACTTCACCTTTGATAAAGCCAGAAAACCGCGATCAAGGGCTATTTAGTTACGTAACCTTAGGGGCGATCACTGGCGGTTTTTATCATCACTCAGACGACCTTGAAGACATATCTTTCCCCTACCGCCAGTGTCAATATACAGTCCAATACCAAACCTGGTGGAATGAAGAGATAAAGCAAAAACTAGAACTACAAAATAACCCAGTACTTGTTGATGTAAACAGAGCCATGGACTGGATTGATAAAGCCAGAGAAGCTGATATACCGGGAACCTATGGTGCCTTCATCAGCTTTAAAGATCCGGCAATTCCGACAAGCGTTTATTTTGATCGAAGCTACCGCGACTTAATCGGTATAAAAGAAAAATATGCTAAGGATAAGTTTAATCACCTTAGAACTAATAAGACCATCATTTAACATCAATATGCATCTTAAAAAGCATATATTAACAGAACGTCATTTGGCCGTTCTATCACGTATAGAAATTAAAAAAGAGGAAAAATTATGACAACTAAGGGTTCATTTTACGTTAAAAATAACTCCAACGATAAAATCACCGGATATGTGAGATTTAAAGACTCTCCGGAAATGGAGGTTCATTTCGACTTGAATATTGGCGAACAATCTGAATCTGCTAGTTTTGAATCCGGTGCCGCTACCCATGACTCCTGGTATTACAGTTTCAAAAAGGCAGGTAAAACCTATACTGGGGACAAGTCCTGTGCATACTATGCAAAAGATGAAAATAAAGGCCCCGTCGTTGTAGAAATCTTTAATGATAATTTAAAAATATCTCCACCACTTAGCGGTTCTTGTGAGAAAACTTTATAGCTGCTCACCTGATTCATCACTTCGCCCGAGACAGTTGCACAACTTCTCGGGCAGTTTCATTTCTCGGTATTTGGATTGAAGACTCTCCCCATTTTCAATCACAATCTGAAATTGTTAACTTTATGTTCTCACTTTATATCACCACTGCAAGATAATCGAATAAATACAAATCACTTTTAAAATAAACTTTAAATCTAGAGTAACCAAGATTGAAAAAATAAATATATTATTAATTTCTAAGATCAAAGAGTTTTACTTAATACATCACTTTTTATTTTAACTCTATCAACTGATACTAAACTGCTACTGACGTTTTTTGATTGAATGCTTAACTTAATAGCATGCGCTTATCTCAATGGCTAAAACCATTACTAAAGCGCAATTCATCTATATCCACGTAATCTCTAAGCATTTGATTCAGAGGGTTTCTTGGATATTCATCATTCAAGATAAACAACGGAAAGCATGGCTATGTGTACAGATGTTAATATCAATTATGGTTGCAACAACCAAACCTTATCCGCTAGAACCATGGAGTTTGCAGTTAACCTTCAGACCGAGATTTGGTTTAGAGCCCAACAAACTTACCAAATTACGACCTTTACTTCCGACGGAAAAGCCGACCGTGTTTTCAATGGTCAGCCGCCAAAACGTCACAGTAAAGAATGTGAGTTTCGAGCAAATTGGCAGGGAGAGTTGAGCTTCATACACTGCAATGCCATTACCCGGTATAATAACCCTCTTTTAACAGCTGATGGCATTAATGAATCTGGCCTTTCTGTTGGGTCACTGTACTTGCCCATTCTCAATCAAAATGTATCGACCTCTCACATCCCTGATGATGCCTTTGCATTAGGCAGCGGCCTGTTTGGTACTTTTATCTTGTCTACGTTTAATACTGTGGACGAGATGGTGACCTACTTCACCACCCACCCCGTTTACGTGTTTAACTCGACTATTTCAACTGGTGAAACAGAGAGTGACAACATGGCTTTGGACCAGCATTTCGTGATTCACGATGCAAATAATGACAGTGCCGTCATTGAGTTTCTTAACGGTAATATGCATATCTATCGAGCATTCAAAGAAAGCGATATGTTCAGCAAAGAGGAAAATCAGCAAGCACGCTATCAATGTACCGAATACGACTTTGATGATTATAAAGTGGTTGTGGACCACTCCTACGTTGGAGTAATGACTAACTGCCCAAATTACCATTGGCATGTCAATCACCTCTCTTATTTTTCCAATTTGCGCAACTACAACCCAGAACCGAACAATGAAGCAACCATGCAACGTCATGTCCAAGTGCCTGGCCCACTTCAATCAATCAATGGCGCTGGCTTGATGGGTCTACCCGCCGACCCAACACCGCCGTCTCGATTTGTACAAACCTATGCAATTAAGCAGTTAAGCGAACAACCAACTAACTTCGACGAAGCCTTCTCACTCGGACAAAAGCTACTTAATCGCGTTGATATACCTTTGGGCATCATGGCGAATGAGTTTGAGACATCCGATAACCCTGAAGTCTTTTTTAGTGATATTACCCAATGGAGCGTTATTAGACATAACAGTCATCAATCACCCGCGTTCTATCTGCGTACTTACGGAGACATGACTTGGCGAGTCGCTAATGTCAAAGACTATATTGGGTCAAATAGAGACTGTCAGATTTCAAGCGTTTTACAGCTCATGCCTGTTACAACATCATTACCGTTTGAACAAGTCGAATCTCGACCAACTATTAAAATCGCTTAGAGTTAATTTTGAAGCGCAAACAAATGAGAAGCAAAAAGCCAGAGTAAGAAATCAATCTCACTCTGGCTCATAGCTGCATATAGTATAGTTTTATCTGCTATAGATATAACGTATGGTTGCTTTTACACTTGTTACATTCAGTCGATTTACTCTTTACCGAACACGTTGTTCTCTTGTTCTTGAACGCGGATGAATGTAGTACGCTTGGTTAGCTCTTTAAGCTTTGCTGCACCCACGTATGTACAAGTTGAGCGAACGCCGCCAAGGATGTCTTGAATAGTGCCGTGAACGCTACCACGGTATGGCAATAATATGGTTTTACCTTCGGCCGCACGGTAGCCAGCGACACCACCTGAGTGCTTGTCCATCGCGCTCTTCGACGACATGCCATAGAATTTCATGAACTTCTCGCCGTCTTTCTCGATCACTTCGCCGCCTGACTCTTCGTGACCCGCTAGCATCCCACCTAGCATTACGAAATCCGCGCCACCACCGAATGCTTTCGCTACGTCACCCGCACAAGAACAGCCACCGTCACCGACGATCATGCCACCAAGGCCGTGCGCTGCATCACCACACTCGATGATTGCAGAAAGCTGCGGGTAACCAACACCCGTTTTTACACGAGTTGTACATACAGAGCCTGGGCCGATACCCACTTTAACGATGTCTGCACCAGCTAGGATTAGCTCTTCACACATATCACCAGTAACCACGTTGCCTGCAGAAATGACCTTGTCTGGGAACTCAGCTCGCACGCGTTCAACATACTCGACCAAATGCTCTGAGTAACCATTTGCAATGTCGATACAAATGAAAATAAATTCATCTGAAAGTGCCATGATGTCTTTGGTTTTTTGGAAGTCTGCGTCAGATGTCCCTGTAGACACCATAACGTTATTCATGGTTACTTTATCTGCTGATTTAGCAAACTCAGCCCAATCTTCTACCGTGTAATGTTTGTGAACAGCGGTCATTACACCATGCTCAGCCAGGGCTTTAGCCATTGCAAAGCTACCAACCGAATCCATGTTTGCTGCGATTACTGGCACACCAGACCATTGACGACCACTATGCTTGAATGTAAAATCGCGGGTTAAATTTACTTGAGAACGGCTCTTAAGGGTAGAACGTTTCGGGCGAAACAGTACATCTTTAAAACCTAACTTAAGTTCTTGTTCGATACGCATTGTGTAATTCCTTGATTCATATGTATATGTGTCATCTCAGAGTGCGTAGTGATTTCGTTGGCAGACGAGTTCACTGTTCTTCGGACACAAAAAAACCGGAGCGTTGGCAGACGCTCCGGTTTTCAGCATTATAGGCTGTGATTTATTTCCTACAAGTCTGATATTTGAATTTTTTTTGTGATACCATCTTGATAATCGCATATCAAAAACACTCCTCAAGTCGTTATTTTTTCTCATTATTTATAATTATCAACAACTTAAGAAAACGTTTAAGTTAACCTCTTGCGCAAACCTTTGCGTCATCCCTTTAAAATGAAAACGCATCACCTCTCAAATCTGCCTAAAACTCAATCACCTAATACTAAGATGCCCTGCTAATTCGAAAAAAGTACTCAAAAAAATCGACGAATTTTCTCAGCAATGCATGAAATCTAATTAAACTCGATAGAGCTCTTGGGTGATAGCGGTACGAAGAGTGCTAACGACATCACTTGCCAAAAGACCAATTTGACCATGCTGACTCACGTTTATATCGGCAGCATGACTGTGAAGTACCACACCTAAACGTGCGGCAACAGAAATTGGTAAACCTTTGGCTAGTAATGCACCAATGACTCCAGATAACACATCTCCCATTCCCCCCGTCGCCATTCCGGCGTTACCCGCTAGACAGACGTACATTCTCGTTCCATCGTAAACAAGCGTCCCCGCGCCTTTTAAAACCACTACACCGCCATAACGCTCTTGCAGTTGTCTTGCAGCAGAGTATCGGTCACTTTCTATTTGTTGAATGGTTACATTTAGTAGTCGAGCTGCCTCTCCAGGATGCGGCGTGATCACTCGATGGTTGTCGCACACCAGAGTGCCATCGCATCGCTGGCTCAGCATCGCTAGAATATTGAGGCCATCAGCATCAACAACTTTAGGTTTCTGCTCTTGAGCCAGATATTGATAGGCTTGATAAGCCCACTCATCATCTCCAAAGCCAGGACCAAACACGAATACGTCAGCCCAGCGAATGCGTTTAGTTAAGTCGTTCTCAGTATCCCTGAGTAAGTCAGCGGTGATGCTCTGGCTCATTACTTCTGGGCAACCAACCTGCAGTGGAATAAGGCTACTCGTGTGAGTAATTGCGGCAGTTAAACCCGCTCCGGCTCTAATCGCAGCGGAGGAACATAAACGAATCGCTCCAGACATCCCTTGATTGCCACCAACACAAAGCAACTTCCCGTTGTCACCTTTATGGACCGTTGGATTTGGCTTGGGCATTAATCTTGAAACAACCTGATGATCAATACCTAATGCACTTTCTACTTCGATAGTATCAAACTTAGTATTGACGCCTAAACCACAAAAGTAGAGCTCGCCAACTCGATCTCTCGCTTGTCCAGTGCATAAGCCTTGCTTAACCCCAATGAAGGTTACAGTATGCTCGGCACGAATAGCATCACCTAAAACTGCACCTGTATTAGCACACAGACCAGAAGGAACGTCGACTGCAATCACAGGGGTATGAATTTGATTAATTTGGTCAATATAGCGACGATACTCCGAACGAACCTCACCGCTTAAACCAGTGCCTAACATGGCATCGATGATCACATCTGCTTCTAGCAATGCGGTATTCCATTCATCCCAATCATTGTTAACACCGTCGATTGACTGCCAGTCTTGGTATGCGCGCAAAGCATCACCTTTTAGCACAGATACATCACCAATTTGGAAAACATGTACATTGAGTTGAGCTTGTTTCGCAAGAGATGCAAATACGTAACCATCGCCACCGTTATTCCCTTTACCGCAAATCACTAAGATATTTTTTGATTTAGGATACAGATGTAAAAAGCGCTCATACACGGCCATACCAGCGCGTTGCATTAAGCTATACATAGAAACACCAGCCATTTGCGCAGCCAGCGTTTCACCGTTTTTTACTTGCTCTGCGGTGTAGAGTTTTAGAGCGAGATTAAAGTCCATATTCACGTTCTACGCATTGGGAAACACAACTATAAGTATACAAAAAAGCCAAGGCGGACCTTGGCTTTTGAGAAAGTTTTTTATCGCTATTGATTCTGAGACATCAGAGCTTCAGCCGTCGCGTCTTGTATAGACAAAAACAACGAGTTGATTTTTCCAGTCGGTGTGCGCATTGGGTTCAACGTAACATTCTGGTACATAAACTCCGCTTGCTGCGTAACTGGTCGAACATTGCGACAGCAGAATAAGTAAGGTCGTTGTCGCCATGTGATGAAGCTGCGACAGCCTAGGTCATACACTGGTTTTGTTTTTAATTTAAACCACTCCTGTGGGATTTCAGGGAAGATATCAAATATAGAACGACCTATCGCATCATGAGACTGCAAACCACTGTGATGAGTCATAAACCCATTCCAGACCTGTACATTGTAATCTCGATCAATGACCACTAAGCCCATGTCGACGTTTTGTACCATATCCACCATCCAATGGAATTGTTCAAACTCTGCTGGCATATTCAACATTAGAACTCCTCCATTAGATAAGACAGTTTGTTATCAAGCAGCGGCAAGGATTCATCCACAAACATAAACAACAAGTCACAACGAATCGACGTTCCTTCAATGTTGTAGCTCACTTCGAATGTCATCGTGCGGCTGAATGCTCCAGTTGTAGATTCAATGATCGAGTCAATTGAGATATGCTGACCAAGGAGTACTGGTGGACTTTGGAAGAATCGGACTTCAGACTGCTCGCCTAAACCATTTAAGAACGACCCCACCAAAATATTAGAAATATCCATTAGCAGCTCAAGCTCTTCTAGCTCTTCGCTGTCTGCTGGTACTTTCATCAACTTTTTGAGATCAGATACGCTTGAGTCACTCAAGATCACTAGCGCTTCGCCAGCAATACCTTCGCCACAAAATCCCTGACAAACACCCGATACGTTGTCATGCGACGCCAAGTCGCGTAGGGCCATGTGAAGTTCGCTCACTTCAAAGATATTGACGTTCGGCAGAGGTAGTTGCACAAACACATCAAAGTGACGCGCCAACGCATCGGCTGCTCGACCAATTGAAACGTTAGCCACTTCCATGTAAATATCGCGACGACGTAAAATCGGTAACTCAATAGAGACAGGCGTGATAATTTGAGGACGAGGTTCTGGCTCGACCAACTCTTTAAGCGCCTTCTTGAGTTCATCTTTGGCGATCGGTTTTTGAATAAACGCTTTTGCACCCAGTGCGAACACGCGCTCTTTCGCTTTAGGTTGGATATCCCCCGACACCACAACCACCGGAGTTTTATCCCCCAACCGTTGCATGTGCTCTAGTGTTTCAAAGCCATCCATTTCTGGCATGGTCAAATCAAGAAACATCAATTTAAACTCGTTTTTTTCGAGTTCTTCTAGCGCGTTTTTTCCGTGGATAGCAAACGTAATATCGGCATTCAATGTGGCTGGTAGTGATCTCGCCATCTGTTTGCGTGCTAACGCTGAATCATCACAGATGAGTACGGGAAAAGACATTCAATCACCTTTTTATATTCCACAATCTGCGCCGGAGTCTAACAGATTGTTACAGCATGTAATACGAGAAAACTGACGAGTTTTTTATTTCTTTATTATTCGATAAGCATACGCAATATGAATGAATGAGTGAACAAAATGACTAAAAAGCAAGCATCACATTCGCTGTTTAGTGACATAAAACAAACATGGGTAAAACTCCTCCACCCAAAGTAAGCAAAAAGTTGCAGCAAACATCCAAAGCCCATTTTTGCTCGAATTTCATTCTTTCCATTTCCATAATGGGTAAACAGTAACGCGCTAAAACTAAAAAGGCACCCTGATAGAGGATGCCTTTAATAACAATTTCATCGATAAGATATCAATTCTATGGCACACCGTGACCTTTAGAAGCCACCCATACTCGATACCATTGCTCTCGAGTAAGTTCGATATTCAATGCATTGACTGCAGTTTGCACACGCTCGATTTTACCAGAACCAATGATTGGAATAGGGTTAGATGGCAAACGACGTACCCAGGCATAAATTACTTGGTCAATACTCGCTGCGCCCACTTCTTCACGAATTGCTTCTAATTCGTTACGGACACGAACAGCTTGCTCACTGTCACCACTAAAAATTGAACCACCACCGAGGCAAGACCAAGCCATTGGTCGCGTGCGCAACATTTGCATTTGATCAAGCGTTCCATCGTGTGCAACCTCAAAGTTAAGTGGGTTGATTTCCACTTGGTTAGTAACCAACGGCTTACCTAAGCGAGATTGCAGCAGTTCAAACTGGCGTGGAGTGAAGTTAGACACGCCAAAGTGCTTCACTTTGCCGACTTTATGAAGCTCAGAAAATGCTTCTGCAACCTCGTCTGCATCCATTAACACGTCAGGACGATGAATTAAAAGTACGTCGATTTCATCCACATTCAAACGTTCTAGCGAGTTATTCACCGATTGGTAGATATGTGCTGAGCTCGTGTCGTAGTGATTGATCTTACGCTCTGGCGTTTTATCGCCACACAAATTGATGTCGCATTTCGTCACGATCTGAATTTGCTCACGAACACTCTTGTCTAAAGCTAGCGCTTCACCAAACAACGCCTCACACTCGTAATTGCCGTAGATGTCGGCGTGATCGACCGTCGTAATGCCTAACTCAATGTGTTGCTTAAGAAATGACAAACGCTCTTGAGCCGTCATTCCCCACTCAACTGCACGCCAATATCCTTGAACCAGCTCTGAGAACTCTGGGCCTTTTGGTGCAGTTACTACTTTTGCAACCATGGGTTTTCTCCTTCAATTGATCTGCATTCATCGTAGTCTTGTTTTCGTACCGGCTCAACGGGTAAACTTTCGCAATTCGAACTGGAGTACGAAATATGTCTTTTGCCCAACGCCTAGCCACCCTGATCGGAGAAGAAAGCATCAGCGGGTTCGCTCGACGCGTCGATGTGTCTGAAGCTTTAATACGCAAATACCTTAAAGGCAGTGAACCTAGCCTAACCAAAGCAAATCAAATTGCAATGCGCGCCAATTGCTCTCTCGAATGGTTAGCAACGGGATGTGGTTATTTATATCGCCGTGCTGAAGTCGTGGATATGGATGCGTACAAACTTGCCTTTCAACACGTTATGAATCAGCCGTTGTCAGACGATGCAGAAGAGCTACACCGCAAGCTAATCGCAGGCTATCAATACCTGCGCGCTCACAAAAAATCGGATGGTTTTTTGGATGAATCAGCAATGGCGACCTTCCTATCTCTCCATAAAGAATCTAAAAACGAGTCACTTTGACCTCGATAATTTCGCCATCACTGCGCAATTGCACATTTAAGGACGGTGATGGCGTCAGAAACTCGCCCGGTTTTACCCAAAGCAAACTTCGAATCGTTTCTTGTGGATAGCGGTTCATCAACAAAATAACTTCTTTATCGACAAGCTCGGAAGATTTCTTTTCCAGAGCTTCAACGACATCATAGTGTTCTTGTCCGATAGTAACTCTGCGTAAAACTAACCCATCCTTTCTTAAGTTGAGAAGTAAGTCATTCAGACGCTGCCACTCGTATTCAGTGAGAAACGAGAACTGAGCACTTTCTCTTCTCAAAACCACTTCACCATACAAGTGCTGCTGGTAGTACGAAAAATCATCCAAACAAAATGCGCTGATAAACGTTGAGTTGTCTCGCAACTGCACTTCGCAACCATACCAGCTTCCACTTTTTTCTATACGTTCTTTTAGATTGGAATATGGCATTGCTGACAACGTGTCTTGCCACCAGCTCGGCGTTGAAAGTGCCGGAAACGTTACCGAACAACAACATAAAGAAAGTAAGAGTCGAAGATAAAAGCGCATGCACTGCTCTAGTTGGTTGACATCGAACCAAGACATTACTAACCGCAAGAAAATGTTCAAGAGAAAAATAGTGGCAGGTGGTGATGAAAGTTATAACGCAGAAATTAAGAAGGCGCACATGTGCGTGCGCCTCTACCTCGTTACTCAATCGTGAGTGTGCGAATCGGCGATGTCTATTGATGCATCCCGAACATAAAACGAGGACTTACCGTAGGGTTTGAATCCATCCAAATTGTGTGTAAAACCTCACATCCCTCCTTCTGAAGCAGTCATGTTGCTTTACATTTAAAGCATGGTTCATTTTTCTCAAAAAACAAGTTTTTTATCCTAAATTATGAGAGCAATAGCACAATCTGAGTGAATGAATAATATCGCGACACTTCAAACACTCAATAGTGAAAAGCTAAATTGCATCTTTATTGATTAGGTCTAGACTCTGCGAAGCGTATACTTTCTTTCGTCCCTTCCCCCAGCAACAGGAGAGCTTGTTAATGACCAAACGCGAGAGAATTGTGAAATCTGTGTTGGCGCACGTACCGAAAGATGCGATTAACCAGTTTGTCTCTCGAGGGTCAACACCATTTTCTGTTCTCATTATGGCCGCCATTGTGGGTACGTTGGCTGGTTTTGTCGGTACGTATTTCGAGCTTGCCGTTCATTTCGTTTCTGAAACACGAACAGAATGGTTAAGAAGCGAAATTGGTAATGTTCTACCGTTGTGGCTGGCAGCGGTTCTCATTAGCGCACTTTTAGCTTTTATTGGCTATTTTCTTGTGCACCGCTTTGCGCCAGAAGCGGCAGGTTCTGGTATTCCTGAAATCGAAGGGGCAATGGATAATATTCGTCCAGTGCGCTGGTGGCGAGTTCTACCAGTAAAATTCTTCGGCGGCATGGGCGCACTTGGCTCAGGTATGGTGCTGGGTCGTGAAGGCCCAACCGTTCAAATGGGGGGCGCTGTTGGTCGAATGGTGACCGATATATTCCGCGTAAAGGATGACGATACCCGCCACTCCCTGCTCGCTTCTGGTGCTGCTGGCGGTTTGGCTGCGGCTTTTAATGCCCCACTCGCAGGCATTATGTTCGTTGTGGAGGAAATGCGACCTCAGTTTCGCTACTCTTTGATCTCAATTCGCGCAGTGATCATTTCTGCCATTATGGCGAACATAGTGTTTCGCGCCATCAACGGGCAAGACGCCGTTATCACTATGCCGCAATACCAGTCGCCAGAGCTTCAAACCCTATGGCTGTTTTTATTGCTTGGCGCATTGTTTGGCGTGTTTGGCGTGATCTTCAATAAACTGATTACCGTGGCACAAGACAGTTTTGTCGCAATTCACAAAAACGATCGTAAGCGCTACTTGATTGTGGGTTCGCTACTGGGAGGCGTGTTTGGTTTGCTTCTTTTGTACGTACCCCAACTAACTGGTGGTGGTATCGGCCTTATTCCTGACATTACTAACGGTAACTACTCGGTATCTATTTTAGTTTTGCTTTTCTTTGGTCGTGTAATTACAACCCTGCTCTGTTTTGGTTCTGGTGCGCCGGGAGGCATCTTTGCACCTATGCTTGCTCTGGGAACCTTATTTGGTTATGCGTTCGGAGCAAGTGCTGATGTCTTGCTCCCTGCGCTTGATATCGAGCCTGGTGTATTTGCGATTGCGGGCATGGGTGCCCTGTTTGCTGCAACGGTACGTGCACCGATTACTGGTATTCTGTTAGTGATTGAAATGACGAATAACTACTACTTAATCCTGCCATTGATCATTACTTGTTTGGGCGCTGTGATTATTGCTCAATTGTTGGGTGGACAACCTATTTACAGCCAGCTGCTGCATCGCACAATCAAAAACGAAAAGTTACGCCAGCAGGATCTACCGGAGAATCAATCAACATAACATCCTCTTTGTTATCACTTTGCTCCAGACTATCGAAGGGTTTGGAGCGACAAACTCTGCATTTTTGCATCTTTTCCCAAATATTCGATACCAAACTCACAAAATTATCATTTTCTGATATTTGCTCACCACCTTTCATGAGAAACCCCTCTCCATACTTGTTAGTATTCGCTACTTAAATAGAGCATTTCACCCAAATCGTCATGTTTCGTTTCATTCAGGCAAAAATCAAATGGAGTAGATTTGAACTGGAGAAGACTTGTGCAGTTTTATAGTGTCCCGCCGTCTCAAGCCGCGTTGGCACTAGGTATGATAGGTTTAGGGCAAGCTTGGGCACTCTATGTTCCTGAGATTGGTGAACCGATACGCCCATTTTTGGCGTCACTCGGCGCACTTTTACTCGCCCCTGTACTCATAAAATATGCCGCGAATCCACGATTATTCATGGTCGACATTCGTCACCCACTGAGTGGTAGTTTAATGGCACCAATGAGTATGGCGTTACTGATCCTTGCAGATTATCTTGCCGCTGTAGCACCTATCATCGCTTATCCACTTTGGTTTATGGCGCTTTTGCTGCATTTTACTATGATGGTGCTGTTTTTTAGCTTTCAGCTAATGAACTTCAAAATGTCCAATATCGTACCGAGTTGGTTTCTTTATCCGGTGGGGCTAATCAGTAGTTCACTAGCCGGTTCTCAACTAGGTCACAACTTATTCTCCGAAACATTAGCGATGATGTGCATCGGCATTTATTTCTTCATGCTGCCACTCGTGTTGTATCGTTTAGTGTTTTTCGGCTCTCTACCAAGGCGAGCAAGACCGACCCTCGCGATTATGGCCGCGCCGGTAAACTTGTCATTAGCAGCATACTTGGTGAACTTTCCCTTACCTGATCCGATACTAACAGGCGCATTGGCAGGGATCGCCATCACTATGACTTTATTGATCTACTTATGTTACTTCCGCTTACTTCGCTTGAAGTTTCAACCTTCTATCGCGGCAGTAACCTTTCCTTCCGTGATCAGCGCTATCGCAATGCATCGCTTAACCTCTTTTTTTGCCGAATCGCACCCTCACTGGCACTGGCTGCACGACTTTGGTTTTCTAGAGCTCAGTATCGCGACTGTATTGGTTGTTTGGGTATCGGCAGGTTACGTCAAAATGTATTGGCCAGAAATCATGAAGTCATTTTCTAAACAAGCATAAAAAAGGATGGCGTTTGCCATCCTCTTAGAATAGTGCTTGGTTACCTAACGTAAACCGTGCAGAAACTCGGCACGCGTTGCTGGGTTGCTTTTGAAGATACCGCCCAATGCTGTTGTCGTGGTTTCGCTGGTTGCATCCATCACACCGCGAGATTTCACGCAATAGTGTGTTGCGTCAATCGTCACTGCCACATCATCGGACTCAAGCAACGTTTGAAGTGCAACAAGAATTTGCTGAGTCATACGCTCTTGAACTTGTGGACGCTGGGCAAAGAAGCGAACGATACGGTTGATCTTTGACAGGCCAATGATCTTGCCACGTGGAATGTAAGCCACAGCAGCCTTGCCATCGATGGTCACAAGGTGGTGTTCACAAGTACTGGTCACTGTGATGTCCTTCACGCGAACCATCTCGCTCACGTTCATCTTGTTCTCAATCACCGTGATTTTAGGAAAGTTGGAGTAATCCAGACCAGAGAAGATTTCGTCAACGTACATCTTAGCAATGCGGTGAGGGGTTTCTTCTAGGCTATCGTCGGTAAGGTCAAGTTGAAGTAGACCTAAGATCTCACGCATGTGGTGTTCGATCTTCTCTTTCTTCTCTTCACGACTTACGTTGTTTGGACGCATTGGCGTTTCCAAACCGCGTTGCTCTAGCGCTTCTTTTACTAACTTCGCTGACTCGCTAAGACCTGACATTCCACTTCCTCTTTTGTTTTACTTCAGCCTTCGTACAAACCCAATCAAAATTGCATTCATACTTTTCGCTTTGAGTTGCTCAGTTCGTGTCTTTACACCAAGTCACATCAGATGAAGGTACTGAGCTGATTTTCTTGAGCTCCGCAGGTTTTTTACCCCTTTTGGATGGCTGACAAGGATACTCGGATTTTTGAATAATTACACCCATATTTTATAGGTGGACATTCTTACTCAGTCCCCTTTTATGGTAAAGTTGCCACAAAACAAAAGAACACAGGATTTTCTCAATGGGCTGCTGCGACGCACCTGGCTTGATGCCAATTGAAGAAGCGATGGACAAAATGTTATCGCGAATCAAACCTATCCAAACAACGCTTTCTCTTCCACTTGCTGAAGCACTCGGTTTTGTACTGGCAGAAGATATCTTGTCTCCTATCCACGTACCGCCGTTCGATAACTCAGCAATGGATGGCTACGCTATTCGCATTCAAGATCTTGAGTCATCTTCTGTATTGCCTCTGGCAGGTAAATCATTTGCAGGACAACCTTTTGAAGGTGAATGGCCTCAAGGTACCTGTGTTCGCATCATGACTGGCGCAAAAATCCCACAGGGTTGTGATGCCGTTATCATGCAAGAAAACACTGAAGTAACAGATGCTGGCATTCAGTTCAACCAAACCGACGTGAAGCCACAAAACAACATCCGCCCAACAGGTGACGACATCAAACAAGGCGACATCGTACTGGCAAAAGGTGCACGTTTAACACCTCGCGATATTCCGATGATTGCGTCTCTAGGTGTTAGCCACGTGACAGTAGTACGTAAACCAAAAGTTGCTTTCTTCTCTACTGGCGATGAGCTTAAACCACTGGGTGAGCCGCTAGACGAAGGTCAGATCTACGACAGCAACCGTTACGGTATTAAACCGCTTATCGAGAACTTCGGTTGCGAAGCCGTTGATCTAGGCATCATTCCAGATTGCCCAGAGACTCTGAAAGCAACCTTTGAACAAGCACAAACATTGGCAGATGTGGTTGTGACCTCAGGCGGTGTTAGTGTGGGCGAAGCGGATTACACCAAAGACATTCTTGAAGAGCTTGGTGAAATCGGTTTCTGGAAGTTAGCAATCAAGCCGGGTAAACCTTTCGCATTTGGTAAGCTAAGTACAGCTTGGTTCTGTGGGCTGCCGGGTAACCCTGTTTCTGCAGTTCTTACTACGTACGTGCTTGTTCAACCAATGCTGGCAAAACTTGCAGGCCATACAGAATGGAAAGCACCCGAATCTATTCCAGCAACAACCAAAACCGCCTTTAAGAAAGCGCCAGGTCGTACCGATTACCAACGTGGTATCTATACATTGGAAGATGGCAAGTTTGTCGTTGAAACAACCGGTAACCAAAGCTCTGGTGCATTCCGCTCAATGAGCCTAGCGAACTGTTTTGTTGTATTGGAACGTGAACGCGGCCGAGTTGAAGTGGGCGAAACGGTTCAGATTCAACTATTCAACTCAACCCTTTACTAGGAAGACGTTGTGGATATTCTTTCCGATCAGGAAATGTTGCGTTACAACCGCCAGATCATTCTTCGTCAGTTTGACTTTGAAGGACAAGAAGCACTCAAACAAGCATCGGTATTGATGCTTGGTGCTGGCGGTTTAGGCTGCGCATCAAGCCAATATTTGGCGACTGCTGGTGTCGGTAAAATCACGCTGATTGATGATGATATCGTCGAGTTGTCTAACCTTCAGCGCCAAGTGCTGCACCACGATGCGGATATTGGTCGTAAGAAGGTAGACTCGGCGGCCAATGCACTACGTGAACTTAATCCGCACATTGTCGTAGATACCATCGCAAAACGTCTTGATGATACCGCGTTAGAGAGCCTGATTAAGCAACACACTATTGTTGTCGATGCATCAGATAACGTCGATACGCGCAATCAACTTAACCGCCTATGTTTTGCGACTAAAACACCGCTAATTTCAGGCGCGGCCATTCGTATGGAGGGCCAAGTGAGTGTGTTTACTTACGATGATCCAGCACAACCATGTTACCAGTGCTTAAGTGCCCTCTTCGGCAGCGGTGCGTTAAGTTGTGTCGAAGCCGGAGTCATGGCGCCTGTTGTGGGTATTGTTGGCGCAGTACAAGCTATGGAAGCGATCAAAGTGATTGCTGATTACGGCCAACCAAAGAAAGGCAAAATTCTGATTTTGGACGCGCTCAGCATGTCTTGGCGAGAAATGAATCTGATGAAAATGCCAACCTGTCCGGTTTGTAGTTAGTTCTAAACCTCTAATCATTCCCAAAAAGCCCAACTCGATGTTGGGCTTTTTTCTCATTTTGACAATCAGATTTAAAACCCCTCTTCTTACAAATATTAAATCAATAAAATTCAACAACTTAAAAGTTGGCACATTCCTTTCATTGCATATATCACGAACCAATGAGAGGGCGAATTATGAAAAGGACATCACTACTACTTGGGTCTCTAATAGCGAGCGCTTACGCACAAGCGGCGCCATTTGATACGTGCCCAAGCCAAGCATACCTGTTCCAATCAACCCCGGTTCAAATCTATGGCGTCAATTTGGTTACAGGCTCTACGACTCTTTTAGAGGACGACACAGGTTTGGCTTCGGGCATCAACGGTGTAGGCTTTAACTTCACTGACCGTTATATCTACGGCTACGACACCACAAACAAAAAGATTGTTCGTCTTGGTCAAGACTTCCAAGCAGAGACACTTGATGTTTCGGGTCTTCCTACCGACCACACGTTTTACGTAGGTGACGTTTACAACCACGTCTACTACTTGTACCGCAAAGGCAAAGGACTTTTCTCCATTGACCTTTCTCCGCTCGATTCTGATCCAAATGCGACATTGAGCATCGTGAAAATCAGCTCAACAGCGACTGTGAACCTAACCGACTTTGCATTCCATCCAGGTGATGGCTCCCTTTACGGCATCGACAACAACTCTGGTGTGCTATATCAGTTCAACCCATCAAATGGTAGCGCAACTGCGATAGGTGACACAGGTGAGAAAGGCACATTTGGTGCTGGCTACTTCGATGTAAACGGCAACTACTACGTGTCACGTAACCAAGATGGCAAAATCTATCGCGTTGACCTTTCGGAAGGTAACGCAGCCAATATCGCAGCAGGTATCGTTCCTGCGGTTGAGTTTGTATCCAACGGTCCAAGCTCAAGCCAAAATGACGGTGCACGTTGTGCAAATGCTCCGGTGATTAACGAAGACGAGCCAATTGATTTTGGTGATGCTCCAGACAGCTACCACACCACGCTTGCGTCAAACGGTCCTCGCCACGAAGTGGACGGTGCAACTTGGCTTGGCTCTGTTGCTCCAGATGGTGATGCCGACGGACAGGCAAACGATAACTCTGTGGGCACAGCCGATGAAGATGGTGTTGGTTTTGTATCCGCACTTGATCCAGGCTTAAGCTCAATTGTGAATGTGACAGCTTCTACTTCTGGCTACCTATCAGCATGGTTTGACTGGAACCGCGATGGTGACTTTGATGATGAAGGTGAGCAAGTCTTTACCGACCAATTACTGTCTGCGGGTAATAATCCCCTACCGTTTGTAGTTTCAACCGCTGCAACGGAAGGGTCTAGTTGGAGCCGATTCCGCTTTAGCCAACAAACCGGATTAAACTACGATGGTGGTTCGACGTCTGGTGAGGTGGAAGATTACCCAATTACCATCACTGGTAATGGTTACTCAGTGGAGTATTTCCCGAGTGCAGAAGATTACGCCACCGTGGCTTACGAAGATAACTGGCCATACACCGCAGACTACGACATGAACGATGTGGTCGTGAAATTCCGCATCACTGAAACCAGTCTTGCTGGTCATGTTGAGAATATTCAAATTACTGGTGACCTAGCGGCTTACGGCGCAAGTTACAAAAATGGCTTCGCAATCCGACTACCGGGTGTTTTGAGAAGCTCGATTGAAAATGGATTAACGACGCTATCCTTCAATGGTGTAGAACAAGCATCTAATGGCTTGGAAAGTATTTCTGATGAAGCCATTTTCATCATCAGTGAAGACTTAAGCACACACGCGGCGAGCAGCTGTAGCTACTTCCGTACCGAGTCTGGCTGTGATGATAACGTTTCACTCACCTTTACCTTGAATGTGTACTTCACTGAAGGCTCTGACCGTTCAGCAATTCAAGCCATGCCATACGACCCGTTCATCTTTGCAACACCGGGCACTTACCATGGCGATGGTATTACTTTCCAACCAGGGCGTAAGTGGGAAGTTCACTTAGCAGACCAAGCACCAACAGAACAGTTTGATGACCAAAACCTCTTCGGTGTCGGCGTCGATGCAAGTGACCCTGCGCAAGGTGTGTACTTCAAAACAGCAAACAACTTACCTTGGGCACTGTTGATAGTAGAGGATTGGGATTGGCCGCTAGAGCGTGTAGACATGGTCGATGCATACCCTCAATTCCAAACTTGGGCTGAGTCTGGTGGCGAACTAAGCACAGATTGGCACACCTCTCCAACACCTAACAAATGCTACATTCCATAGGGAGATAACATTATGAAAGCACTTATCACAATCATCATGGGATTAGCACTAATGGCTTGTGGCGGAGGCGGCGGTGGTGGTAACAGTACACCACCTCCACCAACCCAAACCACGGTGCCAGAGGAAGATACTACCCAGCAGGAAGAAACTACTGAAGAAGAGACAACGGTAACAGTGGAAGATGCAACCATGCATGATCTAGTAGTACCAGATGGCTTTAGCTACAACCCAGTGACGGAAGGTACGCTCAATGTAGACATCAGTGGTTTCTCTTCACAACGAGCACACCTAAGCGTGTACAAAGAGTTTGTCGAGAACAGTTCAGGTAACTACGATGCAAAATACCCAAGCAAAGTCGCATCGGTTCCACTCAACAATGGTACAGCAAATGTCGACTTTAATGTTTCTGATAGCCAAGGTAGCCTACTTGTTGAAATTTGGTTCTATGACGGTAGTGACCCAATTCAGAAAGTGATTACTTCTGGAGACAACACTTGGACCATGTAACTAGATAGATTGAAGGCATAGCGAAAGCGCCCCTTCATCATAAATCTTCAATCTCAAGCTTAAAAATCGCATCGTTCTTTTGAACATGCGATTTTTTTGTTGTAAAACAGTAAGATTATCCACCTAACAAACTAAAGACAATGCAAGCACTGATTAGTACTGATGAACTCAATAGCCTTCTCGGCCAACCTAACGTCAAGCTCCTCGACGCTAGTATTGCGTTTCAAATCCCTTCTGAAGGCAAAAAGATTCAAGATAAGTGGATTCCAAATACTTTACGCTTTGATTACGACAATGACTTTTGCTTACCCGGCTCCTCCCTACCGCATATGATGCCAACAGAAGAAGGCTTCAACCAAAGTGCGCAACAACTCGGTTTGAACAACGAAGACTTGATTGTGGTTTATGACAACTCAGGCACTTTAGCGGCACCAAGAGCTTGGTGGATGTTCAAAGCCATGGGGCATGACAATGTTCGAGTCTTAAATGGCGGTCTTCCAGCTTGGATTGAAGCAGGACTCCCTGCCGAAAGTGCCCTATCGCAACCAAGCGAAGAAGGCAACTTTACGGGTAAGCTCAACCAAAATGCCTTTTTGAGTGCACAAGATGTTCTTGCTCATTCAACCAATAAAAGTGCCAATATCATCGATGCTAGAGCCAAAGCTCGCTTCCTTGGTGAAGTGCCTGAGCCACGAGAAGGTCTACGTAGTGGGCACATTCCAAATTCGGTTTGCTTACCGTTTCAAGAACTCTTGGCCAACGGTCACATTAAACCAAATTCAGAGTTGCAACAGATATTTAGCGCACTAACGATAGATAGTGACAATTCGATTATTTTTAGTTGCGGTTCCGGTGTAACCGCATGCATTTTATTACTCGCGGCGTATCAAATTGGTCTAGACAATCTGTCGGTGTACGACGGTTCTTGGACCGAATGGGGTGCAGACCACTCTCTACCTATCGAGCGTTAAGACAAGTGTCTGTTTAACAAAGTATCTTACGTTTATCTAAAGATGATGTGTTCCAATATACTAAACGCAGCTTCTAAACCAAACTTGTCATTTCGAAATAGAAACTGGCTATGAGTGATTTGTCACCCCTCATAGCCTGACTACATCAAAAGCCGACTATTTCCGTTAGCGTTCAGATGTCGCGTTGCCGTGCATTTGCTCATCTAAGTTGAGCACGGTTAATGCGTTGCTAACGCTCGTGGCGATCACGTCTATCGCTCCAGTTCTTAATGCTCCGAGTAGAGCGAGTGGCTTGCTGTTCTCAGCTGCGATCGCAATGACTTCCGAGATCGGCCGAAACTCTTCAATACCAAGTCCAATTACTCGGTCACTCATTACCGTGTTCGCTACATTACCGTGAATATCAAAGAAGTCATAACCTGCAAAATCCCCTACCACACCTTGTTGAAGTCTCGACTGAACCACTTCATCAGGCGTAAACCAACCTAAGTCGACCATGTAACTGTTTTCGCTCATGTCACCAATACCAACCAAAGCGACATCGGCTTTACGTGCTAGGTCGAGCGTTTGTTTCACGGTTGCATTTTGCATAAAGGCCAACTTCTGTTCTCTGTTTTCTGCGTAAGCCGGCGCATAAAGTGTTTCAGAGGTTCCCCCATATTTCTTCGCCAACTGACGACAAATATGGTCGGCGTTATACATACCGCCACGCGGATGAATACCACCAATGCCACACACAAATTTACAATCACGCGGCGTAATAACACCAATATGGTGAGCGACAGACGACACGTTGCGCCCTTGTCCGACCGTCACCACCATGCCGTTTTTGAGCGTGCTAGTGAGATAATTGGACACCAATCCCGATACCTGTAGTCGTTGCGCTTCTTCATTCGGTTGATCAAGAGCAACAAGCGCGCGCTTAACGCCGAATCGCTCGATCAAACGTTGTTCGATCTTGGCGCTGAACACCGGATGATATTTAACGGTAATTTCAACAATGCCTTCATCACGCGCCTGCTTGAGCATTCGCCCAACCTTTGCGCGTGATATGGCAAATTTTCTCGATATCTCTTCCTGAGTCGCACCGTCTTGATAATACGCGACGGAAATCTCTGTCAACAAATCCGTGTTTTCAATGGAAATATCTTGATTAGAACTGCTCATGGTTTCTCTCGCCCTTTAAGAGGATCGATATTGTATGCAATAAGTGAACATATGCTCATTGACTTAGCATATGTTCTTTATCAATTTAAACGCTACATTTGCTCATCGCAATAACATTTTCTCACTACAATTTTTTACCCTCTTGGACAACGCTCAAGCTTTGAACAATAAGGGCAAACGTTTATTTGGGTTAACCACTAAACACACAGTAAAAAAACGTTGATGAAGTTCACTATAAGTCCATTTCAGCGATTGACTTTCAGCATAGATAGGATAAATATGGACACATCATTTACTCAGCTATCGATCAAATGTTCATAGCATTTGTTCGGTAACGAAATTTTCCGTAGTTGGCTGAGCAGATGTCTCATTAAATGCGATGAGACGGTTAGCTAACTCGCTTGCAAATGCACAAGCTGTGATAACAAAAATCACGCTTAAGCCCATTTAAATAGGATGATCGATTATGAGCAACAAGTTAGAGCAACTTCGTAAACTAACGACTGTAGTAGCAGACACTGGCGAGATTGATGCAATTAAAAAGTATCAGCCAGAAGACGCAACAACTAACCCTTCTCTTATCCTTAAAGCCGCTCAAATCGCAGAGTACGCACCTCTAATCGATGCTTCAATCGAATACGCTAAAGCACAGAGCAATGACAAAGCTCAACAAGTTCAAGACACTTGTGACATGCTTGCAGTAAACATCGGTAAAGAAATCCTAAAAACTATCCCAGGTCGTATCTCTACAGAAGTAGACGCTCGTCTATCTTACGATATGGAAGGCAGCGTAGCGAAAGCTCGTCAACTAGTGAAAATGTACAACGATGCTGGCATCACTAACGACCGTATCCTTATCAAACTGGCTTCAACTTGGGAAGGCATTCGCGCAGCTGAGATCCTAGAAAAAGAAGGCATCAACTGTAACCTAACGCTTCTATTCTCGTTCGCTCAAGCACGTGCTTGTGCAGAAGCGGGTGTATTCCTAATCTCGCCATTCGTTGGTCGTATCATGGACTGGTACAAAGCGAAAGAAGGCCGTGACTTCGAAGCTCAAGAAGATCCAGGCGTACTATCTGTAACTAAGATCTACAACTACTACAAAGAATACGGCTACAAAACTGTAGTTATGGGCGCAAGCTTCCGTAATATCGGTGAGATCTTAGAACTAGCTGGTTGTGACCGTCTAACTATCGCTCCTGCTCTACTTGCAGAACTAGAAGCAGCTGAAGGTGAAGTAGTTGAGAAACTAGTTGATTCTAAAGGCGCAGCTGAGCGTCCAGCACCAATGACTCACGCTGAATTCCTATGGGAACATAACCAAGACCCAATGGCTGTTGAGAAGCTGGCTGAAGGTATCCGCAACTTCGCCGTTGACCAAGGCAAACTAGAAGCGATGATCGAAGCTAAGCTTTAATTGCTTACCAAAAGCGAGTAGCCCGTCTACTCGCTTTTACCATCAGCACTATTTTCAAAAAATTCTATTTGAACTTGTTTCGGCGAGTTCCCTCTATTTAAATCAAATATCGAGAAGTAATCACTATGGATCGTAAACATCTAGCAAATGCAATCCGTGCGCTAAGCATGGATGGTGTTCAACAAGCTAACTCTGGTCACCCAGGTGCACCTATGGGTATGGCTGACATCGCTGAAGTTCTTTGGCGCTCTCATCTAAACCACAACCCATCAAACCCTGAGTGGGCAGACCGCGACCGTTTCGTACTGTCTAACGGCCACGGCTCAATGCTGATTTACTCTCTACTGCACCTTGCAGGTTACGAGTTGTCTATCGACGATCTGAAAAACTTCCGTCAGCTTCACTCTAAAACTCCTGGTCACCCAGAGTATGGTTACGCGCCAGGTATCGAGACCACAACGGGTCCGCTAGGTCAAGGCATCACTAACGCGGTTGGTATGGCTCTAGCTGAAAAAGCGCTAGCAGCGCAATTCAACAAAGAAGGCCACGACATCGTTGACCACTTCACTTACGTGTTCATGGGCGACGGCTGTCTGATGGAAGGTATTTCGCACGAGGCATGCTCTCTTGCAGGTACTCTAGGTCTAGGCAAGCTGATCGCGTTCTGGGATGACAACGGCATCTCTATCGACGGTCACGTTGAAGGTTGGTTCTCTGACGACACACCTAAGCGTTTCGAAGCTTACGGTTGGCACGTAATCCCTGCAGTCGATGGTCACGATGCTGACGCAATCAACGCAGCAATTGAAGCGGCGAAAGCGGATCCACGTCCTACACTTATCTGTACTAAGACTATCATCGGTTTTGGTTCACCAAACAAATCTGGTTCACACGATTGTCACGGTGCGCCACTAGGTGCAGAAGAAATCGCAGCAACACGCAAAGAACTAGGTTGGGAGCACGGTCCTTTTGAAATTCCGCAAGAAGTCTACGCAGAATGGTCAGCGAAAGAAACAGGCGCAGCTAAGGAAGCAGCGTGGAACGAGAAATTTGCAGCTTATGAAGCAGCGTACCCTGAGCTGGCAGCTGAATTTAAACGCCGCGTAAACGGTGAGCTTCCTGCACAGTGGGAAGAGAAAGCAAGCCAAATCATTGCTGATCTTCAAGCTAACCCAGCAAACATTGCATCACGTAAAGCGTCTCAAAATGCTCTAGAAGCATTTGGTGCTCTACTACCAGAGTTCATGGGTGGCTCTGCTGACCTAGCACCTTCTAACCTAACAATGTGGTCTGGTTCTAAGTCTCTAGAAGCAAGCGACTTCTCTGGTAACTACATCCACTACGGCGTACGTGAATTCGGTATGACAGCGATCATGAACGGTATCGCGCTACACGGCGGTTTCGTTCCTTACGGCGCAACATTCCTAATGTTCATGGAGTACGCACGTAACGCAATGCGTATGGCTGCGCTGATGAAAATTCAGAACATCCAAGTGTACACGCATGACTCTATCGGTCTTGGCGAAGATGGTCCAACTCACCAACCAGTTGAGCAAATGGCATCGCTACGCCTAACACCAAACATGAGCACATGGCGTCCATGTGACCAAGTTGAGTCCGCTGTAGCTTGGAAACTAGCGATTGAACGTAAAGATGCACCGACAGCACTTATCTTCTCTCGTCAAAACCTTGCGCAACAAGAGCGCACAGCAGAACAAGTAGCAGACATCGCGAAAGGTGCTTACATTCTGAAAGATTGCGAAGGCAAGCCTGAGCTAATCCTTATCGCAACAGGTTCTGAAGTTGAACTAGCAGTAGAAGCAGCAGCACAGCTAACTGCTGAAGGTAAGAAAGTACGCGTTGTTTCAATGCCATCAACAGACGCATTTGACAAACAAGACGCCGCTTACCGTGAAGCTGTACTGCCATCAGACGTAACAGCACGTATCGCAATTGAAGCAGGTATTGCTGACTTCTGGTACAAGTACGTAGGCTTTGACGGTCGCATCATCGGTATGACTTCATTCGGTGAATCTGCACCAGCTGGCGAACTATTCAAAATGTTTGGTTTCACAACTGAAAACGTAGTGAACACAGCAAAAGAGCTACTCGCGTAATTGCAGTAAAAAGATCGTCAGTTTTCTCTATTGCGAATGTGAAAACTGAAAAGCCCCACCAGCAATGGCGGGGCTTTCTTTATCTGGCTCCTATTCGCATAAACGCAGCCAGGGCATAAACATCACAACTTTCGTTACGACTATTTGTCTTCAAATCGAAGTGCGAGCTGATAGAAATCTTGTACTTGGTCTTTCAACTGTCGGCTATTTTGCTCAACTGAATGTGTTGCTGCCAAGTTTTGTTCTGCGGTCGAAGCGATAGAATGAATGTGCTGGTTTACATCACTAGATAGCTTTAACTGGTTATTCGCCGCTTCTGCTACATCAACCATCAGCCCACTCATGGTTTGCATCATCTGTTCAACTTCAGACAAACGCAACGCGCTTTGTTCTGCTACTTGAGAACAGGCATCGGTTTGCTCTTTGTTTGCCAGAATATCTTTCTGCCAACTTTGAATCGTTGCCAACATAGTGGAGATAGAAGCTTGGATTTGTTCAGTTGCATTGGATGTACGCCCAGAAAGCGCGCGGACCTCATCAGCTACAACAGCAAAACCACGACCTTGCTCCCCTGCTCTTGCCGCTTCAATCGCCGCGTTGAGTGCCAGTAAATTGGTTTGCTCTGCGATCCCACCAATCTCTTCCATCAAATGGTTCACCTTCTGTGCCTGATCACTCAGTTGATACGTCGTTTCCGTCGCTTTTTCAGCTTGAAGGCTTAACTTCGCTAGATTGGTGTGCGTTTGATCGATGGTCTCCTTCGCCATCAAGCATGACTTCAATGTATCATCAATCAACATATGGGCATCATTGGTACTCGAAGAAACCGAATTTGCCGACGACTCCACCTCTTGGGTAGCATCTCGCACACGATGAATATCGGTATTTTGCTGATTTAATGCAGCCGAGACTTCTGCCGTTGTTTGACTAAGCTCTTCGGCGCAATGCTGCAAAGGCAATGCGGAGTCAGTCATTCTTCCTAACACGGTTCGAATTCTTGCGGATAGCATTTTGATATGGAAATCGGCAATCGAAAATGCCGTGTTACCGGAATAGATCAAGCGACTTACGCTGTCATATTGCTTTTGTAACTTTTTAAGTTGCTGAGGTGTATCAATTAACTCTTGGCGGAATAACAGAGCCAGAACACTTGCAGGTAACGCACTTGCAAGCCAAGCCAACGGCCCTTCAACAGACAACGCATATGCGGTTGCAGGTGCGGTTAGTGCACCAAGTAGAATCGCATAGCGAATGGTTTCATTGATTTTCAACGACCAAGTTCGGCCAGACTTCTCTGCAGCACGCATGCTTTTGTAGGCTTTTGTCGCAATATCAACCCACTCTCGCTTTGGCTTCACGCGCACTGATTGATACCCAACAACATGGTTGTCTTCGTAGATAGGGGTGACATAAGCATCAACCCAATAGTAACCGCCAGACTTAGTGGAATTCTTAACCATTCCACGCCAGGCTTTACCTTGTTTAAGGCGTGCCCACATATCACCGAAAGCGGCTTTAGGCATATCATTATGACGAACTATATTGTGGTTCTGACCGACAAGTTCTTCGTGAGTGTATTCAGCAACGCGGCAAAAGGCTTCATTACAATATGTAATAACACCTTGTAAGTTCGTTGTTGAGACGAGTTCCTCAGACTCCCTCACGAGAGTTTCTTGAGCTTTATGAGAAATATTGGCTGACATAGACGAAACTTCTTTAGTTTTTATTGATTTTCGGCAAGATATATACAGGATTTTTATTTTTATTACAAAAAGTTAGATAAAAAGTCTTATCAAACCGACATTTTTATTGTGGGAATTCACATTATCGATAAAAACATAAAGAAGAGATTGTTGATTTGAGCTAATAAACAAACCCGACACGATCGGCCGGGTTATATATTAAGACTTAATTAAGCGGTTTGTGATTCTGGCTTTTTATTCGTTTTTAACGCAAACATCGCGATAACGAGTAACACAAATGGAAGAACATACAAATTAAGATTCTGCCAACCTACGGTAGACTCAAGCCAACCAGATAGTAATGCGGTAATGGTGACACAACTGAACACGAAGAATTCATTAAACGCTTGAGCCTTACTTCTGTTTTTCGCTTCATAACTTTGACTAAACAGCCCGGTGGCTGCGATAAACATAAAGTTCCACCCTATTCCTAACAAGATTAAAGCAAGGCTAAAATGCCAGATAGACACTCCATGTATGTTAATTCCAATACAAGCAACAAATAGCAATCCACCCCCTAAAATCATATTCTTAGCGCCAAACCGCTCTATCAGACGGCCCGTGACAAACGCAGGTGCAAACATACCCAACACGTGCCATTCGATCACTCCCGCCGCTTTATCAAAATCAAAGCCACAACCAATCATCGCTAAAGGAGTTGCTGTCATTAAAATGTTCATCACCGCGTACGCAACCATTGCCGCGATAACTGCCAGCATGAAATTAGGTCGACGAATAATCAGTCTCAGCTTATCCGCCTTAGCGTGTAGCGCCTGCGTGTGTGCAGGTGGAAAACGAATGGTTTGTAGCACAACCAACGCGGTTATATAAAGCACGACAAGCACAGCAAATGCACTAATGTATAAGCCATCACCTGACCACTGCTGTGAGTACACCGCCAAATTAGGTCCAAGGATCGCCGCTAACACCCCACCCGCCATAGATATCGAAATCGCCCTATGCCTTGCCGACTCTTCACACACTTCAATGGCAGCAAACCTGTATAGAGTACCGAAACCTATACCAACACCAAGCAAAAACGTAGACATGCAGAACAGATAGAAGTTTTGTTGACTTAATGCATACGTCGCTAGACTAGCACCCAAAATGCCAATGACATTACCAAGGCTAAAACCAAGGCGACGCCCTAACTTGCCCATAATTAGCGACGCGGGAATTGTCGCGGCCATCAGTCCCAAAAACTGCAGTGCAACTGGTAATGTGATAAAACTTGATGACGGCGCAAGTGTTTTGCCAATAAGGGCAATAACAGATATGAGTAAAATATTCCCTGTCATTAATAAGGCTTGGCAGAGAGATAGAAGCCATACATTACGATTCAATTCCAAATTCCTTTTGGTTACAACGTATACAGATAACATATAGGAAAGCAGAAACAATAGAAAGATATGAGAGTAATTCTCAACAAAAAGAGCCAGAGGCATAGTACCTCTGGCTCTTCACTATTCACTTTTCGCTTTTAAAAAGTTTTTCTGTTGAGCTTACTTGTTGCGGCGCGCTTTTACTGCATCAGAAAGCTGACGAAGTACCGTTTCCGTATCTTCCCAACCAATACATGCATCAGTAATCGACTGACCATAAGTGGCTGCTTTGCCATCCACTAAGTCTTGGCGACCTTCAACTAAATGAGACTCGATCATCACACCAAAAATGGCTTCTTCGCCAGCAGAGATTTGCTCGGATACATCATCAGACACCAGCATTTGACGCTTGAACTGCTTCGAGCTGTTAGCATGGCTAAAATCAATCATCACTTTTTTCGGCAGACCTGCAGTGTCCAGCTCATCTTTAATTTGAGCTACATGTGCTGCACTGTAGTTTGGTTCTTTACCGCCACGTAGAATAATATGGCAGTCTGGATTACCAGCGGTTTCTACGATCGCGGAATGACCGTATTTTGTTACTGAAAGGAAGTGATGGGAAGCGCTTGCAGAACGAATCGCGTCGCTCGCTATTTTAATATTCCCGTCTGTACCGTTTTTGAAACCTACAGGACAAGAAAGACCAGAAGCTAGCTCGCGGTGAACCTGAGATTCTGTCGTACGAGCACCGATAGCGCCCCAACTGATCAAATCCGCCACGTACTGAGGTGTGATCATATCTAAGAATTCACTTGCCGTTGGCAAGCCCATATCGGTTAGATCAAGAAGAAGTTTACGTCCGATACGTAGACCATCATTTAGCTTATAGGTGTCATTTAAGTAAGGGTCATTGATAAGGCCTTTCCAACCAACGGTTGTACGCGGCTTTTCAAAATAAACTCGCATAACAACCTCAAGCTGCTCGCCCAGTTCATCACGTAGTACTTTTAGCTTTTTACCGTACTCAACCGCGGCAGCCGGATCGTGAATAGAACACGGGCCAACGATCACGAGTAATCGATCGTCTTTTCCTTCAAGAATATTGTGAATGGCGTTACGGCAATCAAAAGTGGTCGAAGAAGCGGTTTCAGTCGCTGGGAACTTCTCTAATACTGCAACAGGTGGCAATAACTCTTTTACTCTATTTATTCTTACATCATCAGTTTGAAACATTACTTCTACTTCCTGGTTTTATTTCCGACCCCATTTTTACCAACTGAACTCATTGCAACATTGTTCACAAAGCGAGCAGCATCAAGGGCTGTGGTCATTTTCTGTCTAGCGTTTAAGTAACTTATCGGCTTAGGCGTAGACTTGCAATCAGTTTTTGCAAATAAATGCAAATAAAAACCACCTGTTAACCACCACGCACAATGTAAAGTAAAGTTTACGAAAAAAAGTTCAAAATAATCATCAATTTTCTTATGCACCAAAAAATCTTTACTACAATGTAAGAAATATCAGAAGTTTGTGAGGTATTTTTGGGTAGTAAATGTTGATCAAGTTCAAATATATTGTTGCTTGATATGAAATGATTAGAATATTAAACTAATTTCTTATAAACGCTGGTTTTTTCTAATTTTTTGATAAAACGAAGTAGAAGTTAATATGCAATCAATACAAGGAAACATTATGAACAAAGTAGCAATTGCAGTAGCAGCAGTGGTAGCTGGTAGTAGCGCGCTTTTAAACTCTGCTCAAGCTGAAATGTACATCGGGGGCAAAGTGGGCATGACTACACTTGACGACGCTTGCTATCTAAATAGCCCTTGTGATGATGAAGCGTTCGGTGCAGGACTACATATCGGTTATGACTTTACCGATATCATTGGGCTAGAGTACGGCGTAGACTTCTTAGGCGACTACAAAGCTAACTCGATGTCAGGGGCTAACACGGTTAATACGATTGACGGCAATCTAACGGCTTTAACACTTGCACCTAAATTCAACTGGCACTTAAACGACTCTTGGAATCTGTTTGCTAAGATCGGTGGTGCTTACATGATGTCTGATGACGAAACAGACTTTGTCCCAACAGGTTCTTTGGGGGCTGAATACTCGATCGATAGAAACTGGAGTGTTCGCGCTGAATACCAACGCTACCAAGACATGTCTGACGACGTGTGGGACGACATGGATGCTAACTTCTTTGGTATCGGTGTTAACTACAAATTTGCAGCAGCTCCAGTTGTTGCAGCAGTTGTAACGGAAGAAGTGATTGAGCCAGATCCAGAACCAGTGATGATGAGCAAGGTGCACAAAGAAGAGTACGGTACAGGTACGTTTGAATTCGATAGTGCTAAGTTAACAGATTCCGTTTCTGAACGTCTGGACAACTTTGTTTCATTCTTGAACGAATATCCTCAAGCTCAAGTAGAGATTACTGGTTACACGGATAGCTCAGGCCCTGCGGCATACAACCAAAAACTGTCTGAGCGTCGTGCTCAATCTGTTGCTGATTACCTAACCGCAGCTGGCATTGGTTCAGATCGTTTGACAGTTAAAGGTATGGGTGAAGAAAACCCAGTTGCTGACAACAGCACTCGCGAAGGTCGTGAGAAAAACCGTCGCGTAGAAGTTGTGGTACCTTCATTTGAATACCAAGAGCTAGTTCAACCAGAATAAGCATCTATGATTCATGATCGATGATGTGGTAAAAATTAATGGGGTGCATTTGCACCCCATTTTGATCTCATATTAAGGGATATTGCCACTATGGTTTTGGGAAAAAGATCAACTCATTATCTTGCACCATAACGCAATCCATACCAGCTGCATGCGCCGCTCGCTTCCCCAACTCAGTATCCTCGAACACAAGACACTGTGACGCCTCCAAGTCGAGTTGTTCCGCGGCCATCAAAAAGGTATCTGGAAAGGGTTTATGGTTCTCTACATCACTTGCGGTTACTACAACATCCAACTTGTCTAATAAACCTGCATGACTTAATAAGCGCATGGCACTTTCTCGTTGGCTGCCAGTACCGACTGCAATTTTCTTATGGCCTAAATATTCCTCTAACACGATGTTCGTGCAAGGAATAACGTCACCATGAAGCTCCATAGCAGCGAATGTTTCCATTTTAAATGTCGCGACAGTTTTAGGATCTAATAAAAGCTCATGCACACGATTTAGTTCCTCAACAATTTTAAAGCTCGGCATCCCTCCCAAACTGTGAAACCATTCCTGGCAAAACGGAAAATCAAAACGCTCAGCAGTTGCTTGCCAAGCTGCCAAGTGGGCTGGCATGGTATCGATTAGAGTACCATCCATATCAAATATGAATCCCTCATAGGGTCTAAAATCAATCGTGCTCATGTCTTTTCTTCTATTTGTGCATCTGTAATGTTAATTTATCAGCTCTTTCAATCGTCCTTACCGGCATTTACTTATCATGCTCAAAATTTCGAACTCCGTCACAATTCAAGAGTGGGAAATTCAATTATCCCCAATTAGAGCTCAAGGAAATGGTGGCCAGAACGTTAACAAGGTAGCGTCCGCTATACACCTGCGCTTTGATATCCGGAATTCCAGCTTACCTGACTTTTACAAAGAGCGATTACTTGCACTTTCTGATAGTCGTATAAGTAAAGATGGCGTGATCATCATCAAAGCGCAACAATTTCGGACACAAGAACAAAATAAGGAAGACGCCCTAAATCGGCTTCAAGCATTGATAAAAGCTGCCGCTTTACAGGAGAAGAAGCGTATTAAAACGAAACCAACCCGCGCTTCTCAACGCCGACGACTTGATACAAAAAACAAGCACGGAGCGAAAAAACAGCAACGTAAAAAAGTGCTGTATTAGTGCATGTCGTTTTCTCGACATGTTAGTTGAACAACGTTTGCTAGCCCTTGGAAATCTCATTGGATTTCTCTTTTTAGTTACTTATTCAGGAAACAACAATATGACTATTAGGCAAAAACTCTACTTCCTCGGAGTTATCGCCATTTTAGGCATCGTGGCCCTTTTGGGTACGTCATCCCATTTTGAAAATAAGAGCAATGATCTAAATCACGCCATCAAACTCGTTGGTGATCTAGAAATACGCTTACTCAACTTACGCAGAAATGAAAAAGATTTCCTACTACGTAGTAATGACAAATATCTAAATAAGTTTGACGCCAATGTTGACAAGTTTATAGACACAGAAAAAGAGCTTGCGAACATACTCAAGAGTAATGAATTACCTTCCAGTCAACAATTTAAGCAAGACTTGCTCGCATACCAAAGGGGCTTTCAGAATCTGGTCAGCGCTTACCAACGATACGGGCTTGATTCAAAGAGTGGGCTTCTCGCTGGTTACGAACAAGCACTATTAGAAGCAAAACAACGTTCAGACCACCAGCAGTTATTGGCATTAGTCCGTTTTGACTCTGCGGTAAAAGCAGGACTATTCAATAGTGACTTGCTTGATGGGCAATATGCTCCGGAGCTTATCAAAACAGGTAAGCAATTGGCGGCCCAAAAGCAAGTTGTTGGGGTTGCTTATGACAAAGGCCTACTCGGTGAAACTCGCGCATTATCTCATGCCGTAGAAGAGCAATTTGAAACCTTTTCCACAGCCCTTAGCTCTGCTGCCGCACAACGTGATGAACAAATGTCGACCATCAAGCAGGTCATTACAGCTCTGATCTTAGTCGTTATTTTCGCATTGATTTGGCAAATTTCACGTTCAATCAATACGCGAGTGAATAGCTTACTTGGCACCATTCGAAGTATCAGCGAAACGAACAACATGGGACTTCGATCTGATTTGAAAGGTCAAGACGAGCTATTTGATATCAGTCATCACCTCAATGACCTATTGGATAAGCTTGAGCATCTAATTAGCAGTACCCAAGAAAAATCGGCGCAACTCACTGCAAGTACCGATAATATGCATCGTGAGTTAGAAGGCGTTATGGAGCAATTCCACACTCAAACTGACCACACTGCATCAATGGCGACGGCAGTTCAGCAAATGGTTGCCACAATAGGTGAAATCTCTGAAAGCACATCAGTTGCGGTAGAAGGCGTACATCAGGCAGCGAATAATGCCGAACAAGGTCGAGGAGTTGTTGAGGCGACGGTAACCAACATCGGTCAACTAACCACGATTTTATCAAACAGCCAGCAGTCGATTGGCTCGCTGAATCAGCATGTAGATAAAATTGGTGGTGCCGTGAACATCATCCAAGAAATTGCAGAGCAAACCAACCTACTAGCTCTCAACGCAGCAATTGAAGCCGCGCGAGCAGGCGAACAAGGCCGCGGGTTTGCAGTTGTTGCCGATGAAGTACGCGCCCTAGCTAGCCGAACTCATCAATCCACAGAGGAAATCACGCGGGTCGTTGCAGATATTCAAACTCAAATGTCTACAGTTGTTGCTGATATTGATCAATGTAACGATCAAGGGCAACAAACACTTAATGCTTCTGAAAAACTGGATTCTAGCCTGCAGCAGATCATCACTGACATGCATTCAATTCAAGCTAATTCGGAGCGCATAGCTTCAGCAATTGAAGAACAAGGTATCGTTATGAACCAAGTTAGCGGTTCAATCACCGAGCTAAACGCAATATCTGAGAATAACATGCAATCCGCTCAGGAATGCTTGCACGAAGTGAACTCTGTCTCTGCTCAAGCTCATGATATGGATGAAGCCGTTGCACAATTCAAAACTGCGCTAAAATAACCCTTTTTCAAAATAGAAAGCCCGAGGCAATCATTGCTTCGGGCTTTTTTTCAATTGTCACTTCGTGCTTACTGCGCACTTCGGATGTGATTATTCATCATCAAGAGGAACCAGCTTGGTGTTGCCGCCATGAACTTTCTCACGCTGTCTTTGCACCAGGGCGTAGAAGCCTGGGATCAAGAATGTACCTGCTAGAAGCACACACAATAGACCACCAATCAGCGACACGCCGAGTGAGTTTTGACTCACGTGCCCCGCACCAGCGGCAAAGATAAGCGGGAAGATACCCAGGATAAATGACCAAGATGTCATATTCACAGCGCGGAAACGTAACGTGCCTCCTTTAACCGCTGCACTATCGATATCAGCATCTTTTTCTTCACGCTCTTGCTTGGCGAACTCCACAATCAAAATTGCGTTTTTCGCCGCCAAGGCTATGAGCAAGACAAGACCAATTTGGGCATACAAGTTAAGCGGCGTGCCAGTTAGATTCAACGCAAGGAAGGAACCTAACGTTGCTACTGGGACCACCAAAATAATAGCCAGTGGAATACTCCAACTCTCATACTGAGCCACCATAAACAAGTAAATGAATATCAAAGCCAGCGCAAACGCATAAATGGCTTGGTTGCCCGCAAGCACTTCCTGATAAGCCATACCTGTCCATTCATACGTATACCCTTGCGGAAGAACTTCAGCAGCAACGCGTTCCATTGCGGCAATCGCATCACCACTAGAGTAACCCGGAGCTGGTTGGCCTTGAATGATAGCACTGCGGTACATGTTGTAACGCCATGCCACATCAGGCTCAAACACTTGCTCGTAGCTCACTAGCGTACTTAACGGAACCATATCACCGTTCGAAGAACGAACATGGAAACGCTCTAGATCTTCCATGCTGCTACGGTGCTGGCTATCAGCTTGCATGGTTACGCGGAAGTTCTTACCAAACATGGTGAAGTCATTCACATAAAGCGAACCTAAGTTGCCTTGCAAGGTTTGGAAAATAGACGACAGCGAAATACCTAATTGCTGCGCTTTCTCACGATCGATATCAACGTAGTAGTGCGGAACATTCGCGCGGAACGTGCTAAACGTGTAGGCAATTTCAGGCGCTTGGTTAGCCGTTTGAATCATTTCTCCCATGACCATCGACAAATCGGTACGACTTCGACCTAGCGTGTCTTCAAGCACAAACTCAAAACCAGACGCAGCGCCCATACCAGGAACCGCCGGTGGTCCCATCGCAAAAACAACCGCTTGAGGTAACTCTGTCGCCGCTCGCCCATTAATACGTGCCGCGATAGCATTAGCAGAGTGCTCTCCTTGCAGCGAGTTACGAGTATCCCAGTCATGCAATTTGATAAATACAGAAGCACCGTTTGATGCTGCTGCGCCTGTCATAAACGAGTAACCGTTCGCAACCGTCACACCATCCACACCAGGTTCTTCACCGATCATTTTCATTAAATCATTGGTGACTTCTTCAGTACGTGATAAAGAGGCTGAATCTGGTAGCTGTACGTTAACCAGCAAAATGCCTTTATCTTCTTGAGGAACAAACGCTGTAGAGGTAGTTTTCGCAAAGAAAGTGACCGCTGCGATAGCAACTATAAAGAACGTCACGAGCAGTAAAGACTTCTTCACCAAGAAACCAGCGATCTGGCCATAACGCGTAGTGATGCGCTCTAAGCCTCGGTTGAAAGCCTGGAACCAGTTAGCGGTATTGCCCCCACCCTGCTTCAATACCAGAGAACAAAGTGCTGGAGACAGCGTCAATGCATTGATGGATGAAATCACAACCGAAATACAGATGGTCAAAGCGAACTGGCGATACATGATACCGGTGATACCTGGCAGCATGGCGACGGGTATGAATACCGCAAGTAGAACCAAGGTCGACGTGATGATTGGTCCCGTTACTTCTTTCATCGCTAGCAACGTCGCTTTACGCGGTGAAATGGTTGGGTCTTTCGCCATGGTAGTATCGACGTTTTCGATAACCAGAATCGCATCATCCACCACGATACCAATCGCAAGGATCAAGCCAAACAAAGTAACCGTATTAATGGTGAAGCCCGTTGCCTGCATGATGGCAAACGTACCAATCAGAGAAACGGGGATCGCGACAACAGGAATCAACGTTGCACGCGCACTACCCAAGAACAAGTAAGTTACAGCAATCACCAATAGAATCGCTTCAATCAGTGTTTTTACTACCCCTTTGATCGATTCAGATACGAACACGGTTGTATCGTAGCTGGTCTCGTATTCCATTCCCTCTGGGAAGTTTTTACTCAAGCCTTCAAGGAGCTCCATGACGGCCTGACCACTTTCTAACGCATTCGCATCCGATTGAAGAGACAACGCAACGATTGACGCGTCCTGGCCACGGAACTTACCGTTACCATCGTAGAACTTTTTGCCTAGTTCAACGCGAGCAACATCTTTCAGATAAACCGTAGAGCCATTGGGATTAGCTCGAAGGACTACGTTCTCAAACTCACTCACGCTTTCCAAGCGACCTTTGGTCACAAGGTTAAACTGAACTTCTTGCGGATTGTTGTATGGTGCTGCACCTACACGCCCTGCCGCAACTTGAACGTTCTGTTCAGCCAAAGCGGCGTATACGTCTGACGTGGTTAGCTTAAGGTTGGCCATTTTTTCAGGATCTAACCAAACACGCATTGCGTATTCGCCACCACCAATCACGTTAACTTCACTGATACCTTTCGCACGAGCCAACTGATCTTTTACATTCAAGTTAATGTAGTTAATCAAGAACTGATCATCGTATTTGCCATCAGGTGAATAGAAGTTAAGCACCATCAGCAAGTCAGGTGAACGCTTTTTCACCGTCACACCAACCATGCGAACTTCTTGAGGCAGTTTTGACTCAATCTGTGACACACGGTTTTGCACGTTAACTTGCGCCATATCTGGATCGGTGCCGACATCGAACGTGACGTTTAGGCTGTAAGAGCCATCGTTCGCGCTCTTTGAAGACATGTATATCATATCCTCAACGCCGTTGACTGAGGTCTCTATGGGGTCAGCAATGGCCTGCTCGACAACTTCCGCACTCGCGCCAGTGTAGTAAGCCGAAACGCTTACTGATGGCGGGCTTATCTGTGGGTACTCAGCCACTGGCAAAATCGCCAGTGAGATCGCGCCGGCTAGCGTTAATATGATCGAAATAACCAGCGCGAATTTAGGTCTCTGAATAAAGAAACGACTTAACATAGTGCCCCCTACTGCTTATCTTCAGCAGGTGCTTGAAGGCGCACTTCTACACCATTACGCACACGTTGTAGGCCTTGTGTAATAACCGTATCTTCCTGATCGAGCCCTTCTCGAATGATAATGCCTTGTTCAACCTGAGGGCCAAGCTCGACGTTACGACGCTCTGCGACATTTCCCTCAGTCATCACCATCACAAAGTCACCTTCTAAGTCAGTTTGAACGGCACGTCGTGGAATAACAATAACGTCCTTCGTATTCTTATCTCTCAAGTTCACTTTGATGTGCTGACCAGGAAGTAGCTTCTGATCTGGGTTTGGAACGAGCGCGCGCATAGCAATCGTACCCGTTTTGGTGTCAATACGATTACCTAAGAAATCAAGCTTACCGAGATGCTCAAAAAACTGTCCATTTTCCAGTTCAAGCTGAACTTCAACGCGGTTTGATTCAGCCGAGCCATCACCTTTTACTTGATCCATACCCATAGCTAAACGCTCACGCTCACTCACACTAAATGAGGTATGAACTGGATCTAAACTCACCAGAGTTGTCAGCACGCCAGATGACGGAGAAACCAGATCACCCGTACTCACTTTGGTATCACTAATACGTCCGCTAAAAGGTGCTCGGATTTGAGTATAGGAAAGGTTAACTTCAGCAAGTTTAAGTTGAGCATTTGCCGCTTCTAGCTCTGCTCTCGCACCAAGAAGTGCAGCTGTTAAAGCATCAAACTCAGATTGAGAGATACTACCGCGAGGCAACAAGTTTTTACCTCGAGTATGATCTAATTCGGCTTTTTTTAGCGCCGCTTTAGCTTGTGCAAGTGCGGCTTTAGCACTCGCGACTTGGGCTTCAAAAGAAGATGGCTCGATAGAGTAAAGGAGCTGCCCTTTTTCTACCATTTGCCCCTCTTCAAAGTGACGAGCTTTTAAGTAGCCAGAAATCTGCGCGGTAATATTGGTATCTTCTACTGCTT
Source organism: Vibrio sp. D431a (assembly GCF_030248655.1). Lineage (NCBI taxonomy): Bacteria > Pseudomonadati > Pseudomonadota > Gammaproteobacteria > Vibrionales > Vibrionaceae > Vibrio > Vibrio sp. D431a. Next base: position 362,592 of record NZ_JAHGAP010000015.1, on the reverse strand, counting down.
CAATGCGACCGATATAAGACTTGCTCGGTTGGTAGTCGATAACCGTGACATCCTGAGTCACTACGAGAGGCGCTTGACCTTTCGTTTGGGCATTATTAGCTTCCCCGCATCCAGCGAGGATTGCTGTAGCCGCCATTAGTGCGACAAGTGGTTTCTTTTGCATGTATTTACCGTCTTTATAGAACAGGATATTGTTGAATTCCTATCAACCTTACTCCTTGCTGCCACTGAAAACTTCACTGAAAAGCGCCCAAGGTGTTTCTAAATGTAAACATGAGAAACAAAAGGAAAATAAAGTAATTTAGTTAACAGTGGTATTCAATGAGCAATATACATACAACTCAATCATAACTATTTAATATACGCCTTAGGAGATCGCGAATTTTAGCGTGTGCTTGGAAACACTAACGGGAGTATTGTATTCGGGCGTAAAGTGAGATTCAGTGCTCAAGATAAGAACGTTTTGTGGCTAAAAAGGTAAAAAGTGACGCCTTCATACTCAAGACCCCGATTTTGACTATTTTTTTAATATAAATGGGTTATCATTCAATTAATTCAACGCCTTCGACAGAGAGGATGACTATGATTTCTAAATGGGCGAAACGCTTTTACCAGATGGCAGAACTAGTGGCGTCTTGGAGTAAGGACCCATCAACACAAGTCGGTGCCGTTATTACTAAACAGAATCGCATTGTATCTGTTGGATTTAATGGCTATCCGCATGGTGTTTCTGACAGTGTCGACACCGATGAGCGCGAGTTGAAATACCTTAAAACACTGCACGCGGAAGAGAACGCAATTTTGTTCTCAAAACGTGACTTAGACGGATGTGATATTTGGGTAACGCATTTTCCTTGCCCTAACTGCGCGGCAAAGATCATTCAAACAGGGATCTCACACGTACACTGCCCTGAGCAGTCTGAAGACTTTTTATCTCGCTGGGGAGATAAAATCCAAGTCAGTCAAGATATGTTCGACCAAGCGGGTGTGAAAGTCGACTGGTTACCGCTAGAAGACATTGAAATTGAAGACAAAGACGTGCGCTAGTATTCCATCTTAATATTTAAATAGCCCAGAGAGATCTGGGCTATTTTGTTATTAAATCTGCAAGAGGTCTCGACGTAGTCTTTTAACTGTGTTTTTTCGCTGTGAGCTCAGCAATTTTGACAATAACGAGTACTGATTTTTCCATCATTTCAACAGAAATAAACTCATGAATTCCGTGGAAGTTAAAACCACCGGTGAAGATATTCGGGCACGGCAAACCCATAAAAGATAAACGAGCACCATCTGTACCACCACGAATAGGTTTTATAATCGGTTCCACATCACACGCTTCCATCGCTTGCTTTGCCAGCTCAATGATATGAGGGTAAGGCTCAACCATTTCTCTCATATTGTAATAGCTGTCTGTTATTTTCAGTTCTACAGAACCATGGCGTAAACCCGTGTTCATTTCATCGACGAGTTTCTGCATAAAGGCTTTTCGCTCCTCAAGCCTTTGACGGTCAAAGTCTCTAATAATGTAACCGAGCTCGCTTCGTGCAACGCCCATTTCTGCCGATTTTAGATGGAAGAACCCTTCGTAACCTTCGGTTGTTTCCGGAGTTTGATCTTGGGGCATTTGAACTTGAAATTTCGCAGCTAAGTTCATCGCATTGACCATTTTGCCTTTTGCGGTACCTGGATGAACGCTAACACCATGAAAAATTACATCAGCGTTTGCTGCATTAAAGTTTTCGTATTCCAATTCACCTTGCGGGCCACCATCTATAGTGTATGCCCATTTCGCGCCAAATTTTTTAACATCAAACAAATCTGCACCACGACCGATTTCTTCATCCGGAGTAAAGCCGATACAAATGTCGCCGTGTGGAATGTCTGGGTTTTCCAGTAGCAGAGCTACCGCGGAAAGAATCTCTGCGATACCGGCTTTGTTATCCGCGCCAAGTAATGTAGTACCATCGGTAGTAATAAGATTGTGGCCATGTAGGTGATGTAAATCTGGGTATTGCACGGGAGATAACACTTCATCCCCCAACCCTAATGCAATATCGCCACCCTGGTAATCTTCGATGAATTGCGGCTTTACGTTTTTGCCAGATGCATCCGGCGCGGTATCCATATGGGCAATGAAGCCGATAGGAGGAACCTCATAATCAACATTGGCTGGCAGTTTAGCCATCAAGTAGCCATTTTTATCCAAAGTCACGTCACTTAAACCAAGCTCGATCATCTCTTTTTTAAGTAACTCAGCAAACACAAGCTGACCAGGTGAACTTGGGCAAAGCGTCACATATGGATTGGATTGGGTATCAAACGTGACGTATCGAAGAAATCTTTCAACTAAATGTTTCATATTTATTCTCATTGTTTTGTACGATGAGGCTTTATCATGCATTGATAAGCTGACGTTGCCTCATCAAACCTCACGCTATGTTACGCTCTTAGTTCAATAAGAATTTGCTTTGAATCATTTTTTGATAAGAAAGGCTTCTGCACTTTCCCCTCGCTAATTGAAGCACGAATTTAATCTAAAAGTTCCTCAGCCAGTACTCGCCACTCTTTAACCTGTTCACGAAAATGACGCCATTGCTTATCGGTCATCGAACGAGAAACATCTAATGTCAGTTGATCAACCAATGCAAAGTTAGAGTCAATATTCTGAGAAAGCTGCTCACTATAATAACTCTCTGGCTCGAACAAGAGTCGCATAAATATATCTTGATAAGTCACAACATTAGATTTGTTGTCGAACAAGTATTCGAGCTCTTGATATACCGTGGCTCGATAATCTCTCCATAAAGGGCTGTTTAAAATAACTTGCTGAGAAAATGTTTGAGCTAACTGACGCTGATTTCCTGATAGATTCCCCAGCCATTCTTCCATCCACTCTTCAGTGTTATCCAGAATAATTTCACGCACTTCGTCTTCTGTCTTATCGGCATATTTTGCGTTTCGCTCTTGATAATGTTCTTGTACATTACTCAAAAACTCGCGTTCTTGCTCTTTCGTTAATTGCAAACTTAACGCAAAAAGATCTGGTGCTGCTTTGCTGACCACTCTATCGTAATGCGATCGCATTCTATCTCGATTTTTTTGTAAGTAATTTAAGGTGATATCGCTCGCTTTTAATCTCTCAAGGTCTTTTAAATGTTCGATATATAATGGTAACTCCTCTTTCTTGTGCCAGTCTGCCAACAATAATAAACGCTCTTCCACTAGGACTTCTTGTTCCCCTTGCAACGAGACATAGTCCTCTAAGTAATCGAGCACGAACCAATCGATATTGCTGTATAAAAACTTTTTCGCACAACCGGCAAGCAGAAATACGAAACAAAATAGAAGGCCATAACGAAGCGCCTTATTAGATACATCCTTTAATTTAGTCACTTATTCGTATTCCCTTTTCTGTTGATTAAGTTCTATACTCAACCTGTATCACTTAGTATTGCGGCAAACTTACACCAGTGTGACAAATATTGATTGCCACCTTAATAATATATAGAGTTTGAAATTAACTTTTTGATCACAGCTATCCGCAAAAAAGTGAGTTAGAGCGCAATTATCGGCTAAAAAACGTACCGAACGACGCTCTCTATAACGGCATATAATTTGCATGGATGTTTTTTGGATGGTTTATGGAGGCGAAGTATGGCAGCCGCTGAGCAACTTGATACCAGTGTAGAATATGAGATTCGATATTTTGAACAGGGGAAAATGCACTGCATGAGAGTCATTGCTGAAAGCAAAAAAGTGGCTTATCAGTACTATTTGGAGTGTGGTAAGCACAACAGTGACTTGTACTCTATTCGCCCAGACAAGTAAAAAAACCGCCTAACAGGCGGTTTTTTTACTCGTCAGAATCAATATAACTGTTTGATTTTATTTATTATTACAGATTCAAATCCAACAATGTTATTTGATGTCGCCAAAGCGCTCAAGATAAAGGACGGTTGCTGCAGTACGAGAAGGTACTTGAAGCTTTTTAAGTAAACTCTTCATATGTACTTTAACCGTAGACTCAGAGATAAAAAGACGATCGGCAATTTGCTTGTTGCGGAAACCTCTTGCCACCTCTCTTAAGATCTGAGATTCACGATCGGTCAGTGTATCAAACACGTCCTCTTGCTCTGAACGTTCACTCAAATACTTAGAAACTTCTTGGCTGTATGCCTTGTCCCCTTGGTGCGCTTGTTTTAGCAACTCAACCAACTCATCGGGCTCAGTGTCTTTCAATAAATAGCCATCGGCACCACTTCGAACTATTGCTTCGATATCTGCTGGGCTATCTGAAACGGTTAGAATGACAATTCGGGCTTCACAGCCATCTGCACGCAGTGCTTGCAAAGTATCAAGGCCAGACATGCCTTTCATATTAAGATCAAGAAGTACAAGATCCAGTTCCAGCTCATGCGCTTTCGCTACTGCATCCGCGCCATTACTTGCCTCTGCAATGACCTCAAACTCAGGCTCAAAGCTTAAAAGCTGGTGGATACCTCTTCGCATGAGTGGATGATCATCCACCAGCATTACTTTACACACTGTCACTGTTTACTTCCTTACTATGTTGGAATTCTAATTTTACGGCACAACCTTTGTTTATCGATGCTTCGATGTGCAGATCGGCATGCAGTCTAGCGGCCCGCTCTTGCATGATACTCATACCGTAATGATTTAATTTTTCGTCTTGATGTTCAAAGCCTATTCCATCGTCGCTAACGGTTACTGTGACTTTTCCATCATTATCGAGACATTGAATGTGAATATTATCTGCTTGCGCATGTTTGATTGCATTAATTGCCGCTTCTCTTATCAACTGTAGTAAATGAACCTGCTGATGTGCATCCAGTTCAGTTGATGAAAGTCTATTTTTTAGCGTAATGTCCGCAGCAGTTTGTTCACTGAGCGTTTCAACCATGTCTTGCAATGCTTGGCCAAAACTGCCCTCTTTAATCGTAAGACGAAACGTCGTCAGTAACTCGCGTAACTGCGTATAAGCGGCAGATAAGCCCGTATCTAGCTCGGCAATAACTTGATTAGCCTGAGCGATCGCCTTTTCGTCAGGCAAGTTCTTTACGCTTCTCTTTAACAAAGCGACCTGAATTTTTAAGTAAGAGAGTGCTTGAGCCAATGAATCATGCAACTCCCGAGCAATAGTGGCTCGCTCTTCCATCAGCAGAATTTGTTCTGCTTGGCGCTGCGCCCGATTGTAATACACGGCGCGTGATAAAATCTGCACGAAGTTGTCAATAAGAGCCTCGTTCGGACAAGGTAACCCTGCTTTCCAATATAAATAGCCCAAGTGCTCACCATCTAGCATCAGGGCTTTACCGTGGCAATCTTCATCACAATCTTGGCAGCATTCTTCTCCTTCCATCAATATCCAGCTCGGTTCTCCCAGCTGCTCGATTTCAAGTTTGACCGCTTTAATGCCCTCAAGACTGACGATATGCTGCAAAATCGCCTGGAAATTGTCTTGATTAATACGCGACGCCGTGAGTTCTTTTGACGAGTCATACAGCACCTCTAAAGACTGGTTGGCATGCTGCAATTTACGTGTTTTCTCATCAACCGCTTGTTCTAATCCTCGGTACAACTTACCAAGGTCTGTCGCCATCCGATTAAAGGTTCGAGTCAGTATTCCCATTTCATTATCGCTGGATATATTGAGCGATATATTAAATGAGCGATTTTTAATTTGCTCGCTAGCAAAAACTAAAGCACGCAGAGGCCGAACAACTTCGAGGCGCACAAAATGAACGACAAACATACTGACACAAAGAATGCCACCCAACCCTAACCCGCCGATCCAAGCTAAGTTAATCAGTTTTTGCTCCGAAAAGCTTTGTAGCTTAAATACAAACTCATCGATTTGTTCAACAAAACCGGCCACTAGGAGTTGATATTCTGCCGGGTTGTCTCCTCTAAGCACCGCCTTGAGTTCATGCCATCTGATAATAAGACGGTAGTAATCGTGAGTGATGTCTTCTGGCACAGACCAATGCTGAAGCGCTTTCATTGAAGGTGAATATATCGAATGTTCAAATGCGTCAATATGTGAAGAATAGTCAACAGATTTAACCTGAATATCATTCGCCAGACGGTAGCTTTGCATTCGCATCGAGCCAGCAACATTGACGGCTTCAGCATCGTTCAAACTGGACGCTAACGTAAAAATCGCAAAACCAGTCGTAGCGACTGAGAGCAGCAAAATAAGAAGCATCGCGGACGCAATCGTGCGCGTCACTGACTTTTTCACATTTTTAAACAATCTGAGTTCCTCGCCCATTAACAATCCTATTTGTACGTGCAATGAACCCATTACCTTTCAACTTTATCAATATGTGATCACCTGCGACGGAATTTATTGATCCAAAACAATATTGCATACCATTTACCCCCTAAGAGGTATTTATACAAATATGTCAAAAACTACAATTTCGTTAGTTTAAATGACAGTTTATTAATGAAAATTGTGGACTATGCTTAGTTTGGGTTCCAAGTTTCGAGGTGACTAAGTGGTAGACCTTTCCAGAAGAAGACTCTTTGCAAGAAAAGCGCACCCCGACAACGCCGTACGTTTGCCTTGGTTAACTAAACCGCAACAGTTTACGGACGATTGCACTCGCTGCGGTAAATGCATTGAGGCCTGTGAAACAAAGATTATAACCAAAAGTGATGGCGGATTCCCCTCGGTCGATTTTTCCATCGATGAATGCACATTTTGCTATCAATGTGCAAACGCCTGTCCTGAGCCCCTTTTCTTGCCAGAAACAGAACAACCTTGGCAAGCAAAAGCAAGTATCAACGATAACTGCTTAGCAAAACAAAATGTCGAATGCCGAAGCTGTGGGGATATGTGCGACCCGATGGCAATTCAGTTCAAATTAGAACTGGGGAAAGTAGCACAACCCAATTTAGACCTTGATGAGTGTAACGGCTGCGGCGCCTGTGTTTCAGTGTGCCCGACTTCATCCATCAATGTGAGCAATACAACAGCCTAAGCCGAATGTCGTCGGCCAAAGGCAATAAAAATAAATGAGAGAGCTATATGTCACTAAATGAAGTGCATATTTCAAGTTTGGTAGTACATGTGCTGCCGGAACATTTGGACGAAATCAAACAAAAGATAGAAGCACACGAAAATGCGGAAATCTATGGTGACAGTCCTGAAGGCAAGATTATCGTCGTACTTGAAACTGAGAACCAAGGTTTCATCACAGACACTATCGATGCCATTAATAATTTACCGAACGTCTTAAGCACGGTATTGGTTTATCACCAAATCGAAACTGGGCTTGAAGAAACGGATGAAGAAGACACTGGAACACAACATTCCCAAATCGAGGGTGAAGTATGAAAATGACAAGACGTGCGTTTGTGAAAGCAAACGCGGCTGCATCAGCTGCTGCTGTCGCAGGTGTGACACTACCAGCATCTGCAGCCAACCTGATTGCAAGCTCTGATCAAACCAAAATCACATGGGACAAAGCACCTTGTCGTTTCTGTGGTACAGGCTGTTCTGTTCTTGTTGGCACTCAAAACGGCAAAGTGGTAGCAACACAGGGTGACCCAGAAGCACCAGTAAACAAAGGTCTGAACTGCATCAAAGGTTACTTCCTTTCTAAGATCATGTACGGTCAAGACCGTCTAACTCAACCGATGCTACGAATGAAAGATGGCAAATTCCACAAAGATGGTGAATTTACACCTATCTCTTGGGATGACGCTTTCGACATCATGGCTGAGAAATGGAAAGCTTCCCTCGAGAAAAAAGGCCCAACAAGCGTAGGTATGTTTGGCTCAGGCCAATGGACAGTAATGGAAGGCTACGCTGCATCAAAGTTAATGAAAGCAGGCTTCCGATCAAACAACATTGATCCAAACGCTCGCCACTGTATGGCTTCTGCCGTTGTAGGTTTCATGCGCGCATTCGGTATCGATGAGCCAATGGGTTGTTACGATGACTTTGAGAACGCAGACGCTTTCGTTCTTTGGGGCTCAAACATGGCAGAGATGCACCCGGTTCTATGGACTCGCATTACTGACCGCCGCCTAAGCCACCCTCACGTTAAAGTGAACGTGCTTTCTACTTACTACCATCGTTCATTTGAGTTGGCAGACCACGGCTACATTTTCAATCCTCAGTCTGACCTTGCAATTGCTAACTTCATCGCAAACTACATCATCGAAAACGATGCAGTAAACTGGGACTTCGTGAACAAACACACGAACTTCACTCAAGCAGACACTGACATCGGCTACGGTCTACGTGACGATGATCCGCTACAAAAAGCAGCGAAGAACCCGAACTCTGGCAAACTCACTTCTATCTCATTCGAAGAGTACAAGAAATCAGTAGCGCCATACACAGTAGAGAAAGCATCTGAAATCTCTGGTGTTGAGAAAGAGAAGCTTATCGAGCTTGCGAAGCAATACGCGGATCCAAACACGAAAGTGATGTCTCTATGGACAATGGGCATGAACCAGCATACTCGTGGTGTATGGATGAATAACTTGGTTTACAACATCCACCTACTAACCGGTAAGATCTCGACTCCGGGGAACAGCCCATTCTCACTAACGGGCCAACCATCAGCATGTGGTACCGCTCGTGAGGTTGGTACGTTTGCTCACCGCCTACCAGCGGACATGGTGGTTGCTAACCCTAAACACCGTAAGATTGCAGAAGACATCTGGAAACTGCCAGAAGGTACGATTCCACCAAAACCTGGCTTCCACGCCGTATTGCAAGACCGTATGCTGAATGACGGCGTTCTGAACTGTTACTGGGTTCAATGTAACAACAACATGCAAGCCGGTCCAAACATCAACACAGAACGTCTTCCAGGTTACCGCAACCCAGAAAACTTCATCGTTGTGTCTGACCCATACCCGACAGCAACAGCACAAGCAGCAGACCTTATTCTTCCTACCGCAATGTGGATTGAAAAAGAAGGTGCTTACGGTAACGCAGAGCGTCGTACCCAAGCTTGGTACCAACAAGTGGGCACAGTCGGTCAAGCAAAATCGGACCTTTGGCAACTAATGGAGTTCTCGAAACGCTTCAAAATGGAAGAAGTATGGCCTGAAGAGCTTCTAGCGAAAGCGCCTCAATACCGTGGTAAAACAATGTACGACGTACTTTACCGCAATGGTAACGTCGACAAATTCCCTATCGAAGAAGCTCGTGAACTGAATGACGATGCTCACCACTTCGGTTTCTATGTTCAAAAAGGTCTGTTTGAGGAATACGCAACATTTGGCCGTGGTCACGGGCATGATTTGGCTCCATACGACCGCTACCACCAAGTACGTGGTCTACGTTGGCCTGTTGTTGATGGTAAGGAAACACAGTGGCGCTTTAAAGAAGGTTCAGACCCATACGCGAAAGAAGGCTCTGGTTGGGACTTCTACGGCAATGCTGACGGCAAAGCGAAGATCATTTCCGCGCCATACGAAGCGCCACCAGAAGTACCGAACGATGAATTTGATATGTGGTTATGTACTGGTCGTGTTCTTGAACATTGGCACACAGGCACCATGACTCGTCGTGTACCTGAATTATACAAAGCAGTACCAGACGCTGTGTGTTACATGCACCCAGAAGACGCAAAAGCACGCAATGTTCGTCGTGGTGAAGAAGTACTCATGGCAAACAAACGCGGTGAAGTACGCGTTCGTGTTGAAACTCGCGGTCGTAACCGTCCGCCAAAAGGTTTGGTATTCGTACCGTTCTTTGATGCACGTATTTTGATTAACAAGCTTATCCTAGATGCGACTGATCCACTGTCTAAACAGACAGACTTTAAGAAGTGCCCAGTCAAAATCACTAAGATTGCTTAACCTTCAGATACTGAATGCTACGGCCGTCATTATGGCGGCCTAATAAAGAATTTAAGCCATAAAGGCGGAGATGAAATGATGAAAAAATTACTTGTCGCAGTTTTATCTGTAGGTGCGTTAGTGACAGGCATTGCGCAAGCTGAGTTGGATAATCCAGGTGGTATTGGAGGTCTAGAATCTTTACGTGGAATGTCTCAATTGGAAGATACGCGTCCAGCAGACGAGTTCAAAGACTTCCCTAAAGATCAAATTGTTGAAGACAGCTATGTTTATCAACCACCGTTGATCCCACACAGCATTCGTCACTACGAAATTTCGTTAAATGCTAACAAGTGTCTTGCATGTCATAGCTGGAAAAATGCAAAAGAGTCAGGTGCGACTAAAATTAGCGTAACGCACTATGTAAACAGAGAAGATGCGGTACTGGCAGATATGTCTCCTCGTCGTTACTTCTGTTTGCAATGTCACGTTCCACAAACGGATGCAAAACCACTAGTGGAAAACGAGTTTAAGGCAGTCGATTCGCTTCAGTAATTGAAACGCGAGTACTAAGAGGTTACTTATGAAAATACTTAAAGCGTTTTGGAAGAGACTGTCGAGCCCGAGTAAAGCTGCCGCTGGTGTGGTTTTATTTCTAGGCTTCGCTGGTGGCCTTCTATTTTGGGGCGCATTCAACACAGGTATGGAAGCAACCAACACAGAAGAATTCTGTTCTGGCTGTCACGCGCCGATCGTTGCTGAAATTCAAGAAACAATTCACTACTCCAACCGATCTGGTGTTCGTGCGATTTGTTCAGACTGTCACGTTCCTCATGAATGGACGGATAAGATCGTTCGTAAAGTACAGGCATCTAAAGAGCTATTTGCACACTTCGTAACGAAGACGATCGATACGCCAGAGAAGTTCCAAGAGCGTCGTGGACACCTCGCAGAGCGAGAGTGGGCACGTATGAAAAAGAATGACTCTCTTGAATGTCGTAACTGTCATGAGTTTGATTTCATGGATTACTCTCAGCAAGGATCACGTGCGGCAGAACAGCACTCCACCGCTCTAGCCTCAGGCGAGAAAACATGTGTAGACTGTCACAAAGGTATTGCGCACAAACTACCAGACATGAGCGGCGTTGAAGGCTGGCACTAAGGAGACTTACCATGAGTACATTAGAATCTGTAATTTGGCATATCCTTGGCTACAGTGCTATGCCAGTGATTATTCTTTCCGGCTTTGTGGCGGTAGCAGCAATCTCTCTCTGGCTGCTGTCATTTGGTAAGGATAAAGAGGTGTAACGTAACGCATCTCTACTCGTCAACTAGCCTATTTGTTGACACTGAGCGCCGAGCAAATGCTCGGCGCTTTTTATTTATTGCTCAATGGTACTGCCAACAATAAATAAACAAGCAATCATACATAAAAAAAGCGACCATAAAGGCCGCTAAGATTTACTGCTATAGGGAGTTGTTTAAGATTCTTTTACTGGCAGAACCTGTTTGACGTATTGTCCTGGCGCTTCATCAATAACCGGATGGTTTTCTGAGCCAATAGGGAAAGGCTCAACTTGCTCTTTAGGGTTGAATTGGAGTAACCACTCGTTCCAGTGTGTCCACCACGATCCCTCTCTGTGTTCCGCGTTATTCAACCACTCATCAGCAGAGTCATCCAAATTATCGTTCAACCAATAACCATACTTATTTTTAGCTGGAGGATTCACGATGCCCGCAATATGACCAGACTCACCGAGGACAAATGTTTTGTTACCACCCGTGTTCAGCGCACCACGGTAAGTTCCCTGCCATAACGCAATATGGTCTTCTTTCGTTGACACAAAATAGCTAGGAATTTTGATCTTATTTAGATCAATCCATACTCCACCAATTTTGACGCCTTTATCTTGCACCAGCTTGTTCTCTAAATAGAGCTCGCGAAGCAAGAAATTGTGAGATGCAGCGCTGACGTTGGTGCTGTCACTATTCCAGTACAACAAGTCAAAATCGACTGGGCTATTGCCTTTCAAGTAGTTGTCTACGTAGTAGTTCCAGTACAAGCTGTTTTCACGCAGTAAACTAAACGTCACGCTTAAGGAACGGCCGTCCATATACCCTTTCGCGTTATTTTGCGCTTCAATTGCACTAACAATGGTGTCATTGATATACGCGCCGACTTCACCTGGTTGAGAGAAGTCGAGCAACGTGGTGAAGAAAGTGGCAGACTTAATGCGCTTCTTCATACGTTTTGCAGCGTAGTACGCAACCGTGCTTGCTAAAACAGTACCACCAATACAATAACCAGCAGCATTGATTTGCTCTTGTCCTGTTATATCTTCAATTGCAGCGACGGCTTTCACTACGCCTTCTGTCACGTAGTCACCAAACTCTATGTGCGCTTGTGCCTTGCCTGGATTGCGCCAAGACATCATAAATACACTGTGCCCCTGCTCTAACAACCATCGAACCATTGAGTTCTTTGCCGTTAAATCAAGGATGTAGTATTTATTGATGAAAGGTGGGACGATGAGCAGCGGCGTCGCATTCACTTTCTCTGTTAGAGGTCGATATTGAATCAACTCAAACAATTCGTTTTGAAAAACCACATTGCCCTGTGTCGTCGCAACGTCATCGCCCACGCGGAATGCATTGTTATTCGTCATACGAATTTTTAAAATGTCTGCGCTCGACTCAACGTCTTCTTTCAACTGCTCTAAGCCTGCCAGTAAGTTTTGACCGTTTTGCTCAAGTGTCAGCTTCAAAAGCTCTGGGTTAGTGGCGATGAAGTTGGAAGGAGAAAGGGCGTTAATGGCTTGGCGAGAGAAAAAAATAATACGTTCTTTCGTCTTTTCATCTAAGCCTTCCAAAGACTCGATGGTGTCCAGATAGGTCTTACTAAATAAAAGGTAGGATTGTTTGATGAAGCTATACATGGCTTCATTTTGCCACGCTTCGTTTGAGAAACGCTTATCCCCTTTTTCAGCTTCGACGATTTGTGCTTGGTTCCCTGCCAATGCAACATTCTGCCAAATTTGCAGCTGCTGTTCCCACCACTGTGCTTGCAGCTTTAAAATCGCAGCAGGCTGATTCGCAGCTTGTTCGAACAGTTTGGCAGTATCCTCAAAGTTCACTTCTTGCATGGCCTTGTTTAAAGGAGAGTTCACGACTGCCTTGTTCACTTCGAAATCATGCCACCACTGATGATTGGTTTCCTGAAGCTTCACAAGATAGTCCGAAAAGAAGTGTTGAAACATAGTCTTACTCCTATATTCGGAAAAAACAACGCCGCCCAAATCTAGGGGCGGCGAGAATCGGACAAATTACGCTGGAGTAACAGTCTTTAGATTTTCCGAAGTCATTTTCTCAACGTCTTCTTTGAACTCTTTTGCAATCGCTTGAAGCTTGTTGCTGTCATCCATCATTTGTTGAGAAAGTTTAGTAAGTACGCTTAGTTGCTGACTGTTGAAAGCAGTCAATGACGTTACGTCTTTGATTTCTGTCGCTGCTTTCATCTGGTTTAGACCCACTTCACTGTATGTGCGAATGGCGTTCAATTGAAGCTCGGTCAACACTTCTACGTTTTTTGTCACTAGCTTGTTGAACTTCAAGTAAGGTTCTAGATTTTTTTCAGTTTGATCGCTAAATGTTTTGAAGAAATCTGTGTACATGGTTTGTCTCCTAGAGAAAGAATTAAAAAATGTCCGTTTAAATAATTACTTAACTGTCTTTACAACCACAGCCGTGCCCATGCCGCCGCCCACACAAAGTGAAGCAACGCCATATTGACCATTTTGCTTATGAAGCTCGTGAACCAGCGTGACTAAGATTCGGTTTCCAGATGCACCAAGCGGGTGTCCTAGCGCGATAGCACCACCGTTAAAGTTCGCTTTATCTTGAATCGCGTTAACTGGAACTTGGTTTGTTTCCGCCAACTGATGAATCACGCCAAGTGCTTGCGCTGCAAATGCTTCGTTTAACTCGTAAACGTCGATATCATTTACTGTGAGTTCTGCTTTTTCGAGTGCTTTATTGACCGACTCAACAGGACCTAGGCCCATGATCTTCGGATCAAGACCCGATTGCGCATAGCTTACGATCTCAGCAAGCGGCGTTAATCCATGCGCTTTAACTGCGCTTTCAGACGCCACGATAATCGCACTCGCTCCATCGTTAATGCCTGATGCATTACCCGCAGTCACAGTGCCTTCGCGGTCAAAAGCAGGACGTAGCTTGCTTAAGGCTTCCATTGTCGCGTTCGCTTTTGGGTATTCATCCGTATCAAACATCACGGTTTCACGGCGTTGCTTTACTTCCACTGGCACAATTTCGTCTTGAAATTTGCCAGCTTCGATAGCGGCTACCGCTTTCTGTTGGCTAGACAGCGCGTATTCGTCTTGCTGCTGGCGAGTTAAGCCGATTTGTTTTGCTACGTTTTCTGCCGTCACACCCATGTGATATTGGTTGTAAACATCGGTTAAACCGTCCGCTACGAGCAGATCTTTTAGCTCCAGATTGCCCATTTTGTTGCCATCACGAATGCTGCTTGGTGCAGCAAACGGAATCTGAGACATGACTTCAACACCCGCTGCTACAACGATCTCAGCATCGCCACTACGGATATGGGACACGGCATCCATGACCGTTTTCATGCCACTACCGCAAACCATGTTTACGCCATATGCAGGAACAGATTCAGGAATCCCCGCAAACAGTGCCGCTTGGCGGCCAACACCCATTCCTTGACCTGCACCAACAACGTTGCCAACAATCACTTCGTCAACCTTGTCGCCAGGCAACTTTGCCGCTTCCAACGCGCCTTTAATCGCTACTGCTGCCAGATCGCCAGCAGAAGTATTTTTCAGGCTGCCACCAAAAGCACCAATTGGAGTACGCTTCGCCGCTACGATAAATACTTTTTCCATCATCTTCTCTCCTTAGTGCATGTATAGGCCGCCGTTCACCGACAAAGTCTCTCCGGTGATGTAGGCGCCCGCATCGCTGACCAAGAAGCTCACTGATGCTGCAATTTCTTCTGGTGTCGCAAGACGTTTCATTGGAATTTGGTTCGTGATGGATTCCAGCACTTCTGGCTTCATTTGCTCAACCATTGGCGTACCCGTGTAACCCGGAGCGATAACATTAACTGTCACACCCGAGCGAGCACCTTCGTATGCTAAGGCTTTAGAGAAACCGATCATCCCAGCTTTCGCCGCCGAGTAGTTTGCTTGACCAAACTGCCCTTTAAGACCATTGACTGAAGAGATATTGATGACACGACCACCGCCTTTTTCGCACATTGCAGCGAAGAGGGGTTGCGTAACGTTGAATAAACTATTGAGGTTGGTATTGATGACATCATTCCAAGCTTGCGCAGTCATCTTTTTAAACACGCCATCACGTGTGATTCCTGCGTTGTTGACAACAACATCAATGGTTCCTTCCTCCCCAAGCAATTGCGCCAATTTCTCTGCACACTCTGTCGTGTTTGTTACATCCAACTCAAAAAGGCGAACCTGATCTTTGGTAAACCCTTTGCTGTTGAACCACTCCAGCGCACATTCGTAGTTACCTGTGAAATAAGTAGCGATTACACGGTAACCGTCATTGACTAATTGAGAGGAAATAGCAGAACCAATTCCGCCTTTTGATCCAGTGATCAAAGCGACTTTCTTCATTGAAGACTCCATTCTTAACGGCATTTAAAAAGCAAACTTAATACACTGATGAAATAGTTCACCAACTGACGTGTTTATTTATTCTTTTGACAACCAATCCCGTGCTGCCTTTATTTTAAGTTAACCTAGAAATATTACATTTCAAATAAAAAACTCACCCAATTGCATAAGATTGATTTAGATCTCATTACCCGTGAAATGTTATAAAATGGTTAATTTTACATAAGTCATTGTTTTAAATCACACTTCCACAAAAGCCACACCAACGGAAATAGAAACATAATTATTAAATATCATGAACTTACATACAGAATGGTAGACGTTACATTATGTCATGATTTAAGATCTGAATTTTAAGCCTATATGATTACAACAAACTTGAGATTAGAATAATAATTCAATTATCAGTAAAAATAATTATCAAACATATCATTTAATTACTGCATTTAATGATGATTTAGTTATCAATTCGATTATTTTAATACAGTGATGATTAATACCGATAAAATATAATAAATTAAATATATTTAATCTAAAAATGATATAAGAGCTTGTCTCATACTGGTGCAATACGCACTATTATGACGCATAGATTAAAATATAATTTCATTTTAAATTTATATATTCGAAGAACATCAACTAGCTACTAGTGAAAGTAATCGTTCGCTTTGTAGTAGCATCCTTTTCCACTTTGCACTATCTTTGTGGCTTCTCTTTAATCACTAAATCATCAACAGATATGAATCTTGCATTGCTCAGTATGTTCATCCCTACTTTCTTTTTTGTCTCAATCACGCCTGGTATGTGCATGACTCTCGCCCTAACGTTAGGTATGAGTATCGGTTATCGTCGCACGTTATGGATGATGATAGGAGAGCTTCTCGGTGTTGCGCTGGTGTCAGTCTCTGCGGTGTTAGGTATCGCTGCGATTATGCTCAATTATCCTTGGATGTTTATCGCGTTAAAGTTCATTGGTGGCGGTTATTTACTCTATCTTGGAGTTGAAATGTGGCGGTCGCGAGGGAAACTTGCGATTAATGTCGACAACTTAGAAACACCAAAGAGTGACAATATCGCACTTATCATGCAAGGCTTCGTTACCGCAATCGCAAACCCAAAAGGCTGGGCATTTATGATTTCTCTTTTACCGCCTTTTATAGACCAAAACGCAGCACTTGCACCGCAACTGATCATACTTGTCTCCATTATTTTACTGTTTGAGTTCATTTGCATGTCTCTGTACGCTACTGGTGGTAAAGGGTTGAAACACGTATTAGGTCAGTCTAAGAATGTACGCCTAATGAACCGTATCGCAGGCACTTTAATGATGGGAGTTGGTGTCTGGTTGCTACTAAGCTAAGGCAAACTGGAAACAATGAAAAATATTCTGAATAAAATCGCTAAAGTCATGGGTGAAGTATTGGACTTTCAAGCCCGAGTTTGGGTTGTGAACGTCTATAGCGGTGAGCATAAAGGCGAGTCTTATGTCGTTAATGAAGATACTTTCTCTGTACCTCTTCAGTGGATGAAGAAGAAAGGCTACCAAGAGTCGATGTTGAATAAAGTCGAAGCAATGAAGCGCTCACAAGTCTTAGAGTTCGATTTGGGACTTGTGAAACATCGCTTGATGCGCGTGAAATAAGCACAAAAAAGCGCCACTCAAGATGAGTGGCGCAAGCACTTTTACCTTAAAAATAATGCTACGGCGCTGCGTCAATCTCAACTGGAAGATAATGTTTCGGCTCCAGTTTCAACCACTCCGGCAGCACAGTACCAATCGAAATCGAAGACCATGTACCCGACAGAACGCCAATAAACATGGCGGTTGAGAAACCAGCCAAAGGCGCTCCTCCCATAATCCATAATGCACCAACAGTGATCAATGTCGTACCAGATGTCACCATAGTGCGTGAAAACGTCGCGATAACAGCTTGATCATTGATGTCTTCTGTTTTCCAACTCTGTTTCGCAATCAACAGCTCACGGATTCGGTCTGCAATGATGATCGAGTCATTCAATGAGTAACCTAAAATCGCCAGCACAGCAGCAAAAACGGTTAAGTTGAACTCCATTTGAGTAATTGCAAAGAAACCAAGCACTAAGATCACATCATGAGCCAAAGCAAACAGTGAACCGCTTGCCAAACGCCACTCAAAACGGAAACACAAGTAACCGAGAATACTCAACACACAAATCAACAATGCTAAGCCACCTTGTTCAAACAAGTCTTGGCCAACTTGAGCGCCAACTATACTGTTGCTGACAACATCAACTTGGTGAGAGATTGGCTTCAACACCTCTTCTACACTTGGCAACGTTTGTCCATCTTCCGGCGCAGAGTAACGAATCACCCAACGGCCATCTTCACCAGAGCGTGTCACTGACGCAGATTCACCAAGCTTTGGTTGCAGAACGTCAAGCAGATCATGGTTAGTTAGCTGCTTATCTACCTTTACTTCTGTCACCATACCGCCAGTGAAGTCCAAACCTAGGTTCAACCCTTTAAAGCCTAGAGCGACGATCGCGATCACCGTTAAAATGATGGAAACTAGCGTAGTAAAGTAGCGAATTTTACGAATATTTTGTTTTAGCATTTCGACCATGATTAAACCCTCACATCACGACGGGCATCGCGGCCCCAAATTAAATTGATCATTGCTCGAGAGGCAAATACGCCTGTAAACATACTGGTTAACAAACCTAATCCGAGTGTTAAGGCAAAGCCTTGGATTGGGCCATTACCGATGGCGTACAAAATCACGGCGGTGATCATGGTAGTAATGTTGGCATCAAGGATGGTCGAGAATGCGCTTTCAAAGCCAAGATCAATCGCTTGAGCGAAGCTGCGGCCTTCACGCATTTTGTCCTTAATACGTTCAAAGATAATAACGTTGGTGTCTACTGCCATACCGACGGTTAACACTAAACCGGCAATACCTGGAAGCGTTAGAACCGCTCCTGGTAACAAGGCGATTAAGCCAAGTAAACAAAGCATGTTGGCACAAAGCGCCACATTTGCTACCCAACCTAAGCGGCGGTACCAAAGTGCCATAAAGGTCAGTGTTAGTCCCATACCTAAAGCCAGTGCTGCAAAACCGTTTTCAATGTTTTCTGCACCCAGAGAAGCACCGATTGTTCGCTCTTCCACAATAGTAACTGGCGCGGTCAGTGACCCCGCGCGAAGCAATAGCGCCAACTGCTGCGCATCGTCCATGCTACCTGCCCCAGTAATACGGAACTGGCTACCAAGTTGAGATTGAATAGTTGCGACGCTGATAACGCGCTCACTACGCTCGGTTACACCGCGATCGTTTGTCTTGTACTCTCGGTAAACGGTCGCCATTGGCTTGCCGATGTGAGTTGCTGAGAAGTCGCTCATTTTCTTACCACCAGCGTGGTCAAGAGAAATATTGACTTCTGACATGCCCATTTTGTCGACACCAGCACGAGCGTTCACGATGTGCTCGCCCGTTAGAACTGGTCGTTTTGACAAAATCACAGTACGACCATCATTATCTTGAAGAACAAGATCTTGGCTGCTGTGTGCTTGGCTCGCATCTTTCACTTCATAAAACGCCAAGCTTGCTGTTGCACCAATAACGTTTTTCGCTTGAGCAGGATCTTGTACACCAGGGAGTTCAATTCGAATGCTCTCTTTACCTTGGCGTTGCACTAGTGCTTCTGTGATACCAAGTTCTTCAATACGACCACGCATGATCTTCAGGTTTTGTTGAAGAGTCGACGATTGAAATTCTTGGATATTTTGTTCACTCGGTTCAAGCACAAAGCCACGAGATGAACTTTTTGAAATCCAGCCCGGGTAGTTTTGACGCAAGAACTTGTTCACTTCCGACAATGCTTGCTCGCTGTCACTGTTTACCGTAATTCGGTTGCCGCTCTCTGCTCGAACTTGCACACCACGAACACGTTGATCACGTAGGTTCGCTTTGATTTCATCAATCAACGCATCACGTTGTTCTTCAAACGCTTTATTCACATCAACATTCAACAAGAACTGAACGCCACCACGAAGGTCAAGACCGAGCTTTATTGGGCTAAAGCCCATCTCATTTAACCATTCTGGCGCAACCGATACGTATGAGAAAGTGATGCTGTCGTCTTTATTTAGCTCTTTGTTTAACAACGCACGAGCTTTACTTTGCGCATCTTCACCATCGAATACAATGGTTGTTTTGCCGTCTTTTTCGATGATTTTGTCGGCTGAAATATGGTTGGTTTTTAGCAGTTGATTCAGATGAACAACCGACATTTCGCTGTTGTTTTGATCCGCAAACGTCAACTGGATAGAAGGCTGTTCACCAAACCAAGTTGGTATAGCACTTAGGGTTAAAATAATGACTGTCGTGATTAATACGACATATTTCCAAGCTGAGTAGTGATTCATCAGCTTTCTGTTCTTTTGCTGCTTTGGTGTTTTTTTCATGTAAACATCATCCCTTCACAATGAAGTGAAGCTTTTAATAACAAGGCTTAACACACGACAGATGCTCCCAGAATAAATTCAGGGTATGAAATGCTCAGAACGCTCACGTCCTGTCGAATACAATCGTCGTGCTAAGAGTGCACAATGGTGCAAATAGATGGTGTTTAGGCAGAAAACTGACTATTGAGTGCGACGTACATGGCATTGGTCTCTTTCCAACCAGAAATGCGATGATCGCTTGTGAAATGATAAAATGTGGACTGGTTGTGACGCCAGTTAATGTCCATCAAGCTGTATGCGTAACCCGCATCAGCGTAAAACGGAGTAGTGAGATCGCCGACAAAATCTACGTGCTCGTCATCAAGCCCTTCCCGTAAGTAAGACGTCCAGCGCTGAGAGTTAAACAAAGCAACGGAATCGAGACTTGCATGGCCTTCAGATACTGGAGATTGAGAGCTTTCTTCTGAAACTTCAGAAAAATCGACGGAAGAGTTTGGCGACACACTTACGGCTACAAAAGGTTGTAGCTTAGAAAAGTGCGGTACGTGAGCCTTGTGGTCGATTTGCGCCGCAGATACATGCACTGGTAGCAATACAATTGCAAATAGCAGCAAAATCAACTTTCTAAGGTAAATCCAAGGCATAGGAACTCACTAAAAACACAAAGAGCCAAGTTAGGTCACTTGACTCGTTGATAGTATTCCTATTGATTATGGTTCACAACTAAAAAGTTATAAATCTCTGATTTCAGGTTTGCATCGTTATTGCATTTATCAAAACGTCTTTAGAAAACTAGTGTAATTGGTGGTGAGTTATCGATAAAAAATATCGCCCTTATCAACATCTAAGTAGATCTTGTTCTCTTGCTCCAAACCGCCACAATAGATGAAGTAAACGTTGCGCTTTTTGAACGTCACAGAACGCACCCAACCCCCGAGCTCCTCAAAATCACTCGGATCACAGGTTTCATCGTCTAACAATTGCTGTGTTTTCTTACGGAAAATATCCAAGTGAACTTTTAAATCATCCGACTTCTGTAGGTATTCATCCAATATCTCTAAGCGCTCTTGCTCTTTAATAACTGGCTCTGCATCCGATAACCCTTCAGCATTCAACCATTCGGCTTTTTCTTCTCCACCCTCTTCATAGACAAGATAGCCGGAGATTCGGTACCACCCATCTACTTTTTCTAACACCGATACTTTTTCTCCCTTATAGAGCGTATCGACAACTAAAGCATTAAGGTTAGGCTTGTTGTAAACATTGACACGACGCTCAATAACGTAGTACTCGGTAACTTCCGGGGGAACGGCTTCTAAATCCAGAATCGGTTTGGATGTTTCTTTTTGCAGTGACGATTGCTCGACTTGTGTAGCCTTTGGTGCTTCAGGTTCATCTTTCTGCATAAAGAAGAAATAGTATCCAGCCCCCGCTCCGCCGAGCAACAGCATGACAATCAATGCGACGAGAATTTTCTTCATGCCCTTTTCCTTTTCATTCTTTATTCTTATCCCACCAGCAGCACGCATGTCGTAGAAATTTGGGTATATACTCAAAAGAGCAGGTCAACTAACGCGAGCAATAATGATCAACAGACTCAATTGGATACTACTATTTCTTCTGTTCCCGATAACGGGGCACGCCAATATTCAATGTAACCCATCGTCGTGGAATGACAATCTTACCCAGTTCAATCGTTTAGAGTCCAATTACAATCAGCATGTTGAGGTATTCAATACACTTTTGACCGAACATAAACAGCGTCAGTTATTGTCCGAAACCTTTTCACTGCATGAGCTCGTGCTACTTTGGCGTGCCAAGTCGAACCAAAATGTGTTCAAAGCGCAATTAAAAGCATCGATTCAATACAAAGAAGAGCTCACAACTAAAGCGAATCAGCTGCTTAAATTGAGCACACAATCCCAATGGTCAGCAAATGGGTGGGAGATACTGGCCCAGAAGTGCCGCGAGTCAAACAAAACAGCCAATCAAATAACTGCGGAATGGTATAACACCAACGCTTTGGAACTTGCTGAAGATTACAAGCGCCTCTCTTCACAATATCAAACTCTGTCACAAGTCTATGATAAAGAAGCTCGAGCGCTTCAATACGCTCAAGATGTTTCGAAGTAAAAACAGAGCCAGTTTTGAATAGACGATGTTGGTTTTTCACTCCAATATTGGACGTTATTCGTGCTTTTTATCTTTCCTTAGTCGTGAATGATATCAAATGTAAATAATGGGATTGTTCCCTTTGACAAACTTGACTAAACCATGACCAAGACAATCAATTTATAGAGACATACGTCACATTAATGCTTTACTTATGGACATTTTTTGGTTAGTTTAGCCATTAATAAAATTTAATAAAAAGTCACATTTGGCTGGAGATGATGCTACAAACATGGTTATCAATCGATTAAGTAACAGGGAATGTCCTAATGCTACCAAAGCCAAGTTTTTGTCAGTAGTTAGGCACGTAAAAGAGTTCGGTTCAATCAGTGATTTGGATCTTTGTAAAATCTTCGGAGAAACAATATGGAGTGATGGGAGGGAATACCATTCAGCCGCGTTCTCATTCAAGGTTGATAGATACACAGGTAACTGTGAAATCTCACAATACAAAAACCAATAAGGCTTAAGAATTTATAAAGCGGAGTCAGGAAACGGACCCCGCTTTTTTGATCATGGCAATCGTAAAGTCGTGCTCGGAGTACCCCTCAATCAATCGTGTATTCGGACACAGCAACCGACAATAGCGAAAGACACCTTCTTTATTGTGCGACGCTAACATTTTCATGCTGGGTAGTTTGGATTCATCCAACAAGTTAAACACACAACCTTTCTCTGTCGCTCGGTACATTTTATCAATCATTTCAATGGTATGATTTGGGTTGGTGGATTGATAGTTCAATGATCCGGAAGCAAAAACAAAGTCGCAACGAGGCAATACCAACGTTGAAAAGTCGCCACATATAAACTTACTTTGCGTACGAAAATCTCGTTTTCTGGCTTCAGAGATAAACTGTTTTTGCTGATCAATGCCAATATAGCTTTGAGGAAGCCCCCCCGTAAGTTCGATAAACGCTAACAAGTCTCCGTAGCCGCACCCAATATCTAAAATACTTGAACCGTCTAACGTTAACCCTCGGCACAACGCCTCAAAACGGCTGATCTGACTATACTTATCTGCCCATCCCAGAGTTCGGGCTCTGTCTTTACCAAACTGTCTATATCGCTTTCGATGATAGTGGGCAATCTTAAGTCTATCGAAAAATTTCATCTTTCTTATGCATAAATCGGCAAACTGCCATTTCCTTTCACTTGTCTAATCGCCAGGTGGGTATGAATATCTTTCACATTTTCTAATCGCTGTAACTTTCTAGTAAATGTTTCATAACCAGCGAGATCTTTACTGACCACCTCTAACAGGTAATCATAGGCCCCTGATACGACATGGCATGAGATCACTTCATCCATCTCAACAACGGCATGTTCAAACTCATCAATCGAAGAAGCTTGGTGGTTATTTAAACTCACTTCAACAAATACAGTCATCGCGATGCCTACAGTGTCTCTGGACACAATAGCTCGATAACCACTTATTACACCTTCCTGCTCCAAACGCTTAATGCGTCTTGCACAAGGTGATGCCGATAGCCCTACTTGGTCAGCAAGTTCTGCCGTTGTCAGAGTGGCATCCTTCTGCATTAGGTTGATAAGTTGCCTGTCAATTTTATCCATTTATTCTTCTGTGCCTTTAATCACTAATAATTAACATTTATACGCAATTTATCACCAACATCAAGCCTAATTACGTCAAACTTTGCCTCCCTTTGGCAAGAGTTTTATTCAACAATTAACACATCATTTACAAATGGATATGTCGATAATGATCTTGGGATACGCAGCTATATTAACGACCTTACTGCTTTGGTCTGGTTTCTTTATTTCTTTAAAAGGGGGCGCAATTTCTGCCTTGCAGCCAGCCGATATCGCGTTAGTTCGCTTTCTAATCCCAAGTATAATTTTATTACCATTTGTGATTAAGCATAAACAGTCGCTACGCGTAGTGCCTAAACGCTACCTGGTTGGTGTTGTGGTTGGAAGCGGCCTTCCCTATCTTCTGGTCGTCGGAACGGCTATGCATTTCGCTCCCGTGGCGCACGGCAGTGCATTAGTACCTGGCACTTTGCCATTGTTTGTTTCTGCTATCGCGGTACTTTGTTATCAACAGTCGCTGAGTGCTCACCGCTTAATCGGGCTTTCTACGGTGTTGTTAGGGATTTTCGTATTCCTTCTTTCTAATAGCGGCGCAGAGTACAACTGGTCTCAGTTGCAAGGGCATATCCTGTTTCTAACTGGCAGCATCATGTGGGCTGCTTTCACCATCAGCGCTCGTGTCGCTAATCTTAATGCACACGTCTGTGCAGGATTCGTTGCAATCGCGTCTTTGGCTCTACTCATCATCGCCGTTGGTTTCGGGTGGGTAGACAGTTATTTGGTGGTAACACCGTTCAGCCAGTGGCCATGGAAGGAGTTATTTGGCCACGCGATGCTACAAGGTGTTGGCGCAGGTTTAATCGCTTCTTTCACTTTCATTTATGCAATTAGGATCATCGGTGCCGAAGCCAGCGCAGCTTTTGGTTCATTAACTCCAGTCGTCGCGACACTTCTTGCCGTTCCAATTTTTGGTGAACAACCAGATTCTCTCACTTGGTTAGCGCTGATGTTGGTCACATGCGGCAGTATTGTGGCAAGCCAAATCTTTATGAAAGGTGGAATGAGCCAAACTTATCGCCCACCACTTCACAGATAGCGATGATTTTACAAAAACTTATGCCTTACTATCTTGAATAACAAAATGGCGTTTTGATAGCCTCAGCTTAACTAAAAATTAAAACGCCAATGTGATGCCAGCCACTCATACTAAAGATGAACTGCATAGGTTTCTCAAACCGGGAATGAAACTTTCTACTAATTTCGAATTTGGGCCTAAGGATCAATATACGTATTCCACCACTTATCTTGGGATGAAAGAAAATGCTTATTTGATTCTTGATATACCAATGCGTTTGCTTGAAGAGCAAGTGATGAGAAAACTCCCCAACGCCGATATCATCGTGCGTGGAGTATCAGATACGGAGTTAGGCCATGTCATTGCGTTTAAGTCCAGCGTGCTGACGACGACCGTTCGACCATCCCCCCTTTTGTTTATCCGCATTCCAGGAACATTTGCAACCAAACCAGTTCGGGAACATGAGCGTTACAAGTTGCAAATGGACTGTAACGTTATTCATGCAGGGAATGTCTACGACGGTAGCCTTATCGATTTTTCTCTAGCAGGTGTTGGTATATCAACCTTGATTGAGCCCGAATTCAACGTGGGTGAGAGTGTTACCATCGAATGCCCGTTAAGCCACTATATCGGAGAAGAAAATCGATGTGTCATTGCCAACATTAAGAAATTGGTGAAGGGATGGGTAGTTGGAATTAAGTTTGCCAGTCCCATTGCGATGACTCACGAACTAAAAACAGAGTTACTGGAGCAATCCTTTCTAACCAGTAACGTCTGAACTTACTGCTCGCTAAAGCGCGTCGCCTCAAAGCTGTTGAGTATTCTGTGAACCGTATAGGTCACAAGCAGCGTCGCAACAATAGCAAACAAAATACTGCTCACGCGATACAGCGCACTGAACATTAAGTCACCATCCGGAGTAAGATATTGGCCGAACAAAATGCCTAATGTGGTTAAGCCGCCAAATCCGGCTCCCGAACCGCTAGACTCTTTCACGTGCATATAGCTGAACATCATAGCCCCAATCCAAAGCAATGGGACGATAAACAATAAGGTATCCGACCAATCGTATAATACAAGTTGTCCGACGATACCAAAGGTCACCCCCATCAAGGTCCCCATTGCTCTTTTTCGCGCATACCCTAAAGCACCGTTCCAATGCATAGGAAACAATAAAAGCAAGGTTGTCGCCTGAGCAGACATAGAGTCACTGAGGTCAAATAGCTGGAATACAAGGAAAGACATTGTAGCGATACTCGCCCCCATAAGGGCTTCATGACGCATGCGATGACTCTGTTTAGGCTGCGACGGTTTCGCTGGTGGCTGACGAGGTTCCGCATCGGGAATCAAAAATGTCACCACATAAGCAACGATCACTGAAATAACATTCGCTTGCAGATTGCTAAATATTAGGTCATTTAAGTCAGTGGTTGGATAACTCGCAAAATGCAGCATGATGCTTAAGCTCAGTACGCTGTTCGCTCCAAATAAGAATAAGCTCCCTTTTGACATACAGGCGAATTTATACAGAAACAACCCGAATGCAATGATTGTCATCATGCCAGGGTGCCCACCAAATAACCCACCAAGAACACCAACTTCTAATCCACACACAACCGCTGAAAAAATCAGTTGTCGTGCGGCATGTAGACTCATGACTGGCACCATTCCAAGTAACAGCATCGGGGTTACAGTAAAGAATACGCCATAGTTCCAACCAAATACTTTACATAAAGTGAAACCAATGGTCGCACCAGTTGCAATGCGCAAACACTGACGGAAGTCGTTTTCCGACATGGGGTGGTCCCATAACTTCATATCGCCTCCTCGTTAATAAATATAATGAAGAAGACTCAAGAATTGGATCTGGCACCTCGCTAACCAACCAGATAATGAGTTTTCTGGCAACAACTGCACGGTTGCTCGTGCCCCTGCTGGAAATGCGCGCTGCTGAGGTTCATCGATAGCTAAATGTAAACGTAAGCGCTGCGCGTCTCTCACCCAACGGTTTGAGTCAGTTGGTGTTGCTAAGCGACCGTCCGCATCGAATTGACCCGAGCTGACCCCGGCATCCACACTCGTAATACGAGCTTCAAATACATCACCAGGTAAGCTATCAAAAGCCACTAACGCACGGCTGTTCTGATTAAAGTGTCGTAAACTCTTTTCACGAAAGTCGGCAATGATATCCACGTCATCGGAGACTAAAGCGACAAGAGGTGTACCAGCTGCCGCATAGGCCCCCGTCTCCAGCTGCAAGTTAGCGACAACGCCATCATGTTCCGCCGAGACTTGAGTGTAAGACAGATTAAGCTCCGCTTGTTTTAGCTGGTTTTGCGCTACGCGGATATTCACATTCGTCGCGCCTAAATCACCGCGGTTTACTTCCAACTCTTTTAAACGAGCACGTGCGGCCAGTAAGTTCGCTTTAGCTGCCGTTGCACTGCTCTGTGCGTCATCGCGCTGTTGTTGCGAAGTACCATTACGGTGAAACAGGGTATTAAGACGTTTTGCTTCGCGAACTTTTTGTTCCGCCACGATTTTGCTCGCTTCAACGTCTGCTTTTGCCGCAGCAATAGAAGCATCAAGTTGTTCGTTGTTTTGAATCACACGCTCAAGGTTAAGTTGAGCCTTTTCTACGGCGAGCTGATAAGGCTGGGGATCAATCTGAAATAGTAGATCGCCTTGGCTTATTTCTTGGTTGTTGGCAACATAAAGATGTGTAATCTGCCCACTCACACGGGGGGCCACTTTAGTTACCACACGCGTTGCCATTGCCTGAGGCGTCAACGGCATGACGAGATCTGCAACTAGAAAATAGGCAAAGACAAGGACAAACGCGACGCAAGAATATTTGATCCAACGTGCGAATTTTTGATCTGGAGTCATAGGCGTTTACTTCTCTTTTTATTCGGTTTTCTGACTTATTCGCTAAGTGAATCAAGCGCATTGTGAGCAATCTGATCAAGAATCAATGAAAGCTGCTGAAGTTCCTGGTCGTTGATGTCCGTTAGGAGCTTGCTTCGAACTTGAAGAATCCGAGCCTCCATTTGCTTTAGTAGGGTTTTCCCCTCTTCTGTGAGGCTAACAATACGTGCTCGCTTATCGTGTTCACAGCAATGGCGAGTGATCAGAGATTGCTCTTCTAATAATTTTAATGTTCGCATCAACGACGCTAACTCGATCTCAAGCGCTTCAGCCAAATGCTTCTGACTGATGTTGTCACCCATTCGATAAAGCTTCCATAACGCAGTCCAACGCGGATACGTCAGGTTTAAAGGCTCTAACTCGCGATCTGCAACCATTTTCCACAAACGAGCAACACGAGATAATTTTTCAGCCAGAGAAAGGTCTCGCAAACTGTTGATGTCTTGAATCATAAGATCTACTCAATTACTTAGCGTGCTAAGCAATATAAAATAGTTAGCACGCTAAGTAAATATCTTTTTGTGATTGAAATCACGCTGGGTGTGTCAGTGAAGGGGCAGAAATCTAAGTAACACAACACTATGTTTGAATTTGAAATGCAGCGATGTACACAACAAACGTCGAGACCAATAAAGTCTGATTTGTATAAGAGTAAAAGGGTCAGATACAAAAAAGCACAACCCACAGTCATGGTGTTGTGCTTTTCAGATAATGAATAATTGGGTTATCCCGTAGTGAGCCAATTATTCATGTTCGCTCGACTAAGAACCGCTGCTTAAAATCCACAAATGCTTCATGGAGCGCATTTTCTTTAATCGGCTTGAGAAGCACGTAATTCGCACCCGATTCCATAAAGGCGTCACTGGTTTCTTTCGCGGTGTCAGCAGTACACGCATAAATTGGCGTGCCTAGTTTTAGCTTTTGTCGGATCTCTTTGGTCGTTTCAATTCCACCAAGATGCGGAAGTTGGTTGTCCATCAGTATCAAATCGTAAGTATGATCTTTTAAGAATTCCATTGCTTCTAACCCATCTTTCGCCCAATCAACCTGCATTTTGTACTTGTTACAAAACGCTTTTAGAATGAATGCGTTAGTATGGTTATCCTCTACCAACAACACTTTGAGACTCTCTGCAAATAGTTCACCTGGCTTAACTCGCAAACTCGAATCAAGAGGGGTGAGTACTCGCTCACGATCTTTCACTGGCATTGTAATGACAAAAGTCGTTCCTAAGCCTTTCTGACTGCGGACTTGAACATCACCTTCCAGCATGTCGACAAGGCTCTTCACAATGGTCAGCCCTAAGCCACTGCCACCGTATTCTCGAGTCGTTGTTGCTTCTTCTTGAACAAAAGGTTCGAACATTTGGTCGAGTTTGTCAGACTCGATGCCGATACCTGTATCCGTAATTTCCACGACCAGCACGCTATTGTCAGCGCCATAGAACTGCTCCAGTTCCGCATGCAAGCGCACGCTACCCGAGGGCGTAAACTTTACTGAGTTACTGACTAGGTTGAATAAAATTTGGTTCAGACGAACTTGGTCAGTAAAAATTTCAACATTGGGATCTATTTTGTTTTCAATGACAAGGTTGACGCCTTTACTTTCACAAATAGGACGATAAATGTTTTCTAACGTTCGAATTGTATCAGTGAAAGAAAACGGGTGCTTTTGGATATTAAACTTACCCTGCTCAATCTTCGAAAAGTCCAAAATATCATTCAAAACAGCAAGTAAGTGCTCACCACTATGCCGAAGTACGTCAATTTGGTTATTCTGCTCTTCTGTTTCCACAGAGTCTTTTAGCAATTGAGCAACCCCTAAAATTCCATTGATTGGCGTTCGGATCTCATGGCTCATTTTAGCCAGAAAGTCGGCACGGGCTTGAGCAGATTTTTCTGCTTCTTTGCGCGCCAAGTTACTCTGTTTTTCCGCCTCAATAAGCGTGGTTATATCCTGACCTTGAACAATAATACCGCTAATATCTCCATCAACTCGAATCGGCGATAAGTTCCAGCGATATACTTTGTCTCCAATTGGCACATTAACGCCTGTCAACGTAGCTCCCTGAGCCGCCATGCGAAGGTGTGGCATCAACTTTTCTTTGAAACCTTTGAACACTGGGTGCATGGTTTCAACATCGTTTTCCATGACTAACTCTTTGCGTGCTGCCGGATTGATTTGGACAAGTACACCCGATTCAGACCACACCATAATAGGTGATAACGCAAAGTTAAACAGGTCGCGGAAAGAGCGCTTTTGTGCTTCAAGCTCTTCAAAAGTGTTTTCTAGTGTCGAACCAATATGATCGAATTCCTCAATATCTGACCCCTCAAAACGCTCAAATCCTTTTTCTTCACGAGCCGAGCGGGTATATGCCATCAGGGATCCTAACTCTTCAACTACTCGATTCTCGATCCATTCTTTAGTCATTAGCGCAATCATAACCATACCGATAACTGAGGCTAGCATTGCTAGCAGGTGTTGGATTTGCAATGTCACCACGCTCTGATTGTCTTGCACAGTAAGCAAGCACAAGTCAGTCTCGGCGGCATTTACCTCAATAGGGGTTTTGATGATCAATAATTGGTCAAGCTTGTGCTGGGACTCTCGTCGTTTGAGTACGTCAAATATTTGATAAGCCTCATCTCCTACTAATGAGCTTGCCAATGGTGTGTTGTTAGCGACCAACACAACATTGTCGACGTTGCCTTCATTTTTTAACCTTTCCATCAACCCAAAGTTATTATCTAAAACAACAACATTGTAAGAGTACCCCATCACTTCACCGGTTTTAGGTTGTAAAACGGGTACGCGACGAAGTAACAGATGGCGAGTTCCCATCGGGGTCTGTGAGGGTAGATAATACCAGTTGTTGCTAAAGGTCACCTGACTGGCAAGTCGGCTAAGTATCAGATTGTTGATGCCATAGAAATGCGCGTTGCCATCGTCCCAAATAATACCTTGATGATCGGTTAGGAAACGAAACTCTGGTGTATGGGAAGGATCACTCTGGTCAATACTCATGAAAAAGTAATTGAGTGCCTCTTCATCACGTTCTGTATAAAAATCCAATACAACATCACTTTTCGAATTGCTGTTGTGATGAATCTGAATCGCTGCAAAATGGCTATCAAAAATGTTCAGGATCAGGGCAGAGGTCTGCTGCTTGGTTCGGTCGACTTCCTGCCAAATAATCTGCTTCGAGAAGTAATAACTCTGAACAAAGATGCCTAGAATGATCGGAGCAAGTACGAGAATAATTATTTTGGTAATAAGCGTCGACAGTGAGCGACGCTTTCTTGTTTTTGATGTAGTTGTCATCAATTATCTGAGTATCTAAATGCACGTTTTCTTAATGCTTCAATTCTTTCTGGAGAGTCCGATTTGGTAACGACTTCAAAATCACCAGAGTAAACGATGGGAACTGGCTTTCCTTCTAAATCCCACTTAATGGCCTCAGCCATTGCAATACCTGTATCATCGTTCATACGCATAACGGTAACGTCTAACTCCCCTTTAGAAAGCGCCTCTAACTCTGCTGAACCGCCGCCCCAACCATTGATCATGACATCATCACGACCTAACTCTTTAAGAGCGTCAACAGCACCTAATGCTACATCGGTAGAACACGCGTAAATGAAGTCAACGTCCGGATACTTCTCCAAACTGGCTTTTGCAGCTTCATACCCAGATTGCTTTGTTGCTTTGGTGTAGTAAGCAGATTGTAGTTCAAATTGATTATCGCGGTTCACTTGGTTGATAAAAGTGTTGCCTCTGATGTCACTAATGTAGCCCTCTGAGAAGTAGAGAACACTATAGTGGCTATGTTTAGGGAAACGCTTGCCAAACTCAACGGCCAATTCACGACTTCCTTCTGCGTGGTCGAAACCAACATAAAGAAACGGCTGATGATGTTCCCAATCCCTAACAGGTGTGGTGATATTTTGTAAAATTAACTTGGTTTTCTTTGAATCTAAGACATGCTCAACAAACTTACGATGTCTTGTGGTATCTAGAGTAAAGATCAAGTAATCGGAGTTGCTTTTCAGCGCCTCCATTAAAGACAAACTTTGCTGCTTTATATCTGCATTAGGACGAGTAAACACTTGATTTAGTTGATAGTCGATATCAAGCTTATCTAGGCGTTTTTCAAACGCATCGATGTTTCGAATCCAATAATCAGAGATCTGCTGCCCTGGATAAACAACAGAAATTTTCAGTGGACGCTTTTTGTCTTTTGCTACGGGTACAGGGGTTTCTCTTACCACTTCAGCCAACGCACTAGTTAGCTGCTTCTGTTGTGGAAACTGGTCTAAAAATTCTTGATATGCCCAATACCCATTAAGAACTTGGGTGGCCTGCACATTCGGCGCAAAAGCGGCCATTGAAATCAGGGAGAATACTAACGCTTTTTTCATCTACTGCTCTTTTAGCTTTTTTATGAGCCTAATTCAGCTCTATTCATTACCTAGCCGAGTCATCCTATACTCTTGTAATCTACCTTCCTCTTAGTGCCTGTTTCAATAGTAAATTGGTTCTTGGTCTGAGTGGATGCAAATAAAGTAGATTGAGTCGCTTCCTTTGTCTCGATGACGTAGAGACATTTCGCGCTTTTCATACTCAGGACCTGTAAACAGAACACCAGCCCATTATGCGTCAGTTTATTCCTACATGGTACTCCAAAAACAAAAAGAAACCGCCAATGTGACATAGGCGGTTTCCGTGTATCTTTGCGTAGCAAGGGCTTATCAGAGTGCCACTATCTCTAACATCATTTGTTGATGTTCGTCGACGACAATATTTGCTTTTGACATAACGAGCAGCTCTTTTTTCGCTTTAGTTAGTTGCTTAATATAGTACTCTGCTCGCATGGCAAGCGTCTTTGACTCAAAATCCGATGACCATTCCAATACCAAAGGGCCTTTTCCCTTCAAAGCTTTCGCTCCTTTTCCGGTTTGGTGCTGATTGAATCTTCGTTCAACATCATTGGTAACACCACAATACAACGCGTTGCGGTTATTTCGTATCAGGTAGACACTCCAACGCTGCGTTGTATTTTCCATCATGAAAGCAGTGACTCAACCTTAGCTTTTAATTCATCCAGCTCTTCTTTCAGCTGAGCGACTTCGAGCTCTAGCTGACTTACTCGATCGGAGCTCGAGATTGCAGCAGACACAGGCGCTGCAAGTTCGGACGCATCAACATCACCACAGAACAAATGCATATAACGCGACTCCCGCTTACCAGCCTCACGTGGTAATTTGACCACTAATGGTCCTTTCTCTTCGCTTGCTAAATGCTCAAGGACCGTTTCCACTTCTTTTACATCATGAAATGTCGCGAGACGATTAGTACGAGTACGAATTTCCCCAGGTGTTTGAGCACCGCGCAAAAGCATACAGCATACAATGCCCTTCTCCTGCTCTGTCAGCTTTAAATCACCAAATTCCGTATTACAGAAACGGTGTTGATACTTGCTGACGCGGCTGTTGAACGCACTTTCGTCACTGACGAGCCTGCGCTCAATAAGAGCATCAACGGCATCGAGTACGTCTGACTCAGAGAGTGACATCACGGGATCACGGTTGCTTTTTTGATTACACGCGTTGGTTAATGCGTTCAGGCTGAGGGGGTAAAGATCTGGGGTAGTGACTTCTTTTTCGATCAAGCAACCAATAACTCGTGCTTCAATTGCCGTTAGCTCAACTTTCATAATGCATTTCCTTATTATTTTTGCATTTGACTTTGTACCTAAATCGCTTCGAAATCATACGCCATAAATTCACACAGCAGTGCAAGAAGCGTTAGCGGTTCAGGTGTTGGTGTCAGGCTAAAGCATAGCGTAAGACCTGACACCCCTTACGAATAGGGTCAGGTATCAATGCTCCGAGAGAATCGGCACTCTCGTCAAATTGCCATCTTGGTCGACCATCATTATTTTTGAACGATTAAGCTCAACTTCGATGATTTCGAGTTGCTCGCGTGCGTTGATATACGCCGTTTTTAACTTTTCAGCCACAGAGCGAGTGACTTGCTCATTATCTTGACTATTTACTTGCTCCGCAGTGTTACCAGAGTCCATATCAAGTTCATCATTTTGCATTCAATAGTGTTGATAATATAGTGAAGGCCACGTTATGACAATGAATCGATGGATTCTACGATGTTGGCCAAAACTCGAAGAAAGCAGCACGATTATATGGACACAGCGCAATTGGTTGAGAAATGTTCAACTCTGCATTGCTATTGATCTAAAGACTGTTATGCCACTGGATGTTGTGCTTTAATCGAGGAAGATATTCATAAAATTAGGAAAGAGAACTATGAGTAGCGTATTTGAAATCGTTAACCAAGCTCGTCGTAAAAACAAACTAAAACGTGAGCTTCTTGATAACGAGAAGAAAGTTCGTGATAACCGTAAACGTGTTGATCTTCTAGAAAACCTTCTAGACTACATCAAACCAGAAATGACTCACGATGAAATCGTCGCAATCATCAAAAATATGAAAGCAGACTATGAAGATCGTGTTGATGACCACATCATTAAAAGCGCTGAGATCTCTAAAGCACGTCGTGACATCAGCCGTCGCATTCGTGAGCTGACTGAAGAAGACAAGCAAACTAGCGGCAAAAAATAAACGCGTAAGCTAGATTTTCGAACCCCGAGCAAGAATATCTTCCTCGGGGTTTATTTTTGTCTCTAAACTAACCGCCGTGTACAATCAATCTAACTCTTATTCCTAACGCATTCAGCTTTCTATGTCTTCAACTACGACAAGTACACAACCAACGCTTGCAAAACAATTATTTACAATGACCTGGCCAATGCTTTTTGGCGTTCTGTCTTTAATGAGCTTTCAGCTTGTGGATAGCGCGTTTATCGGTCAGCTCGGCGTTTTACCGTTAGCCGCTCAAGGTTTCACTCTGCCTTTGCAAATGGTCATTATCGGCATTCAAGTCGGTCTAGGGATCGCAACGAC
This sequence comes from Vibrio sp. D431a, assembly GCF_030248655.1. Classification (NCBI taxonomy): domain Bacteria; kingdom Pseudomonadati; phylum Pseudomonadota; class Gammaproteobacteria; order Vibrionales; family Vibrionaceae; genus Vibrio; species Vibrio sp. D431a. Next base: position 327,933 of record NZ_JAHGAP010000015.1, on the reverse strand, counting down.
AGCGGTCATTTCTAAAGCTCTTGGGGCGAATGAAAGTCGGTATGCCAAACAACTTGGCGGATTGGTATTGATGATCGGCTCAATTGGTGTCGCGATTTTTGGCGGGCTAATTTGGCTTTTGCGCTACCCCATTTTAGCTCTATTAAGCGCTCCAGAATCTGTTATGCCGATAATCGACAGTTACTGGCCTTGGTGGTTATTAAGCTCATGGACTGGTGCGGTTTTGTATTTTTACTACAGTATCTGCCGAGCTAATGGCAATACAATGTTACCTGGCACAATGATGATGATAACCAGCGGCGTGAACCTTGTACTCGATCCGCTATTTATTTTCACGTTTGACTTGGGTATTAACGGAGCGGCAATAGCAACCATCGTCGCTTTTGGGTTTGGTATTTTAGTCGTAGCTCCTCGCGTGAAGAAGAATCACTGGGCAACGACACAATGGCAAGATCTTAACGTAGCCAAAAGTGTTGCATCTATCGGTAACATTATGGGCCCTGCGATGATTAGCCAACTGCTGCCACCGTTGTCTTCCATGCTAGCAACAAAATTATTGGCAAGCTTTGGAACCGCAGCAGTCGCCGCTTGGGCGCTTGGTTCACGCTATGAGTTCTTTGCTATCGTTTCGGTCTTGGCGCTGACAATGTCTATGCCTCCAATGGTTGGACGCTTACTTGGAGCAAAGAACTATGAAGATATCCAAAGGCTCGTCAGCATTGCCGTAAAATTCATTCTAGGTTTCCAACTTTTGATTGCTGCCATTACATTTGCCGTCGCAAACCCACTCGCATTATTGATGACAAGTGATGTGCAAGTGGAGCAAGTCTTGGAAATGCATTTACTGATAGTGCCGATCAGTTTGGGTTCATTAGGGGTTTGTATGCTAATGGTTTCTCTTTGTAATGCATTAGGCAAATCTTACACCGCGCTCACCATTTCAGCGCTGCGCTTGTTTGTCTTTTTCCTACCGTGCTTGTGGGTTGGCGCTCAAATGGATGGAATCCGAGGTTTACTCTTAGGCGCTTGTATCGGCAACCTGTTAGCTGGTGTTTCCGCATACCTAACCTATCGCCAAACCATACGCAAACTCGCAGGCGGTCAAGCCAACGCACAACAATGAATAATCAGAACTAAGCCCCTGAAGTGGGGCTTTATCGTTTTGACACCTTGTCTAAGTTGAAATGTTAGCTAGGCGAGTTTTAATTCACTAAAGAGCTCAAATAACTGGTTCGATTTATACGGCTTAGGTAAATAAGCATCCATGCCTGCCGCAAAACAGTTGTGGATGTCTTCTTCCAAAACACTCGCAGTGAGTGCGATAATCATCGTTTTTTCGCGTCCTGCTTTCTTTTCCCAACGACGAATTTCTTTCGTCGCGGTCAGTCCATCCATCACGGGCATCATGCAGTCCATTAAAATTGCATCGAATTCTTCTCCCTTTGTGATGGCTTCTAACGCTTCTTGACCGTTGCTTGTTATCAAATAGTCATAACCTGCTTTATCCAGAAAAAAACTCGCTATTTTCTGGTTCATCAAATTATCCTCCGCAATTAAGATCCTCCGATGAGAGCGCGACACTCGATATTCAGAGCTGACAACATTATTGGTGACATTGTCACTTGATATAGTCTTTTCAACCTTAGCTAAATCATCAATGACATGCTTAAATCGATTGCCAAGGAAAGGTAATGTGAGTACGGCATGTACTTTTTCTGCATTTTCGTAGGGAGTGGATAAATGATGCTGGCAAATAATCACACGGCGAAGATCGTAATTAAATGATAGATTATCCAAGATTTCATCGGTATTAGCGTCGTTACTGTGGCACAGAAATATGACATCAAAGTCATCATTTATCGCTTGCACTTCATTCACATTATTAACACCAAAGAGATTGATTTTCGCTAAGCGACACTCTTTTAATACTTGGTCGGCGTAGTCGTAATTTGAGCAGATCAAAAGCCCTTTATTAATCACCTCAGAACGCCAGCCAAACACCGGAATTGCTTCAACCTCAATCGAGAATTCAAAGCATGTGCCCACTCCTTTTGTAGATGTTGCTACGAGCTTGCCCCCCATCATCGACACAAGCTGACAACAAATTGCCAAACCCAACCCTGTGCCGCCAAATTGCCTCGACACTCCTTCATCTTCCTGAGTAAAGGGTTCAAAAATCGTGGTTAACTTATCTTGATCAATGCCTATTCCGGTATCTTCTACTTTAAACGTCAGCACTCCACGTTCTTTCTCAGGTAACTCCTCATAACTAACATCAACGCATACATGCCCACTTTCGGTAAACTTAACCGCATTCGATACCAGATTCGTAACTACCTGTTTGACACGATGATCATCGACCATCACGCGAATGGGGATATTTTCAGCTAAATTAATACCTAACTTTAGCTGTTTAGATGTTGCTTTGGATTGGAATAAAATCATCGACTGATACACGACTTCTCGGATATCCGCTTCTACTAGTGACAGATCCAATCGTCCAGACTCGATTTTAGAGAGATCCAATATATCGTTAAGTAAAGTAAGCAGTGTTTGAGATGAGGAGTCAATGTCATCAACAACTTCTTGTTGATGCGAAGACAACTCACTTTGAGAGAGTATTTCTGTCATGCCCATGATCCCGTTAAGGGGCGTGCGTATTTCATGTGACATGTTGGCAAGAAACACAGATTTTGCACGATTAGCCGATACTGCTGACTCTTTTGCATGCAGTATTTCTTCAGTTTGTCTCTGCATTTCTTCAACCACTCGATTCACTTGCTGAGCAAAAATGGTCAGTTCATCACTTCCATCAACTTTGACTTTTGTTTGCTTCTCTTCGGAGTTGATCAACGCGTTTAAAGTATGAATGATCGCATCGAGTTTGCTGTTAACTCGGAACCAAGTACTAAATCCGAGCCAACAAAGCAGGATAACCACTAAGGCAACGCCAAAACTGATCATCGCTATATTGGCCTTTTGTTCATGAACCTGCGTGAGAAGCGACTGCTCAGTTTGTTTGGTGAACCCATCAATGAGCACTTGTAAGCGCTGCACACGAAAATCGAGTTCTTTTAAATACGCGGCATAGTCACTTTGTGACATGTCTCCTGACATTAATTGTCCGCGAGACGCCAAGTTTCTCTGATATCTCGGCGAAGTAAACAAGCCAAGCAATTTATCCACTTGCTCGTATGACCCACCTAAGTTTAAAAACGCATCCAAATTTTGCTGCTGTCGGTCAATCGCCTGATAAAACATACTTTGACTTAGCCGACTCTCAGGGTCTTGGACTAAACGGTTCGTCAGCCAAGCTTCTTTCTGTGTCCAAAAAGAGAGCTGAGCAAGGTAGGCAATAAAATTTTGCATGCGAATGCCGTCGTCACTGCCATACCATTGATGATTTTGCAACAAAGAGCGCGACATATTTTGGAGCTGTTGAAATGCCCAATCACCCATCTCACTCAATCTACCTGACAATACCCCCAGCATGGCTTCTTTCAGGTCATCAGCATACTCAGCAGTATTAGGGTTACTCACAAACTTTTGATGCAAAGAAGAAATAACTTCACCTTGTTCTTCAATATTAATGGCTGCAGAGACTTGAAGATCAGGCTGTCGGCGTACTTTCTCTATGGAGTAAATAAAGTGGGAGGCCTTGGATATCAATTGGAAACCTTGAATATTGCTAACCGTTTGATTGAGACGGCTCACGCGCAACGCATTATCAGAAAACTGCTGAACTGCAAACACCACTATTACCACAGCGGGTAATAGTGCGAGGAGTGCTAAGCGTGTTTTTATTGATAATCTCAACATCCATCAGCCTAATGGTTGATTTCATCCGTTTATTTAATATTAGACTAGTTTCCCGCATTGAAAGGCATATACGACATTGTTACTTTCAAACAACATTCACCTACCTAGACTATGGTTATTGTGAGTGTTTTATCATCGGCTAATGAAGTGGCAATTGTGATTCAAGTCATATTTTTTGATCTTAAAGTTGGATGCAAACAATAAAGTTTCACTCACAACTAAGAGTCGCCTCACTTTTCAGGAAATCATCTATTGTATGTTTACCTATTGAGTTGCCTTATCGAGGAAAATCACACAAAAATGCAAAATATCCATTTTTGTCAACAAAACTAATTTGAAAGCAAACGTTATCATCGCAAAAAAAGTAAGTTACTTTCTAAATGTCAATACGTGAAAACCACTGCTTTAGTCACATTAATCCACCACTAACGTCCCCTTAAGTAGTGTTTTACACTGGATTTAATTTTCCTAGCAGAATAAGGACTCCGACCTTAGAATCCGCACACATAACTATTACAACCCGATTACATAACCCACCACACTCTTGCACGCTGCCGAAGAGGCAACAGCAGAGAGTATGGTTAGCCCCCAAAACGTGAAAGGTCTAATACAACAATGAGTCCAGAGAAATATCTCCAAGACTGGCAAACTAGCCAAACGATTGCTGAATCTATTTCCCCTCTAATTGGTAAGCTATATCGTCAAAAAGGAATCGAAGTGGTTCTGTTTGGTAAAACGCTTATTAATGCTACTACTATAGACATTCTCAAAACTCATCGCGTTGCAAGACGTTATACCGGTAACCCACTTTCGCTTGAGCACACGATGCCTATTATTCAAGCGCTTTGTGAAATGAGCATTTCTTCATGCCGTGTCGATGTTGGCCAATTGGCAACTATGTACTGGAATGAACATGACGATACAAGCTCTCTAAACGATTTCCTTATCACTGCACTTGATGGCGCTCGCGACGCAGATTCTTCACTGAAAGCGCGTGATGTGGTTCTTTACGGGTTCGGTCGCATTGGTCGACTACTTACTCGCCTTCTCATTGAGAAAAGTGGTCCAGGTTACCCACTAAGACTACGTGCGATTGTGGTTCGTGGCGGTAAAAAAGGCGATTTGGAGAAGCGTGCTAGCTTGCTGCGTCGTGACTCAGTTCACGGTCAGTTCAACGGTAGTATTGTTATCGATGAAGAGCGCAAAGCACTGATCGTTAACGGCAACTACATCCAAATCATCTACGCAAATAATCCAAGCGAAGTGGATTACTCAGCTTTCGGTATCAATAACGCGCTAGTTGTTGATAACACAGGTGTTTGGCGTGATTCTGAGGGTCTGAGCCAGCACTTAGCGTGTCAAGGCGCAGAGAAAGTACTGCTAACAGCACCAGGTAAAGGTGACATCAAAAACGTTGTATTCGGTGTAAATGAGTCTGTAATTCAAGAAGATGACACCATCATCTCTGCGGCAAGCTGTACAACAAATGCAATCACGCCAGTCCTTAAGGCTCTGAACGATAAATATGGTGTTCTTTCTGGCCATATTGAAACCGTGCACTCATACACAAACGACCAAAATTTGATCGACAACTTCCACTCTGGTGACCGTCGCGGACGTAGTGCTTCACTAAACATGGTTCTGACTTCAACAGGTGCGGCAAAAGCAGTTGCTAAAGCATTGCCAGAGCTTGCAGGCAAGCTAACAGGCAACGCGATTCGCGTACCGACACCAAACGTATCTATGGCAGTCGCTAATCTAAACTTAGGTGAAGACGTAGACCGTGATTCACTGAACGATTACTTGCGTGAAATGGCGTTGAACTCTGAGCTTTCGGCACAGATTGACTACACCGATTCAACAGAAATTGTATCAACTGACTTAGTTGGTTCTCGTCATGCAGGCGTCGTAGATGGTCAAGCGACTATCGCACAAGACAAGCGTTGTGTACTTTACATCTGGTACGACAACGAATTCGGTTACAGCTGCCAAGTTGTGCACTGTATGGAACAAATGATGGGTGTTCGTTACCAAACATTCCCTCGATAGGTGAACTTTGCTCCACAACGTTAACCACATAGCGTAGCGGACAATATCTCATATTTGTTCTAAATAATAAGCGCCATGCGCATTACTAATATTTTTCCCCGTTTATACGCCTGATCACCCTCAGGCGTTTTTTCGTTTCATTCATTTGACACTCTCCGGACAAAGTGAACGTCAGCATTCATGTTTTGTTCATGTTCACAGCATTAATCTGAGCACATAAATTACAGAGAGGTCATGATTATGAATCGGATTATTGTAACTGCACTAGCACTGATTACCGGCTTTTTTACGTTAGTATTTAGCTTGATCATTGCGATTCCGTTGACCATCGCAGCATTAATTACCGGTAAACGTATTGAAAAGCGCGTCAAGAAAATGCAGAGAGAAATGCACGAAGAGTATGAGTTTAATACAGGTAAAGCAGATGCGATTGAAGGTGAATTTGAAGAGGTTCGCCGGTAAGTAAATAAGATTTAGATGAGTTTCTCTCCCCCGACCGCTCCTGAGAAACTTCTTGCTTTCACCCTGTCCTTAAAATGGCAGGGTGCTTTTTTGAAAAGCAGCCACACGGGCTGCTTTTAGTATTTCTGTCTTGCGAGCTTGTCTATACCGTTACGACCACTCTAAGAGCCAGCAGCATGAGTACTACCCCTGACAAACGATCAATCAACACTGCCTTAGAGCGAATTCTGTCAACGACTTTAGAGCTCGATAGCACTAGGGTAATAAAGGTGTACCAAAGCCCATCCACAACAAACGGCGTGGCAACAATGATCATCTGATTACTCAAATCATTACCGAGCGCGACAAACTGACTGAATAATGCGATAAAAAACAAAGCAATTTTGGGACTTAAAATCGAGATAAAAAAGCCTTCTCGCGCAGACTGGATTACCGTTGTTTCCTCACCTGACTCCAACTTCGCAGCCACACCACCTTTTGAACGCAAAGCATTAAACCCTAAATACGCAAGATATGCCGCACCCACAAGGCTAATCGTCTTGAACAGCATCGGGCTTTGCTGCAAAACAACAGCGAGCCCAATCAAGGTAATAAACGCATATATACCAATGCCAAACGCATGAGCCCAAGCCGTAGCTAATCCATTGATACGTCCACCAGCCAACGAGTGCTTAGCGACAATAGCTAAGCTGGGACCTGGTGACATAGCCCCTAATAAACACACGGTAAAAAGTGATAACCAAACTGTTAGTGTCATAAGAATCTCCCCTCTTTGAAGCTCACTCTATCAACGGAAGAGGTATAATTAGAAATCAAAGTTATTCATACTAATCATGACTTCAAGTCATAGCTAAACGGTGTACGTATTAGCGAATGGAATACTCAGAGATTTGCATTACTGAGCGAATCTCTTCTCGCACCCATTTATGCGCAGGATCCGTGTCGTATTTGGGGTGCCACATTAACCAATATTGATGAATAGGTGTTTCGAGTGGTAATGCTTTATGGGTTACGTCCCAATGTTTAGCGAGGTTAACGGCAATATGTTCAGGAGCCACCATCAGGTGCTCACTTGCAACTAAGCGATTGATCGCAGCAGAGAAGAATGGAACCTTAAAGGTAACGTGGCGGGTGTGCCCTAGCTCTTTCAATGCTAAATCAGTGTAGGAATCTTTGTCTCCGCCGCCAGTCACTTTAATGTGTGAATATGAAATCAAGTCTTCAATACTGATCTGGTCCTGCTTTGCTAACGGATGAGAAGATTTCATCAAACAAACTGATGAATCCTCACCAATTTTAACGCTCGACACACTCTGTGGTTTTTCTGGATACATAGAAGACGCGATATGGATGCCCGTCTCATGAAGTTTATCAAGAAAGTTGGGTTGCCACAGTCGGTACGCCATATCTAACTGTGGCGCTTGTTCACCCAAGTGAGAGGCAATATCGGGCAATACGTATTGCGCCACGTAGTCACTAGAAGCAATAACAAGCTCACCTTGCCACTGCCGCGGCTCAAAAGGTTGGTCATCGAGTAAATGGTCAAACTCAGCCAGTAATGCATCAAGCTTTGATTTTAACGCTATTGCTCGTGGCGTTGGTATCAGTTGATTACCTTGACGAATAAGCAGTGGGTCACCACACAGATCGCGCAATTGTGCAAGCTGTCGACTGACGGCAGACTGCGTAATGTGCAAACGGTCTGCGGTCCGGCTGACATGACACTCCTCTAAAAGTACATGCAAGGATCTAAGTAGATTCAAATTAATGTTGTTTAACATATTCGCTCAGAAGGGTTTTCAACATGGCATCCATTCATGGTCACTTCACAAACAGGTTCCCAGTCGTGTTAAAGAATTCAGCTAAGACGGTATGAGTCATCAGGTTTCGAAGCTCTGGATATCGTTGAATTTGATCTCTGATTTCGTTCAAGCGAGCCATCGTAGGCACTTCGACAAAAACCATCATGTCCGTCTCACCGCTGATCGCATGACACCATTTTACGCCATCAATTTTGTATAACTCGTCCGCGTATGATTCGCAATAATACGTAGAGGTTGATTTATCGAACTTTAAGGCAAAATAGGCGCAAATCGAATCCCCACCCGAAGGTGCAATTTCAGCGTGATACCCTAGAATCACTTTGTCATGCTCTAGCTTACGAATACGGGCCGTTACCGCAGAACGAGAAAGGTTTACTTTATCCGCAATTTCAGTCACCGACAGCCGAGCGTTGTGCCTGAGCAGATCCACAATCTTATGATCAAACTTGTCCATACCGTTACCAAGCTTTCCTTATTTTTCTCATTCTATACCGATTCTAACTGCATAAGAAACCAACATTTTGTTGGAATTATTTAAAACAACCGTCATATTGACGGTTTAGTAAATCATTTTGTTATTAACATTTTGGATATGCTATTTGGCGGGCATGAGATGAGTGCTGTTATCCATTTCAACAGAAAATAGATAACACATTGAAATCAAATTCCCAACTTAAGTGCTCAGCACATAAATAGCATCGCTTAAACACATAAAACGAAATAACCAGAAGCCACAAGCTTTTTCGTAATAAGCCTCATAACATTGGATGAATCAATTCGCATGGAAGAGCTCAAAAAAGACATTTCACTCACATCAGGTATCGCACAGTTATCCACCACATTAATGGGAACTGGGCTGTTTATGATCCCGGCTATCGCAGCAGGTATAGCTGGCCATTTTTCACTATGGGCTTGGATTTTATTGTTCATCGCGATTTGTCCTATTGCGCTGACTTTTGCTCAACTGGGTAAACGATACCCCAACGCGGGCGGAACAGCCTTTTTTGTACGCAAAGCCTTTAACGCCAAACTGGAAAGTAGTGTCGCTTGGCTATTTGTTAGTGTCATTCCGGTAGGGGTTCCGGCCGCGATTGCACTCGCCGCAGGCTTCCTACAACAAATATTGCCAGAGCCTATTAGCAACAATCTGTTTGCACAAATTCTGACGGTAGTACTACTTGTGTTCGTCAACTTGATGGGCACAAAATCATCAGGTCATTTACAAACTCTTATTGCTTTGAGTGTCTTCGCACTTGTTGGCGCATTTTTATGGAAAGGCGACGTTAACAGCGCCGATCTTGTGATGCCCGCCATCACACAAGAGTCAATTTGGCCTATTACCGCAGCGTTAGGCGTGATGTTCTGGTGTTTTGTTGGCATAGAGGCTTTTGCCCATATGGGGGAAGAGTTCAAAAACCCTCAAAGAGATTTCCCTATTGCCATTGTGGTCGGTTGTTTTGTAGCAGGGGCTACCTATTGGGCATGCTCTGTCGTTATTTTAAAATTTGGCGCGTATGGTAACGCTCAATTTGATAACGCATCCATCCCCTGGCTTAGTGCCCAACTACTAGGCGATGGAGCCAAATGGATAATCAGCTTGATAGGTTTCTCCGCTTGTTTCGCGAGCGTTAACTTATACACACAGAGTCTAGCGCGAATGGTCTGGGCTCAAGCTCGTGAACATCGTCCTTCTAGTCCACTAGCCAAGATTTCACGTCGTGGTGTCCCTTTCTCAGCCACCATATTAGTTGGCGGTATATTATTGATATCTTGTGTGATAGGAACCCTATCACAGCTCGATCTGGAGTTTTTCCTAAAACTCGCAAACAGTGTATTCGTTCTGGTTTACATGTTGGCGATGTTAGCCGCTTTCAAATTGCTTCGAGGATTTGGTAAAACACTTGCGGGACTGTCCCTACTGCTTTGTACCGGTGTTTTTATATGTTTAGGCTGGTCAATGTTTTATGCACTTGGCATTTTTACTCTACTTTTACTGCCTTGGAAACAGTGGCGACATAAGCGACAAACACGTGTAGTTGAATAGTCATCGCTTCCCATTTCGAAATATGTGAGCTAAACGTTGGATACCAGCGTCTATGTTCTCTAACGCGATATTGCCGTAACCAAGCACGGCACCATGCCAGTGACGTGCTTGAAAATCTGGGGGTTCATAATAGCTCAAAGGTCGCAAGATGATCCCTTCATGCTCTGCCATTTTTGTAAAACGCTGCTCATCCATACCGTCTTGCCATTTCAACGTAATATGAAGCCCCGCCGCTTGGCTAACGACGCAAACACGGTCGCCAAAATACTGTTGAATGGATAAATGCATCTGTTCATGCTTAGTTTTGTACAGTCGACGCATTTTTCGAATATGACGTAATAACCCACCTTCAGTAATAAAATCTGCCAATGCTTCTTGTGTATGCGTCGGCGAATCACCACTTAACGCGTCCTTAACCACTAAGCATTGCTCTACTAAACGTTCAGGAACTACAAGGTAGCCAAGCCGCAATCCGTTAAACATCACTTTACTGAAGGAACCCACATACAACACGCGATCATCTCGACCCATTTGAGCTGCTAGCCCCTGTAAACTGGTATAGGGACGATGAGCAAACTGAAATTCGCTGTCATAATCGTCCTCGATGATCCAACTTGATTGTTCGACCGCCCAGTTGATGATCTTTCCTCTTTGCTCGGTATTGAGTGTGGTGCCCATCGGATATTGATTACTTGGTGTAATATACAGCGCATCGGCATCGCTTGAGGTCACCGCTTCCACATCAAAACCTAATTTCTCTCTTACGAACAAAGGCTCAAATTGATAGTTTTGGAACTGAATCAACTTCCGCATTTGCGCGTAACCTGGTTGCTCCATCAGAACCTTATCACCTTGTTTGAGCACTACCATCGTCGCAATCGACAACGCTTGCTGCGCCCCAGAGGTAATAATAATGCGCTCTGGAGAACAATTCACTGAACGGCTTGATGCGAGGTAGCCAGCTAAAGCACAGCGCAATGCCCAACTACCCTGAATATCTTGATTCCCCAACAAGCAAGTACGAGACATATGGCGAGTGAGTAACTTTTGCCATTGCGCCATCGGAAATGCGTCCAAATCCGGCACACCCGGTGCAAATGCGCGGTTGATATCAAAGTGAGCTTTCGGTGATGAGTCTCTCTGAACTGAACTAGGTTCAGGCAAGTACTGCTCTGGCAGTTCTACGGCAACATAAAAGCCAGAACCTTTTTGGCTGTTCAAGTACCCTTCCGCCACTAACTGTTCGTAGGCAGAAATCACGGTATTCCTACTTAGATTAAGCTCTTGTGAAAGCTTCCGCGTAGAAGGCAGCTTCCCATTCTTCACCCACAGTCCTTGAACAATTTTCTTGCGAATAGCCAAAAACAACGCTTGCTGACGCGTTCCTTCACTGTCTTTTAAATGTAGGTCACCGATATCAATCAAAGACAAACTGGATCCATCCATTAGTTAAAACTGGCTCTCTTTAAGCTACCAGTTAAACGCTACATTGCAATCAAAGAATGAGGATAAATCGCTCGTAATCGTGAGCAAGCAAGGAGAGAAAATGCTATCCAACACCAATAGAACGGAAATTAAGAAAGGCGCACATAAAGCCGTCTCTGATGTTAGCAAACTGCACGCCATCATAGATGAAAGCCTAATCGCTCATATTGCGATAACCAACGAGTCAGGCCCTGTGGTCATCCCTATGCTGGCATGGCGTGTCGATGATTACGTGTATATCCATGGTGCCAACAACAGTCGACTATTACGCTCACTCAAACAAGGAGTGCAAACGTGCTTAACCTTTACTTTGTTTGATGGTTGGGTATTGGCTCGAAGTGCGTTTCACCACAGTGCGCATTATCGCAGTGTTGTGGTCTTTGGCCAGTTTGAGATGGTGGAAGATAACCAAGAGAAAGACAGGTTGCTGAATCACTTTATTGAACAGATCGCTCCGGGGAGAACAGAACAAGTCCGTTTGAGTAATGAAAAAGAACTCAAAGCCACCATGCTGCTGCGTATTCCACTCCTAGAAGCATCAGTGAAAATCAGCAATTTTGGCGTCAACGACGATGCGGAAGACATGGACATCCCTGTTTGGGCAGGTGTCCTACCCTACCGAACCGTCGTAGGTCCGCTGCAAGCTTGTGACGATTTGTATGAAGGTATCGCAGAGCCAGACTACCGCAGTGCCTACTCTAACCGTTGGCAGGAATAAGCACCGTAAAACGTGCGCCGCCTAAGTGACTCTCGCCGACAGAAAGCTCCCACCCCAGTTGCCGCGCTGCACTGGTAGCGATGGCAAGCCCTAAACCAAAGCCTTTCATGTCGGCGTTGCGGCTTTTGTCTAAGCGCGAAAATGGCATAAATACTTCTTCTCGCATCGCCTCAGGGATGCCCGGACCATCGTCCTCAATATCGATGCTCCAGCAATCCGCTACCGTTCGAATCGTCACCTCAACGCAGGACTCACCGTAACGCTTGGCGTTTTGCAGTAAATTATCGAGGACGAGGTTACCCAAAGTAGGCTGAAAGTGAATCAATTGGTTCGCGAGTTCATTTTCTGCTCTCAACATGGCGGACTCTAAGCCTAGGTAATTCATGCGGCTTTTACACCAAAGTGGCAGTTCCATGGTTTCAACAGAATCGATCCATGAGTGGTTTTTCACACTCAAGCGAGACAGCATGACGATGTCGGATGTTAAATCCGTCACTACATCAACGTATCGTTCAATATCGTCATGTAACTCTGCCTGCATTTCACCACTCGTGCGTCGAGCTAAATCCGTCGCTAGCTGAATACGACTCAGCGGAGTGCGCACTTCATGAGGAATAGCTTGAGTAAAGATGTGTGTTTGGCGCACTCGTCTCTCAATCTCTTCAGACATGCAGTTGAAGCCTTGGGCGAGCTCTTTCACGGGTTGCGAAAATTGCTTTAGCTCGACTCGCGTATTCAACTCACCAGAACCAAATTGTTGTTGCGCAGCCGTTAGTTGCCGAATTTGGCGGTCAAGACGTCGTACAGGTATGTAAACCATAATGCCTAAACTGCATACAACAACCAAAAGTAGAGTAAGTATAAATACAATCTCAGAATCTTCATTCCAATCAACGTGTGGGCTAAAGAAATCCGTTTTTTCTTTGAAAACTAAACTCTTCGAAGTGTTAGGCAAAGGGAATACCGCAGCATAGGTACTGCCATCAATAAGATAAACAGGTATCCCTTGCATACGGTACAGCAGATTACAATCTCGACAAGGCGGTGATCCGTCCCAGTTTTCAACCAATGTTAAATCAAAGATAAAGAAATCTTGCTTGCCGTTTTCGGTTAACTTCTTGTAGAGAGAATCCGGAGTGCCTCGTTGCTCAATGTATTGATCGACAAAATAAGCACCGTCACTCAAAAAAACACCGACTTCTGTTTTGCGCATGTACTCTTCCCCCATAAAGAGAAACAAAGCAACAGTCAGCGCAAGGCCAGTTACTAACCCCACATATAGACGAGTAAACAGGGAAAACATGCGTCATTTACCTGTCAGCATGTAGCCGTGGTGACGTATGGTTTTAATGGTAGCCGTATGGATATGAGCCTTAGAGAATTTCTTCCTTAGTGAGGATATACGCATATCAATCGAACGATCAGTAATACAGTATTCAATGCCTCGGGCAAGACGGCAACATGATTCACGAGATACTGGCTTATCGACATTCAGCATCAGGAGCTCTAAAATTTCAAACTCAGAACTCGTTAAACCAATATCTTTTTGCAAATAAAATGCTTGGGAGCGACGAAGACAAAGACTAATGCCATATCGGCTCAGCTTTTCTTCTTCAACGATATCAACTTGACGACAATAGCGACGCAACGCTGCTTCAATACGGGCGAGAAGGATATTGCCTTTTATCGGTTTGGTAAGGTAATCATCAGCACCAAACTTAAATAAGCTCACCTCGCTCATTTCATCATCGGTCGCAGTCAAAACAATGATAATACCATGATAAAACTTACGCGCCTCTTGACATATTTCTGCGCCATTTTTTCCTGGTAACATCAAATCTAACAGCACTAGGTCCGGCTTGAGCCCCTTAATCGTTTCTAATGCATTTTGACCGTTATCGATGACAGTTACCGTATATCCTTCGGCTTCGAGGTACATTTTGGTTAATCGAGCAATCTCTGAGTCGTCTTCTACCAGTAAGATTGTATTACCCACCATGAATCATTTACTCCACCAATATGATGGAGGGAGTATATCGCTCGTCCTATACTGCGCAACCTACTTAAATGATAATTTTAATAAAACGCAGGCTTACATACGCTTACAAACCATACATATACGATAATCCTAATCATTCTATACCCCTAAAACCATGCAATAACCTGAGGTTTTATTCATTACCAGAATATAGCTTCACATAGAAAATAAAATTCGGAATAAAAATCCACTATATTTTTAAATATATCGAATAATAGGTCTTACCAAAAAACAATATCAACATATATGACTTAGTTTGCTTATATAGACAGGACTTTATGTTGCTTCTAAGTTTCCTGCTCTAATAAAGTCTACGAGTAACATGAAATGAGATATTCCAAATTAACACCTTTAGCCATATTTTGCGCGATAAGTCTAACTGCTTGTGGCGGCAGTGAATCTAATTCGAAACCATCGACAACGACACCTCCAACACCACCAATGCCTACATTGAGCACTGTCACAATCCCAACTGTCGTTTCTACAGAGTTTCCGGCCAAGTTAAAAGTGGCTGCTGATTCGGGCTTCACCCACTATGTGAAAATCTCCCTTTCCGAAGCAAACAACAACGATACATTTCACATTGTGGCTGTTGATGACGGTGCGAATAATGAAAAAATCTTTCGTGCAGCCAAAATCATCCAACACCTTCTCACAAACCAACCAGACTCTAAGTACGGTGCTGACAAGTCTCGTATCGCTAAGACATTAGCCGAGCGTGATGCCACACTAATGCTGACCGAAAACGACGAACAGAATGATGAGATGTTAACCAAAATCTTTATCAACGAACTGATTCGCCAAGGCAAATTGAACGATGCAGTTACAAGCTCGGGCTTAGCACACTCTTTTGATACTAGTTCTCTAGAAAAGTTTGTTGTAAGCATGATGGTACTTAACGAAGATGATATGGATACACTTGTCACATCTATCGCGTCAACATTAGTAACTAGTAAAGAAACACCAAACTGGCTAAGGAATAGCCAATCTTTAATGTATCGAGAACTGACAGTTGAAGGCGATTGCCATTACATGAGTAATTTTGCCGATTACTGCGCCAATCTTGGTAAAAAAGCCGAACGAGACGCCGCTTTTGAAGAAATTTTACACTTGGTCCAAGCGCAAGGTATTGCACCTAACACGGCGACTGCGGCACTGCAAAATGACATTCAAGCTCATGCGTTAAGCATCTATAACGATATTCAATCGGGCAAACCGACGGTGTGGCGCCCTACTCAGTATGACTGGGACGATTGGAAATCGGACGACTTCGATCCTGAAAGTGTGAAACAAACGGGCCCTTCATATTCTCACGAATATTTTGCTGCCGCTTTTGAAGCTTACATGGGTGTAGCAAAAGCAAACGGACATGGTTTAGATGGCTACCAAGCGTTAACGCGTGAAGAAATGCAAACCCAAGATCCACAAGCCGTTGATTGGATCAGTGGCTTATTCCACGGATACTTGCAATATACCGCGAATATCGACTCTGCGGGCGTCAAGCTCTACACAGAAAAGACAAATCCAGGCACAGTACCTACCTTCCGTATGGCTCCCAACAAAGACGGTTTGATAGAAGCGTACACCTACAAATCTCAGTGGTTAACAAAAGTGAAGATCATTGGCGACGACGCGATGAATGTGATCGGTAATGATCAAAACAATACTTTTGAAGGCAACAGCAAAGACAACAGCATTTATGGTGAAGGCGGTATCAACACCTATATCGTGCCACACAAACTGGCGGAATGTACTGTTATCAAAGCAAAGAGCGTTTCTGTTGAGTGCCCAAATACAGGCACTGACGAGTTGTACGACATTCAGAACATCCAATTCACCGACCAAACCCTAGATGTAACCAAGCTATAAACAATGAAAAACATGAAGAAACTTATTTTATTCGCTCCCTTGCTCCTTGTTGGTTGTGGTGGCCTAGCCGTCATGGATCGTACTGATGCCGTAAAAGCACAACCAGAAATGCTGATCAAAACCGACGGTGATTTTTGGGGATTCGGTGCGGATGGCCATTTTGATTTTGCTGGTAAGTACAAAGGCAAGTATTCACGCAGTGCTTCTAACTCAAGTTGGTTTAACCGTATCTCTTTCAAAGAAGGTTCAATGGGCGCAGAAGTGACTCGTATCGACAGCGGGGAAACTTGGCTTTTGAACTGCACTGGAGGCGGTATGTCGGTTAACTACATGGGCGTCGATTTTGGTGGGAATGATCCTTACACCTGTGACATTACTCAAGATGGTAAAAAAGTCGGTGAGTTTGCGATGGAGCCAAAATCCGCTCTCATCGACATCAGCTTTGAGAAAAAAGAGACAGGCGTAGTGCGTATTGGTAGCACCCAATTTAATGTAAAAACTGTACATACTAGTCCTGACGCCATGATGGCGGTAGACATTCCATTGGGTTATAGCTTTAAGGAAGGCACACAAGAAATTGCCGCTGTGCAGACGAACGGTACCATTGCGGTACAGATGCTCCCTGAACTTAGCGAACAAAAAAAGGATGTAATTGCCATCGGCGCTGTTGCAAGTGCACTAAGTTGGCGTCCTAAGAAATAGCCACCACATAAAACGACACAAAAAAATAACAAAGCCCTCAACTTTGAGGGCTTTTATTGCTTGTACTCATAGAGATAAGTGGAGCACTACTTCTCTAATCTTCCCGTATACTGCTTGGGCGTTAATCCACGATGTTTCTTAAACATACGATTGAAGCTCGCCACATTGGTGTAACCAAGGCGCGTGGCAATGTCATCAATACTCACGCGCTTACTCAACAAACCAGCTGCAATATTACTCAATACATAGCCAGAAACCGTCGAAAAATTGAGCCCTAATTTATGCAAACGACGTTGAAACTGCTGTTCAGATAAATCAAGCAGAGAAGACACGCGCTCTAACGTTGGCAATCCATAATGGCTGCTGTAGTTCACTACTTCATAAATCACTTTCAACTCGTCTTCTGGATCGGGCATATTAAGCAAATCATCCAAGTCGGAAAAACTCATCGCTAGACGGCTGTCTTCTCGATGGCTCACTTGGCGGGAGGCTAATCGGTCATCTCCCGGGATCCATATCTCTGTTTTTGGCTGACTCCATTCCACCTCGCAGCCGAAATATTCCCGGTATCGCTCAGTATTTTTTCTCGAGCCTGAAACCTTGACACGTAAAGGCTGGTAATCTTTGCCAAGAAATTCGCGTAACACCTTAATCATAAATACCGCACAGCGGATACTATCGTGCACCTTTACTGACGTTTCTATAAACGGGTTGTGGTAAGTCCATTTGATGATTTTACCCGACTGTTCGCCAGCAAAAAACGCCCCTGATTGTAGATTGCTCACACCATAATTCACTCGCCGAATGGTACTGGCTAAATCATTGCCGGAGAATAACCAGCGTCCCACTGGCCCTAGCTTTTGCAGTTCAATACCCCGGCTGAGACTCAACACCACATCCGGGTCAGCACTGGCTTGTTCAACACAACGATACCATTCCGCAACGGCTTTTAGCGGGATCAGTGTCATTGGGTTACGAAACACCGATACTGGGATTCCTAACTCATCCGAGTCCAAATTGTATTTAGATAACGCGAGGTTATGCATGTTTAGAATGCCCATCGCGCGAATAAACCGAACCGTTTTCATAACCAATTACATCAAATTTAATCCTATAGTGATTGAATCTGTCACAAAGAAAGCCGCAAATCAAATTCAGATCACAATACGCCAACAGTTTGATAGAGGAGTGTTTAATGAGTTTACTGAGTGTCCCATTTGTCGGTACAGGCGCAGATACGGCGTTACATGTTGTCGCTGCTGTCGTTTTAATTGCGAGTGTCGCGGGCGCGTGTTACGGCTTTTGGAAAATCCATGAATTGCCTATCAATAAAGCACACAGCAAAGACCATCATCAGATAGGGCTCATCACTGCGCTGACCTGGATAGGGTTTGTCTGGCACTGGGTTTGGGTGCTAGCCGTGATCTTTGCATTTGTTGATATGGAAAAAGCCATCATCAATCTGCGTGATACATGGAAAAGTAAACCGCAAACAGAAACACAGCCAAAAGAGGAAGCATAATGTTAGAAGGTTTAGCGGTATGGGCTCTCTTCATCTATCTGCTGCGTTTGGTTGGCATGCCTTGGAACAAAGCAACCAAATCGTTCGCTTATCTTGGCGGTTTGAGTTGGCTGATGTTCGTCTGGGTAGGTTTGATTAACTTCACCCCGATGGATTTATCCGGCGGTTCTGTCGTGCAGTCACCACACATCCAATTGCGTCCAGATTCAACCAATGTAAAAGGTAAAGTTGACCACATTTACATTGAGCCGAATCAGCAAGTTAAAGAAGGTCAGCTCATTTATGAACTTGACCCAACGCAATACAAAATCGCATTAAATCAAGCGAACGTATCCGCTGATTCTGCTCGCGTTGCATTAGCTACAGCAAAAGGCGACATCGAGATTGAAGAAGCTAACCACGAAGCGCTAGTGCAAGATCTAGAAACATCAAAGAGCCAGTTGGAAGCGGCGAAAGTTGACTACAAATTGCAGAAAAAAATGCTAGATCGTTATGTTGAGCAAAACCGAGTGGTGCACAACACCATCACGGAAAGCGATATCGACAAACAATCGAGTGCGGTTGATATGGCACGTCACAACGTGTTGACCCTTGAGTCTCAAATCAAGAAGAAACAAGTCGATATTTCCCGTGCAAAACTGGCGATTCATAAAGCGGAACTTGCAGTTGAAACCAAACAAGCCGAACTGCGCCAAGCGAAAGAGCAAATTGCAAAAGCGCAATGGGATTTGAATAGCACAAAAGTTCATGCCCCAACAGATGGCTTTGTCACCAACTTTATCCTGCGTGAAGGTCAGCGTGTATCAACGATGCCGCGTATCAACATGTACACCAACGAAAAGTACGTACTAATGCGAGTGAACCACCAGGCGATTCGTAACATCAAACCGGGTCAGCCAGCGGAATTCTCTTCGTCCGTTTACCCAGGTAAGATCTTCTCAGCGACCGTCGAAGGCATTGTTGAAGCAACAGGTGAGTCACAAGGTAATCTACTGGGTTTCGATGATTCCGTACGTGTCACCACTGGAAAGAACTTACAGAACAAACACCACTTTGTTCGTCTTAAGATTGATGAGCCAGAAGGCTACGACATCCCTGTTGGCTCTGTTGGCCTCGCATGGATCAGCGGTGAAAAACCGATAGGCTTCATGGCCTTCTTAGATGTGATTCGCGGGATCATCATCCGAATGAAGTCTCAACTGTACTTCTTCTACTCTATCTAAACTCGCAAACCGCCAGTTACGCTGGCGGTTTTCTTTTCATTTGTATCCAAACATATCCTTTTCCCGTATAACAATTAGTTAGTAAATAGCGGAGAAGATTCATGTCGGCAAAGGAAAGAAGCCTACCTACCCATCGCATCTCAAGATTCAGCAAGTTCGCTTCACTTGCTACCCGTGTCGCAGGCAATGTGATTGCAGAAGGCACGAAGCAGATAGCCAAAGGCAACAAACCAAAAGCGAAAGACCTCTTGCTGACGCCACAGAACATCGCGCGCTTAACTGACCAACTTGCTCACCTGCGTGGCGCTGCAATGAAGCTTGGTCAAATGCTATCAATGGATGCTGGTGATGTTTTAGAACCTGAACTTGCCGATATTCTTTCCCGTCTTCGTTCCAACGCAGACCCAATGCCTGCAAAACAACTCAACGCAGTAATGGAAAGTTCGCTGGGAACGAATTGGAAAGCTGAGTTTCTGTCATTTAACTTCAAACCAATCGCCAGTGCATCAATAGGACAAGTGCACCAAGCCTACAGCGATGCGGGCGATAACCTAGCCGTCAAAGTGCAATATCCGGGCATACGGAAAAGTATCGATAGCGACGTCGATAATGTCGGTACACTGCTCAAGGTCGTTGGGTTGATTCCCGAGTCTGTCGACTACAAAGGATTACTCGAAGAAGCGAAAAAGCAGCTACATGACGAGGCCGATTACGCACGAGAGGCACAATTTGCCATTCGTTATCATGACGCTTTGAAGGAGCACCCTCATTTTGTGGTGCCCAAGGTTCATACTGAAAGTTGCTCAGACTCCGTTCTCGCGATGGAATTCATTGATGGTAGCCCGATTGAGCAAATCGAACATTATGATCAGAGTACGCGAGATTTTGTCATGCACAGCCTACTCGAATTACTGTTTCGAGAGCTGTTCGAATTTAAGATGGTACAAACCGACCCAAATTTCGCCAACTACTTATATATCGAAAACACTCGTCAAATCGGCTTGCTAGATTTCGGGGCCACTCGAGAGTACAGCGAGCGGTTCAGCACTGGTTATCGCCAAGCTTTCGCATCTGTCGTTAACAATGACGAACAAGGCTTGAATAATGCGCTTGAACAAATAGGCTTCTTCAGCCAAACCATCCTTCCAGACCAACGCCAAGCGATTCTCGATCTAGTGAAAATGGCATGTGAACCGATGTTAGTTGATGAGCCTTATGACTTTAAAGCCAGCGGCTTAGCACAAAAGCTTCGCGAGGCTGGCACCATTCTAAGCATGGAGCAAGAATACTGGCATACTCCACCAGCAGATGCCCTATTTTTACACAGAAAAATCGGCGGAATGTACTTGCTGGCAGCCCGTATTGGCGCAAAAGTGAACATTCGCCAATTGGTACAGCCATATCTCACCATCAACAGCGAATAGCCTATTGTTTTTCTGTTACTTTCAAGTACCTTGAGCAAGGTTAAGGTGCATAGTTGTGCATCTCAATAACATGCCATACTTCCATAAAACGAATTAACTATCGGGGTACTCGGTGAGCAAGTTTCAAGATCTCTCCACTCTAATCCAGCAAATTGGCCAAGCCGAAGAAGCGGATCAAGTCGCAACGCTCAATGAATCTATTGAAGCGGGCCTCGAGCCCGGCGCGGTTGCCCTGATTCTAGAAGCCTTTCCAATCGACGATCGTGTTCGCTTATGGCGAGCTTTACCACTAGAGCTACATATCGACGTGTTAACGGAAATGCGTGCGGACGTACGTTTCTCTATCATCAATGCGTTATCTGAAGTCGAGCTAAAGCTAACTCTCGCTAAACTCGACAACTTGTCGCTCATCGAATGGGCCGATTCGTTGCCAGAGTCGATCATCAGCGAAGCGCTCTCGTTGATAGAAAAAGATGAGTTGGAACTTTACGATCAAGCAAACGAGTATGCTGATGAAGAACTCGGCCACTGGGCTGAACGTAAGATCATCACCCTGCCCTTCAACATTACGATTGGGACAGCTAAGCAGTTAATGGAGCGCTATAGCTACGACACGCCTCAACAGGTGTATCTGATTAATCGTAATAAACAGTATCGTGGAACGGTCAACTACTTCGATATCTTACGTGGTGACCCCGATACTCGCTTAAAAACACTCATTATTGAGGCTGTGACGGTGCTAGACAGTAAAATGATGCTTCCTGAAGCGGTAGAGGCATTAGAACACAGCACACTGCCCGCTCTCCCTGTAACTGATGCAGACCAAACACTGATCGGTGAAGTCGATTGGCAGTTTGCATTGAGTACACAGCGTGAAATCTACGAAGCACGTTTGATGGCGGGTACAGGTATGGATGAAGGCGATGACTTGTTTGCGCCAGTATTAAAAAGCTCGCAAAAGCGCGGTGTTTGGTTAGGCATCAATTTGCTTACTGCGATTTTGGCTTCTGTCACTATCGGACTATTTGAAGATGTAATTGCGCAGGTGGTGGCTTTGGCGGTGCTCATGCCAATTGTTGCATCCATGGGGGGCATTGCTGGCAGCCAAACGCTCACTCTAATGATTCGTGCGATGGCGCTTAATCAGATCACCCCAGGTAACCGCTTCAAGCTTTTGAAAAATGAGTTGGGTATTGGCTCTCTGAACGGCATTGCTTGGGCGTTAATCATCGGCGGGCTCGCCGGATTGTGGTTTCAATCTCCGGTTCTTGGGGGAACCATCGCGCTGGCCATTATCGTCAATATTATTACCGCAGCTTTATTTGGTGTGCTGATTCCCATTATTCTGGATAAGTTTAAATTGGACCCCGCTTTGGCTGGCTCGGTGATTCTAACAACAGTGACAGATGTAGTTGGTTTTTTCGCCTTTTTAGGAACGGCGAGTTTAGTCATGCTTTAAAAGGTTCATTGTTTATTAATCAATCATTAGCATAATAGAGTCAAATTGCATAACGCAGTTGCAAATTGCAAACATACTCAAACTTTAAGCAACGCATGTCACAGAAACTACGTATTTTAGGGCATATTAAAGTTGGCACAGTAACTGCATTATATAAATCGACCCTTCTTAAGCCGAGGGTCACCTAGCCAACTGACGTTGTTAGTGAACTTGATTTTGTTCACATGTATATAAGCCAATCGCACTCTTTGCGGTTGGCTATTTTTTTATGTGGCTATTGCCCTCTTATCCTCTGACCGAGCTCGGTTGTACTTTTCTTGCCCACAACAGATTGTTTACTGTTTATAAAATTCAAATATTCGCCCAACAAACCATTAGAAATGTCAGCTTCAACAAAAATAAATCACCTACATAAAATAAAACCAAGAAAACATACCCAAGAAAAGAACAAATACCGTCCAAACCAAAAACCTCATCATGAAAACGTTTTCTTTTCATAGAAATCGACTGAACAATTCAGAGTTATAGATAAATTTAATCCATAAAAACAAATAGCAATTCAAAACATTAACTTCACATAGAAAATCTGTCTATAAATCATAGAAAACACGTAAAACCAAACTTTTCACTTTTAGAATTTAAAAATCAAACTATTGTTATTAAAAGAAAAAATACAAAACAAAAATCAAGCAAACGTTTAAATTGCAATTTTATCATTGACTATTAAATTTACATCACGATAATACGCGCCGTTTGCCTGAAATCAGGTGCTATAATTTAATGTTTCAATGTGCGGAGGTAATAATGGCTGGAGACAATAATTACAGTCTTGGACCAGTTCCCAACACGGCCAGAAAAGGCGTGGCATCACTTACAATGGTGATGTTAGGACTCACTTTTTTCTCCGCAAGTATGTGGACTGGGGGTTCTCTCGGTACTGGGCTCTCCTTCAATGATTTTTTCCTCGCTGTTCTCATCGGTAACCTAATCCTCGGTATTTACACTTCTTTCCTCGGTTACATCGGCGCTTCTACTGGTCTCTCTACTCACCTTCTTGCTCGTTTCTCTTTTGGTTCTAAAGGCTCTTGGCTTCCTTCTGCTCTTCTTGGCGGTACTCAAGTTGGGTGGTTTGGAGTTGGTGTCGCGATGTTTGCGATTCCGGTGCACAAAGCAACGGGCATCGATACCAATACTTTGATCCTCGTCTCCGGTTTGCTCATGACCGCGACCGTTTACTTTGGCATCTCCGCACTGATGGTGTTGTCAGCAATCGCCGTTCCTGCCATTGCACTACTTGGCGGCTACTCTGTCATCGAGGCAGTAAATAGCGTTGGTGGTATTGGCGAACTACAACAAGTTCAACCAACCGAGCCACTCGATTTTTCAATAGCTCTCGCGATGGTTGTCGGCTCTTTTGTCAGTGCTGGTACATTAACGGCGGATTTCGTACGCTTTGGTAAAAAGCCGCGCAGCGCCGTGATGATCACCATGGTGGCGTTTTTCATCGGTAACTCGTTAATGTTTATCTTTGGCGCGGCAGGTGCGTCGGTGACGGGTCAATCAGACATTTCTGAAGTGATGATCGCGCAAGGTCTTCTTATTCCAGCTATCATCGTTCTTGGCTTGAACATCTGGACGACCAACGACAACGCGCTCTACGCATCGGGTCTTGGATTTTCCAACATCACAGGCTTACCAAGTAAATACATCTCAATGGCGAACGGTCTTGTTGGCACACTTTGCGCTCTCTGGCTCTACAATAACTTTGTTGGCTGGCTGACCTTCTTATCTTTGGCAATTCCACCGATTGGCGGTGTGATCATCGCTGACTTCTTCACGAACCGTAAACGCTACGCAAACTTTGAAGCCGCCCAATTCCAAAACGTTAACTGGGCTGGCATTATCGCTGTCGTGATTGGCGTTGGTGCGGGACACTTCCTGCCTGGCGTAGTGCCGATTAACGCTGTACTTGGCGGCGCAATTAGCTTCCTGATTCTTAATCCTATTCTTAACAAAAAAGCACTGGCTACACAGCCAGCGTAAGGAACCATCATGACAACACTACTGATCAA
This sequence comes from Vibrio sp. D431a, assembly GCF_030248655.1. Lineage (NCBI taxonomy): Bacteria > Pseudomonadati > Pseudomonadota > Gammaproteobacteria > Vibrionales > Vibrionaceae > Vibrio > Vibrio sp. D431a. The sequence goes on along the minus strand of NZ_JAHGAP010000015.1, from coordinate 303,224 downwards.
AAACGTAACGCTAAAAGGACAAGAAGGTCTGCAGCAAATTTTGATTGAAGATGGTCAATTCAAGCGCATTGAAAGCAACGATGTGGAGCTTAGTCATAACGGTGACATCATCGATGCTGAAGGCGGTATGGCGGTTGCGCCTTTCTGCGAGCCACACATTCACTTAGATACAACTCAAACCGCAGGCGAGCCTAGCTGGAACATCTCTGGCACATTGTTTGAGGGTATTGAACGTTGGGCTGAGCGCAAAGAAATGCTGTCGATTGAAGACGTGAAAGCGCGCGCAAAACAAACCTTAAAATGGCAGATAGCAAACGGCGTACAACACGTTCGTACCCACGTCGATGTTTCAGACCCTACCCTAATTGCCCTAAAAGCGATGGTAGAAGTGCGTGAAGAGATGAAAGAATGGGTAGATATCCAAATCGTCGCCTTCCCGCAGGAAGGAATTCTCTCTTACCCAAATGGCAAAGAGCTGCTAGAAGAAGCCGTCAAATTAGGTGCGGACGTGATTGGCGCTATTCCACACTTTGAATTCACACGCGAATATGGCATTGAATCGCTGCACTACGTATTCGAGTTAGCGCAAAAATACGACCGCCTGATCGACGTGCATTGTGATGAAATCGATGACGAGCAATCTCGCTTTGTTGAAACACTGGCAGCATTAGCGCACAAGTTTGATATGGGGAATAAAGTCACGGCCAGTCACACCACAGCGATGGGTTCCTACAACGGTGCATACGCATCTCGCCTGTTCCGTTTATTACGCATGTCCGGTATCAACTTCGTGGCAAATCCATTGGTGAACATTCACTTACAAGGCCGTTTTGATGATTACCCAAAACGTCGCGGCGTAACACGAGTGAAAGAGATGCTGAATGCCAACATCAACGTCTGCTTTGGACACGATGATGTATTTGACCCTTGGTACCCACTAGGCACTGCAAACATGCTGCAAGTGCTGCATATGGGTCTGCACGTGTGTCAGGTGATGGGTTACGACCAAATCAACAACTCACTGGATCTGATCAGCACCAATTCAGCACGTACACTGAACATTCAAGACAAGCACGGCATTGAAGAAGGCAAACCAGGTAGTTTACTGATTCTTCCCGCAGAAAATGGTTTTGACGCAGTACGTCGCCAAGTGCCGGTTCGCTACTCTGTTCGTCACGGTAAAGTGATCGCAGAAACACAGCCTGCGACAACTCATATTCATCTTGAACAAGCAGAGCAAGTAACGTTCAAACGCTAAAAAGATCGGCGAAAAGAAAAAGGCCTGACGACATCGTCAGGCCTTTTTTCTACTGGTAAACATCACAGCTCGCTCTGTCTATTCTTGTCTCATAAACCGCTGAACACATTGAAAGGCCATATAAAACGGCTCAGTACCAAACGTTGCACAAGGTTCTGGTGGCTGAATCTCAATTACACCATCGCACTTGGAAATTATTCTAAGCGTTGGGCATACTTCTGACTTCATTTTAGTTGTAGATATGAACCATGACGTCATTAAGCCAGATAGAACCGCAATTTTTGGAATTTATGCAGCAAGAGATGCAAGTGGATGCAGCTCATGATCTTAAACACGTAAAACGCGTGGTCAAAACAGCGAAACAGCTCTGCAAAGAAGAAAGTGCAGACATCGCGATTGTATTACCGGCTGCCTATTTGCATGATTGCTTTACTTATCCGAAAGATCACCCAAATCGCAAAGAGAGCTCAATCATCGCAGCCAAAAAAGCGGTCGCATTTTTAGAGAGTATCGATTATCCGCAGCAATATCATGATGCCATTGCTCATGCGATAGAGGCACACAGCTTTAGCGCAAACATCAGGCCAAATACGTTGGAAGCTAAAATCGTCCAAGATGCCGACCGTCTGGACGCTTTAGGCGCAATTGGCGTGACGCGATGCATTCAAGTCAGCACTCAATTTAACGCGCAACTTTACAACGACAGCGATATATTTGCCGAAGAACGTGAACTTAACGATAAACAATTCACTCTGGATCACTTTCAAACCAAGTTATTCAAAATCGCTGAAACCATGAACACAGAGTCAGCAAGACGCGAAGCGCAAAAACGCAAAACCTTTATGCAAACGTACCTAGAGCAGTTACACGACGAGGTAACAGCGTAAATGTCAGAAAGCTATACGTTAATTAAAGAGCTTAAACGCCAACTAAAGTTAGCTGGGCTGCATTATGCCGATGTTGCACAACACCTTGATTTAAGTGAAGGAAGCGTCAAACGTTTACTCGCTGAAGGTCAACACATTAGTCTTGAACGCTTAGAACGCATTTGCCAATTGATTGGTTTAGAAATGGCGGAACTGTTTAAGATCGCGGCTGCGCACAATAAAGGTCTAGAGTCGCTAACGTTAGAGCAAGAAAAGCAGTTGGTTGATGATAAAGCCCTGCTACTCGTGGCAATCTGTGTTGTAAATGGCTATCAGTTTGAGCAAATCGTTCAGCAATACACCTTCAATGAGTTTGAACTGGTGCAAAAGCTTGCTCATTTGGATCGGCTGAACATCATCGACTTGCAGCCAAATAACAAAATTCGTTTGCGTATATCTCCGACATTTAAGTGGCAGATGGGCGGCCCTATTCAACGGTTCTTCCAGCAGCAAGTTCAAGACGCCTTTTTTCAAAGCTACTTTTCTGGTGAAGATGAAAAGTTCTCCATGGCAACAGGATTGATGAGTGTACCAACCAACAAGAAGCTACAACAGAAACTGCAAAAGGTCATCGATGAGTTTTATCAGGCTTGCCAAAGTGATAGCTCTCTCGATATGGACGAAAAGCACGGCACCTCTCTGATTATTGCGATGCGTCGCTGGACGTTCCCTCTGTTTGAACCATGGGAAAGAAAACCTGCTCAGAAGTCTCGGAATTAGTAACTCAATAAACGAATGGAAATGAAAGTAACGAATTTCGTTACTTTTGGTGGCATACAACGTCACTTGAAAGAGAAAGCTGGTTTAATCGTTCATTGAGCATAAAGTGCTCCCATCTCATTCGACTTTGTTTAATCGGAGCCAGCATGTTTTTCTCAAAACGCTTTTTTCCTTACTTTGTGACGCAATGCCTTGGCGCACTCAATGACAACATCTACAAAAACGTTCTGTTATTGATGGTGACATACAGCCAAATTGATAACCTACCAATATCTGTCAATCTATTCGTTAATTTGGCGGCAGGCTTATTCATCCTACCTTTCTTTCTATTCTCAGCGCATGCTGGTGCCGTCGCTGACAGCATGGACAAAGCCAAATTAATCCGACGTCTAAAGCTCATCGAACTAGCTATCATGTCTTGCGCAGCAACCGCTATTGCCACCCAAAGTGCCATGCTGATGCTGGTTCTGCTGTTTATGACAGGCACTCAATCGGCCTATTTTGGTCCCGTGAAATACGCCTTGTTACCACAAGCGCTCAAACCAAATGAGCTTGTTAAAGGAAATGCTTGGGTTGAAATGGGCACGTTTCTTTCGATTCTTATAGGTACGCTTAGCGCAGGCCTGCTGCTAGCCATTCCTAATGGTACCTTGATTGCTTCTTGTACCGTGATTGCCTTGTCTTTGCTTGGGTTCATGAGCAGCGTGAATATTCCAACGATGCCTAGCCAATCGAATGACAAAGCGAAATTTGAACCGATTTCTGGTTTAAAGAACACGTTAAAAGTGGCAAAAAAACAGAGAGGCATCTGGATGTCTATTCTTGCCATCAGTTGGTTCTGGTTCATGGGTGCGACTTACCTAACTCAATTCCCTAACTTCGCACGCGAACATTTGTTCGCAGATAGCACTGTCGTTTCTTTACTGTTGGCATTGTTTTCGATTGGTATCGCGACAGGCTCTTGGTTGTGTGAAAAACTTTCTTTCAACCACGTTGAGCTTGGTATTTTGCCATTCGGTATCCTTGGTCTGACAGTCTTTGGCGTCGACTTGCTATGGGCAGTCCCAAGTTATCTATCACTTCCGGTGCACTTTTATGATGTGCAAAGCTTCGTTGCTGAATCCAAACATCTGCGCGTCATGATTGACCTGTTCCTTGTTGGTGTAAGCGGCGGTGTCTTTATTGTTCCTCTTTATGCGTTCATCCAATCGCGTTCAAACAAAGGGGAGTGTGCACGTGCCATTGCTGCTAACAACATCATGAATGCGTTGTTTATGGTGGTGTCTGCTTTGGTTTCGATCGTTGTACTCAGCGTACTAGAGCTTTCTATTGTGGAACTGTTTACCATGATGGCAATAAGTAATTTTTTCGTGGCGATCTATGTCTATCGCCAAGTACCGGAATTTACACAACGCTTTATCAGTTATTTACTCAGCCATTGTATGTATCGTGTGTCCGTAAAGGGGCGCCAACATATCCCTGAACAAGGTGCTGCGTTAATCGTGGCTAACCATGTTAGCTATGTCGATGCATTGATTTTGATGGGAACCTCTACTCGCCCGGTTCGTTTTGTGATGGACAAGTCCATCAGCGAGCTACCTGTTCTTAAATATGTATTCCGTCATGCCGGTGTTATCCCGATCTGTTCTCCACGTAAGTGTGCCGAAACTTACCGACGAGCATTTGAACAGATTGAACAAGCACTTAACGACGGTGAGGTTGTCTGTATCTTCCCTGAGGGTCGTTTAACGTCTAACGGTCAATTGGGTGAGTTTCGCCCTGGTGTAGAAAAAATCCTTGAACGTAACCCTGTTCCTGTCATCCCTATGGCGTTAAAAGGGCTTTGGGGTTCTTTTTTCAGCCACAAAGGCGGACATGCTCTCACAAAACGACCGACTCGTTTTTGGTCAAAAGTGGATGTTGTTATCGGTGAAGTGTTAAGTCCTGCGTCTTTAAATCGTCATCAATTGCAACAACAAGTACAGGATTTACTGGGCTGAGTCGCTTGCTATACCGATCAAACTTTGCAGCAAAACGTAAATATGCACCACAAAGGGCAAGTAGTTCTTTGTTAATTAGAGTAGGATATCTACAACGTCATAAATCTGGGAGGTATTATGAAAATCATCATCTTACATGGTCTTTATATGCATGGGCTGGTCATGCAGCCTCTTAGCCAAAAGCTGAGAAAACTCGGATACGAAACGCAAGTACTCAGCTATAACACTGTTGCTATCGATGAGTCTTCACTGTTTGATTCTATTGATCATTCGCTTAATCCACTGACCACAAACGTGCTCGTGGGACACAGCTTGGGAGGCTTGATGATTAAGCGCTATCTCGCCAACAGAAAACCGAGCACTAACTTAATCTCTCATGTTGTCGCTATCGGTTCGCCTCTTAAAGGCGCGTCCATTGTAGGCCGAATTCAAGATCTCGGATTGGGTGCAATTTTAGGCAATTCGCCACACCACGGATTAAACAAACATGATGACGCCTGGGATTTCCCTCAAAAACTCGGCAGTATCGCAGGAACGATGCCGATTGGCGCTCGCCCATTGTTGATCCGTAATGACAACACCATGTCGGACGGTACCGTTACCGTAGAAGAGACAAGACTGGACGGTATGCAAGATCATATCGAAGTGAAGCAAACGCATACGAGCCTGATTTACAACACCTTCGTGCCGCAGCAGATTGATCACTTTATTCGCACAGATTATTTCCGTCGATAGCACACTTTTCCATCATACAGATGGAATCGACTTTCCAAGCGATTCAGTTCGCAGTACTATCCTAGCTCCACTTCTTCACAACTTGGATGAAGTGGTACATTTTTAATTGTTCTCAGGGCGGGGCGAAATTCCCCACCGGCGGTATACTTTTTCAAGTGAGCCCGCGAGCGCTCGATTCGTCGAGGTCAGCAGATCTGGTGAGATGCCAGAGCCGACGGTTATAGTCCGGATGAAAGAGAATAAGAATACACCAGCATAGCGAGTCAGATCGCTAAGAATGCTGGTGCACTTCTTTTTGATCGTATTTTACGGCGATCTCTCATACCGCCCTGATTCTGGTGAAATTTAGGAGTTAACCATGAATCAGTCATCACTACTTGCCGAATTCGGCGACCCAATTACTCGCGTTGAAAACGCACTTATCGCTTTAAAAGAAGGCCGTGGCGTACTGCTTCTTGATGATGAAGATCGCGAAAACGAAGGCGATATCATTTATTCAGTCGAGCACCTCACTAACGAGCAAATGGCATTGATGATCCGCGAATGTAGCGGCATCGTTTGTTTGTGCTTAACAGATGCTCAAGCAGACAAACTGGAACTGCCTCCTATGGTGGTAAACAACAACAGCGCAAACCAAACCGCATTTACGGTTTCTATTGAAGCGAAAGTTGGTGTAACAACGGGTGTTTCAGCAGCAGACCGCGTAACGACCATTAAAACGGCGGCAAACCCGCACGCAAAACCGGAAGATCTTGCTCGCCCGGGTCACGTATTCCCTCTGCGCGCACGTCCAGGTGGTGTAATGACTCGCCGTGGTCACACAGAAGGTACGATTGATCTGATGCAAATGGCAGGGCTTCAGCCCGCTGGCGTACTGTGTGAAGTGACCAATCCAGATGGCACGATGGCAAAGGCACCGGAGATCGTAGCATTCGGTCGCCTGCACAACATGCCAGTACTGACGATTGAAGACATGGTAATGTACCTGAACCAGTTCGAGTTGAAACTGGCATAGTCAGATCTCAGCTCTTGAAAAAGCCGCGCATTTGTGCGGCTTTTTTGATCGATCCTCTTTGCACTTGAGTAGTTATACTTATTGAAAACAAGGGGAACAACACCATGAAAGGATTACTGAAACTCGCCGCTCTCGTTAGCTTTCTCTCCATGAATTCGCTTGCTCTTGCATCTGAGTGCCCTGATATTCTTCAAGGTAAGCAACGGTTGTTAAACTCAACGGAAGAAGTCGATCTATGCGAAAGCTTTAAGGGAAAGACACTACTAGTCGTCAATACAGCAAGCCAGTGCGGCTTCACTCCTCAGTTCGAACAGTTAGAAACCCTCTATCAAACTTACAAAGACCAAAACTTCACCGTTATCGGTTTCCCGAGTAATGACTTTCGACAAGATAGAGGAAGCGAAACAAACACAGCGAAAGTCTGTTATCTCGATTACGGGGTAACCTTTCCAATGATGGCTCGCTCTTCAGTATTAGGTGTAGATGCGAACCCAGTCTTCAACCAGATTACTAACCAAGCAGGCATAAAACCAAAATGGAACTTCTACAAGTTTCTAATTAGCTCTGAAGGTAAAGTTATTGCTACTTTTCCAAGCTCCACATCACCGACAAGTACTACGCTTACCAATATGATAGAGCAACAATTATAAGGTGACGACCATGACAACACGCTCAACCATGCTACAACTCGGTTACTTAGGCCTGGTTCCATTTGTGTTTAGTTTAGGGCTGATTTTCACTGACATCTCACTCTTCAATTTAAGTGGTCAGCAATTTTTCATCGCATATAGCGCCGTTATATTAAGTTTTTTATCCGGCATCCTTTGGGGTAATGGCATTGAGCATTACTACCATCGCCTTAGCCGAAATGTATTAATTCTCAGCAACCTTTTTGTCTTACTGGCTTGGGGCGCATTACTGCAGGGCCACAAACATTACGCAGTCGCAACCCTACTCTTAGCAATTGGGTACCTTGCTGTTTGGTATGCAGAAAAGCTCGTGAGGAAAGTCGAACAAGACGCCGAGCCCAAGGGATATCAAGGAATGAGGAGCAAACTGACCTTCGGCGTAATCGTAATGCACGGATTGGCTTTAGTTTCATAACCTGGTATGTCCAGTACTAAGATCACAAAAAAACGTCTTTTTATAAAACAATGTTCATTTCGTGAATGCACACATATTTTGAACACTGTTTTGTTTCATTTATGAATCAACCCACATATAAGTAATTCAAAGCATTCACAAAGGATATGAATATGTTTTTTCGCAAACTTTTGTTTAGCACTGCGATGATCAATGCAACGACAGGTTGCGTGTCTTACCAGGCACAACAAGCCGCCGCTCAAACAGTAAATAATACAGGCGCTGTGCTTACCAATGTGATTAAAACCACGATTGCTCAGCCATGTAATGTTGCAATCACTGCTGCTAGCTTGTTTTATCCGCATGCCATATTTATGACTAGTGTTCCGACTCAAGCATGTACAAGCGTTCTTAGATAATACGAAAGTGATAAGCATAAAAAATGGCGACTCTACCGTCGCCATTTTTAAGCTTCAATGCTATTTATAGTTACAGCGTCAATAAGTAATTAACTAATTGATTGTACTCGTCGTAAGTACGAATTTCGTTGGCCAAAACAATGTATTTATTGTTCACAACCACACCCGGAACCCCTCTTAACGTGCTAGCAGAGAATTGCTTATCAAAACCTTTCTGCATTGAGTTTACGGCGAAACTATTGTACGCCGCATCAAACTTCTTACCTTCGACGCCATTATCAACGAACAGCTGTTTCAGCTCAGCTTCGTCTTTTGGCGCTTGTCGCTTTTGATGAATTTGGGCAAACATGGCAGGAATCATTGTATCTTCAACTCCTAGCGACACCATCGTCGCGTAGGACTTGGCCATCGGAATCGCCATATCTCCGCCCATGAACCCCACATGTACCTTTTCAAACTTTGCCTCTTTTGGCAGAGCAGGTTTTAAACGCTCAATAAGCGACTCAAACTTGTAGCAATGTGGGCAATAAAAAGAAAAGAATTCCGTCACAACAGATTTCGATGCTTTCTTAACATCCAGAACTTTGTAGTGCTTCCCTTCTTCAAATTGCGCTGCATGAGCGGTAAAAGTCAGTAAAAGTGCACTACATAAGGCAAGTAGTTTTTTCATTGTTTATTTCCTTGTGGCATTCAAATGCCAAATCATTTCATTTGGTAAAAAGGGGTAAAACCCAAGTAATTTGAGATGAGGAATTAAACAATCGGAGGACGATAAAGCTTGGTGATCACTGTCACTACTTTTTCGACTAGAGGCCTATCAATCAAGGCAAGGCTATAAGGAAGAAGCAGTAAGTCGTTTTGAGATAAGTTGGCGGGAATTTTGACCATGCAGGAAGAGCTACAACTCGTGTGAGATTGTTGTGCCTTATTGATGGCTGACTCATCGTGATGTGATTCTACGCAGTCGTCATTGACGCCAAGTTGTTTGTGTAGAGCAGCCTGTTGAACAATAAGATCGCGTACTTCAATTGTTTTCATCGGAGCGGAAGCCTGCGCCACAGGAGCGACACTACTCAAAAGCATAGCAACTAAGCAAACTATCGCAGTCAACAATGTACGGTTAAACTTCAACATAGCTACATCAAGGAAAATGGTGATTTAAGATAATACATGATAACGGTTTGACTTCAAGATACGGACTCTCGGCTCGCTAACAAACTCTGTTCTTTGACTATTTTAGGCTAGTGAATTTTCTCTCTAACGCTCCCTCAGTACACGAAACCAGCACAACGAGCTATTCACCGTTCGGATACTCCCCTCATCAGATACCAGCAACAATTCTATAAAACTTGAAATCATTATGAAACACGAGTAATAGTTAGAACAGTTTTTGTACGAACAAGGAAAGATCAATGCTTAAAAAAAGATTCTTTAAGACAAAAGATGAAGTCGAAGTCACGTTCGAGCTAGATAAAGATCAGTGGGACTCTGTCCAAATTGCTGGAGACTTCAACAACTGGCAGCCAGAACCGATGAAATTAGTGAAGAAAAGTCGTCAGTTTAAATTTAAAACCCGCTTACCTAAAGCGCAGAATGTTCAGTTCCGTTACTTGCTCGATGATGCGAAGTGGGAAAATGACCCACAAGCTGATGCTTACGTTCCAAATGTTTTTGGCAGCGACAACAGCGTCGTGTGTACCACCGAATAAGCGGTAATTTCGCTTTAAGATTCCATACCTAGGCGCAAACGTTGCGCCTTTTTACATCTCCCGAAATGTGATTGGTGATTAGATTTAAATCATTAATTGGCAATTTTATCCAATTAACTCATCCGATAACCTTATTCTGAGAAAGCTTTATTTGAAATAATTCGTAAATTTGTTTAAGTTCCATTGATATTAAATATTGTATACATCACTTAAATGAACGCACAACAAATCAAACCATCTCTAATCATTGTGGAAGACGATCCCAAATTACAAACTATGTTGGGTGAGTATTTTGTTGAACAAGGTTTTCAGGTCAAATGTATCGACAATGGGACGGACGCACCCAATGCGATTATTGACACACAACCAGACGTGGTGCTGTTAGATTTGATGCTACCCGGGCAAGATGGTCTGAGTGTATGTCGTCAAATCCGAGAATGCTACAAAGGCAAAGTGTTGATGCTGACAGCAAGTGATGATGACTTCGATCATGTCGCCGCATTAGAAATAGGCGCAGATGACTTTGTTACTAAACCCATCAAACCTCGCGTATTGCTGGCTCGTATTCGCATGCTATTAAGAAGAAAAGAGGCGGCGCCTACCGAGTCCGAAAACGGCCTACAAATTGGTGTTCTGTGTTTAAACCGATTGCGTAAATCGTGCGTAATGAACCAAGAAGAAATTGCGCTGACAGACGGCGAGTTCGATTTGTTGTGGGTTCTTGCTACGCATGCTGAAAAAACACTATCACGTGAGTGGCTGACCAAAACACTACGTGGTATTGAATACGATGGAACAGACCGCACCATTGATAATCGCATAGTGACACTGAGAAAGAAGCTAGGCGATGCTTCTTGCTCACCACAAAAAATCATTACCGTTCGCGGCAAAGGCTACCTATTTATGCCTGATGCATGGAATGAATAATGAGACGGATTTATCTGGAAAGCTTTGTTGGCCTTATCATTCTGTTTATGGCTAGCTTGTGGGGATACGAGTTCTTAGTTTATGAGATCAACACAGATTATGACTACCTATTACAAGAGCATGAGGGTCAAGCTTTTCACGATCTGATCTACCCTATCTATAAAGAACACGGATTAGAATATACTCAACAACAGTTGGAACAATTTGCCACATCAAGCCATCGTTTGTTGGTGCCTCATACGCTTGAAGAGCTTCCAACAGACATCAAAAAGGCGTTTGAAAGTGATACCTCCGTTAACGTCGCTTACGATGAAGAAAGGGATATCTGGTTCCGCCTAGATGCGAGCACGCCTATCTTTAAAATGAGCGATAATCCGAATAGTCCTGTGGTTAAAGCAGCCAACTTTGATGACAATATCGTTTGGTTGTTCTTTTTAGCTGGATTTGCTCTGTATTGCATATTGTTGATCTGGTTCTTAAGCCGTCGGATTCGAGAGCTAGAGAGAGTGACCGTTGAGTTTGCCTCAGGTAACTTCAAGGCTCGAGCTAGTACCTCAAGCGCTAAGTCTGTTGGGACGTTAAACAAAAGCTTTAACACGATGGCCGATAAAGTATCTCGCTTGATCACTAGCAATAAAATGCTAACTAACGCCGTTGCACATGAATTGCGTACCCCAATCTTCCGCTTACAATGGCAAGCAGATTTGTTATCGGATTCAACCTTAACTGAACAACAGAAAAAGTATGTTTACAGTATCGTCGAAGACATTGACGAGATGGAAGAAATGGTTGAAGAATTGCTTTACTACGCAAAGATGGAGCGTCCTGACACAGCATTACAAACTCAAGAAGAAGTCGTCCTATTCAACTTAGTCAAAGAATTACGACAGAGATGGCAAAAAGAGACTACGCTCGCTATCTCGCTTCAAGAAGTAAACTCAGAAAACGTTCTCGCGTTTGCTGACCCAAAATTGTTAAAGCGAGCCTTAGATAACTTGCTGCGCAATGCAATGCGGTACGCAGATAAGCAGATTTTAGTGGAGATAAAACACGATCAGCACCGCTGCTTCATCAATGTTCATGATGATGGCATAGGTATTGAAGAAAAGCATTGGCCTCATCTATTCGAACCATTTTACAGCGCGGATGAATCTCGCAACAAAAAGACGAGCGGGTTTGGGCTCGGTTTGGCGATTGTCAGACAGATAATGGAGCTTCAACGTGGAGAAGTTTCGATTTGCCATAGCCCACTTGGAGGAGCTTGCTTCACACTTAGCCTCAAAAAATCAGACAGTTAACTTAACCTTCCTACCCCATTTACAGAAGACGACACTTCAATACACTCAAGCGACAGAGCCCAACAATAAAACAGTGTACATTTAATCCATAAGATTCACACACTAAATGGATAGTACTCATGTATAAATCTTTTATCCTGATTATGGCGCTTACTCCTACGCTTACAGCTTGCGCCTACAATCAAAAACCTGTCGTCGACATGACCAATGTTGACCCTAGTACATATGAACAAGACTTTCTTTACTGCCAAGGCTATGCAGAAAATGTCGACAAATCAGAGGCAGCGAAATCTGAAGCCACTAATGGGGCAGTTACAGGCGCATTGATCGGCGCAGCTGCTGGTGCGCTAGAAGACGGATTAGGTGGAGCGGCTGTCGGTGCTGCTGCCGGCGGAGCTGTAGGAGCTGGAGCTGGTGCTTTGAGTGGAACAAATGATTCAACCAAAACCCAATCTCTCGTATTGCGTAAATGTCTCCAACACAAAGGCTATACCGTCTACGATCTTGATTAAATAAGCACTTTTCTTAAATTATCGCGCGATGGATTCTATTCACAAATGTTTCACGCTGTAACGATTAATCTCGTTACCTCTCTGGGATATGTGTTCCATCCCAATGCTTAAATAGTAAGGTCATATTTTGAAGCCAGGTAAAACAGGTATACGCCGTGTCATGGATGCGACCGGCTATTCATTTCAAGGATTGAAAGCCGCATGGACACACGAAGCCGCTTTTAGACAAGAATTGATTCTCGCCTTGGTACTTTCCGTCTGTGCTTTTTTCCTTCCTGTCACCACATACGAAAGAGTGCTGATGATCAGTAGCCTGTTCTTGGTATTGATCGTCGAACTCATTAATTCCGCCGTAGAAGCGGTTGTCGACCGTGTTAGCGATGACTGGCACGAGCTCAGTGGTAGAGCCAAAGATATTGGCTCAGCGGCAGTATTTGTTGCGTTAACTCTTGCCCTTTTTATTTGGGCTTCGTTCTTGCTCTAATTTTTATTCAAGACACTCATTATGAAGACACATGATTTACAACAGAGAGGTATCTCTTACGTTACCTTTACTTTCCTGTTGGCGCTGTATTTCGCTCTCGTCGTAAATATCCCTATTTATAAAGAACTGATCGGCATCTTTACACACTTAGATAATGTCAAGATTGGATTTATTATCACAATACCAATTTTCTTTCTTGCCGCGCTCAATTTCCTTTTTAATTTATTTAGTTGGCCTTGGATCGGCAAGCCGTTCTTTATAATTTTAATCATTGTTTCAAGTATGGTGAGCTACGCAAGCTATAACTATGGCACACTTTTCGATTCTGGAATGATTGCCAATATTGTTGAAACCGATTCGAGCGAGGCGAGTTCTTACCTGAGTGCTCACTCTGTAATTTGGACGCTGATTATGGGAGTTATCCCAGCGATAATTGTCTTTAAGGTCAAGCTGCAATCTCAACGTCACCAATTACTGTACTTCTCTGTTACCAAATTAGTATCGATGCTGTCGTCGCTAGCTGTCATCGCCGTCATTGCCAGCGTGTACTATCAAGACTACGCATCTGTAGGGCGCAACAATAGCCACCTAAAAAAAATCATCATACCCACCCAGTTCGTTTACAGCGCGACCGGGTATGTGAAGGAGAAATATTTCACCACGCCAGAGCCATATCGAGAAATCGGCACAGATGCAAAGCAGTCAAATAGCGCCGTACAGCAAGCACAGAGCAAACCAACACTACTGGTTTTTGTCGTAGGAGAAACCGCTCGAACTCAGAACTACCAACTCAATGGCTATACACGAGAGACAAACCCTTATACTAGTAAATTGGATGTTATCTCATTTCAAGACGTCGCATCTTGTGGCACCGCGACTGCTGTATCTGTGCCTTGTATGTTTTCACAGCTCACGCGAAACGAGTTTGAACGCACCAAAGCGGATAACCAGGATAATGCTCTCGATATAATGCAGCGCGCTGGGGTTGACCTCATTTGGAAAGAAAATGACGGTGGGGATAAAGAAGTAGCCCACAAGATCAAGAAGATTGAAGTGGATCGAAAGCAAGTAAGCCCTATGTGTAATGGCCAAACTTGTTACGACATGGCGCTATTAGATCATTTTGATCAGGAAGTCGCGGATATGCACGGTAACCGAGTGGTCGCCATGCACCTTATAGGAAGCCACGGTCCGACCTACTTTCAGCGTTACCCAAGAGACAACGCCTTCTTTAAACCAGACTGCCCACGTGCAGACATCGAAAACTGTAGCATCGAACAAATAGTGAACACATATGACAATACAATACGCTACACTGATCTTGTATTGGCAGAAACCATCAAAAAACTTAAAGCGTTAGAGTCTGAGTATAATACCGCGCTAATTTACATATCGGATCACGGTGAGTCACTAGGCGAAAACGGATTGTTCTTACATGGTATGCCTTATGGCCTTGCACCAGATTTCCAAAAACGCGTTCCTTTGATCATGTGGCTGTCTTCGGGCTTTAAACAAGCGAAGCAGATCAATACCGACTGTTTGTATAAACAAGCACAGAATGCAGGCCAATACTCACATGATAACGTATTCCACTCTTTATTAGGCATTATGGATGTACAAACTCAAGCCTACGATAGCAAGTTAGATATATTCAAAGCCTGCCGAGCCGTTTCCTAAATCATTCAATAAAGCCTGGCTCAAAGTGTGAACCAGGCTTTTTCTAACAAGGTATTTAAACTCATCGCCACGCCAAGCGTTATACTGACAGTCCGCGATCCATACATCGAGATAAGGACTAGGATGAAAATTGGTATTATTGGTCTAGGGGATATCGCTCAGAAAGCATACCTTCCTGTTATCACTCAGCTTCCAAATATCGAACTTGTATTTTGTACCCGCAACCCAAACACACTTGAGAGCCTGGCTAAGCAGTATCGAGTCTCAGAGATCTGCCAAGACTACCAGCAACTTCTACACTTTGGCGTCGATGCCGTCATGATTCATGCGGCAACAAGCGTACACCCTCAAATAGCGGCATTTTTTCTGCAGCATGGAATTCCAACCTTTGTCGACAAACCATTAGCGAATAGTGCTGATGACGTGGAAAAGCTGTACGACATTGCCGAAAAAGAGAGACAGCCACTCTATGTGGGCTTTAACCGTCGTCACATTCCACTTTACAACCAACATATGCCACAAGTGCAGCAAGGCAACATATATGACTTAAAGTCGCTACGCTGGGAAAAGAACCGTCACCAACTACCGGGGGATGTTCGTACCTTTATATTTGATGATTTTATTCACCCATTAGACAGCGTTAACGTCACAGCCAAAGCCGATCTAAAAGATGCTTATGTAACTCATCAACTTGAAGGTGGTCAGTTGGCGCGTTTAGATATTCAGTGGCAACATGGAGATACTCTGCTCCACGCCTCGATGAATCGCCACTTCGGTATCACTACAGAGCGCGTTCAAGCTTGTTATGCAAACAAGGCAGTTGAGTTCGACTCCTTCGTTGAAGGCAAACTATGGCAATCTAACCAAGAGCAAAAAATCAATTTGAAAGACTGGACGCCAATGCTGACGAGTAAAGGTTTCCATTCGATGTTGCTCGATTGGTTTGGCGTCGTTGAGTCTGGAAATATTGCTGATGAAGTAGTAACACGCAACATTGCCAGCCATCGATTGGCAGAGCAAATTTGTCAATATCTCGAGAAAGTTGTCTCTAGATAATGCGATTCTTGGCTATATGCTTGATTGAGTATTACGCTCTATACTAAAAAGACTTGCCTTAGGGAAGGCATTCATTCTCTGTTAAGACTACGGCGATTATTCTATCAATCAGGTCAATGAGGGCACGAAAGCACACATCGACAAAACAGACGGTTTAGATTTTTTTTACGGTGCCCTCAGGTATCTGAATCATCACATTCAAGAATAAAGGAAATAGAATGAGAACACTTGGTAACATCATTTGGTTTGTATTTGGTGGCGTATTTATGGGGTTGCTATGGTGGTTTTTTGGTATTTTGGCCTTTATTAGCATCATCGGAATACCTTGGGGGCGTGCGTGTATCGTTATGGGTAATTTTTCCTTTTTCCCATTCGGTAAAGAGGCCATCTCACGCGATGAATTGACCAATGAAATGGACATTGGCACGAGTCCGCTCGGCGTTATTGGTAACGTCCTTTGGTTTGTATTTGCAGGCCTTTGGTTAGCTATCGGTCACGTACTTTCTGCCGCAGCATGCTTTGTCACCATAATCGGCATTCCGTTTGCGCTCCAACACCTCAAGCTAGCGGTTATTTCACTCGCACCAATTGGTAAAACGGTTGTATCGTCAGAAGAAGCTGCAATGGCTCGATACAACATCAATCGTTAGCAAAAAGCTAATGCGCTTTCTATCCTCTGGGCAGTCATGCTCAGAGGGTAACGCCCGTCAAAAGTAAGCCTATAATCGCTATCGCATATTCAATAATGGCTGATTGTATATTCATACCGTCACCTTTACGTTGAAGTTTATCCTAGCTCAGCACTGCTTTACTTTTATAATTAATCAATACACCCAAGTGAGTTCAAGATGCTAGACTCATAGCGTCGTCACTGATTCAAACTCCAAGAACGACGTAACGAAAAAGCGAGCTATCCTATGCTCGAAATATGGGTTCTTTCCCCCTCGAAGTAGAGTTCAACAACAAAAAAGACGAACTATAAGCATAGCCAAAATTAATGCTTTTCGACCTAAAATATCTCACATCAATCAAAGAAAGCTTCTAAGATTTTCTCTTTTTGAGTAAATATAGACAGTTACAGTAGCGAAATTCTTCTCGGTAAAAATCCCCACTCAATCTCATGATCAGTTTTTTAAAAAAACAACAAAAATTCGTTGTTATCTAGAGTAATTATTTTATTTGTCGCAGAGCAATTCCATCAATATCATTTGCGACATCGGAGTGCTAGAGCATTGAAATTTTTAGCATTTATCACAGGTATAGAACGTAAAAAACCTTTTATTACTTATTTTTCTTTTTTACATATGTTCTAACTCAACGTCTATTCAGACAGGAATATACCGTGGATAAATATCAAGCAGCTTATGCTAAACGTCTAGAGAAACTAAATGGGGATCCATCTCCTAAAACGATAGCCCGCCTTTCGGCTTGGGATGCGTTTTTTAACAAGGAGTACGAGCTCCAAGACTTGGAATACCAGCTATCGGACGCTGCGCACCAGCACTATGAACAGTCGCATGCGAAGAGCGACATTAGCTTCAAAGAATTCAAACGAGCGTTCTATAATGAATCCATCAAAATTTACAATTTAACTGATGGCGCTTCTATCCAGAAAGTATTCACCCCATTACTTTTGCTTACAACGCTCTGGATAGTGTTTGTATGCCTATTTAACAAGTGATCATCAAACTATTCCAACAACGATCAGTATGGGACTACAGGTATGGCTCTATGTAAGGGGGCTAATTCGCTCGGTCTCCTTCACTAAATTAGCGACTCAATTACCCGCAATTCCATAAGCTAAAAGTGACAAGGGCATCCGTTGATGCCCTTTTTATTCAAAGGAACGCAACCAATAGACCTTTGGCCCACTTGGGTATAAAACCATTATGCGTTAAGCTGCACGCTATTATCCGATTGATAAAGAGTGGAGCGAAGTGATGGAAAAAGTAGGCTCTCGAGCATTGATTGTCGAAGGTGGAGCCATGCGAGGCGTATTTTCATGCGGCATACTCGATCATTTTCTTGCTAGCGAGTTCTCTCCATTTGATAGCTTTTGGGGAGTGTCTGCGGGTGCTAGCAACTTGGCTGCCTACTTAGCTAAAATGCCCGGACGTAACTTAAAAATCTACCTCGATTACAGCTTAAGAAAAGAATTTATCTCTCCATCTCAACTTCTACGTGGTGGTGATATGATGAACTTAGACTGGATGTGGAATGTCACCCTCGAAGAACTTGGAATCGATAAATCTGCGCTCAAAGCTGATTCACGACCTTTCTTTTTAGGCGTGACGCGTCAAGACAATGGGCAAGCGGAGTACCACCTTCCTGATGTCGACGACTTGGCAGAAACAATGAAAGCCAGCAGCGCACTGCCTGTACTTTACCGAAATGGCGTATCACTGAACGGAATTCAATACGTTGATGGTGGCGTCTCAGACGCACTTCCTGTTGCAGAAGCAATAAAGCGAGGAGCCAAAAAGATTATGGTTTTACGCAGTCAGCCCGCAAGCTATCAAAAGCCAAGAGGAAAATTCAGCGCCCTAACTAGGAGGATGTTGAAAGAAACGCCCGGATTAATTGAACCTATGTTGACACGTGAAGTTCGCTACAATCAGACCTTAGCGCTGATCAACAACCCACCACCTGGTATCGAAATCATTCAAGTGTGTCCTCCTGAAACATTCAAGTTGAAACGGCTGAGTCGATCGCCAGCACCACTGCGTCATGCTTATGAGTTAGGAATTGAAGCAGGAAAGGAAGCCATCATACGCTGGAGTCAGAAGTAGAAAAAAGCCACGTGGATTAAACGTGGCTAACGCAAATTCGATGGCAGTGGATTATCGTATTTGCTTCTGGTCGAGCCCAATATTCAGGCTCAAAACTGTTTTAATTTGCTCGCTAACTGAGAAAGCGAGTAGGCTGTCAAAACTAGTAAGTTTCAAACAACCCAGAGTTGTAGTCTTGGATGGCTTGTTCTATCTCTTCCATGCTATTCATGACAAAAGGGCCATAATGCACCACGGGTTCATTAATTGGCTCACCTATAAAGATCAGTGCACCACTCTCTTTTTCGGCCTGTAATTCAACCCATTCACCTTTCGATAAAATGGCCATTTCGCCTTGATTGATCTCACGACCTTTTAATTGAATACGACCTTTATAGACATAGAGCATCATGTTGTTGTCTTGATCCGTGTTCAAATTCAAAGCTTGACCACCCATCGCTCTCCAATCGGCTACCGTGGCAGCAACACCTGTCTCTGTTAGCGGCCCCTGAATTCGTTCGTTGTTTATAGTCATATGACCCGCAATCAAACGTACAACCCCCGTATTCGGAGTATCAAACTCAGTGATCGTTTCAGGTTGAAAGTCATGATATTGAGCTGGCTGCATCTTATTTTTCGCAGGCTGGTTAATCCAAATTTGGAAACCATGCAGTTCGCCTTCCTTCATAATAGGCATTTCGCTATGGATGACGCCTCTTCCTGCCGCCATCCACTGTGCACCACCGGAACGAAGCTCGCCAACATTATCCATATGATCACGATGCTGGAAATGACCTTTCAACATATAAGTAAGCGTCTCGATACCGCGGTGCGGATGCGGAGGGAAACCGCCGATATAGTCAGCACGGTCTTCTGATTTGAGTTCATCCATCATCAAAAATGGAGAAAAGCTAGCATGATTGAAACCCGCTACTCGGCGAATTTTCACTCCATCACCATCAGCAGTAGGTTGCGCAGGAATAAGCTGACGAATGTCTCTGAATGTACTCATACTAGTTCTCCTAGTTTATCTTTGTGACCGCTTGCAAATCGCATGTTCAATCTATGGCTATCGATAAGGTTCTATTTTAGGTTGATGAGCTAAAATTATGAGCCATACTATTCGTTCTACTTATTCAACTTTTTCGAACAATACAATTTATCGAGTTAATAATGAGCACATTTAATTTATCTAAAATAAATGTAGCTATTTTCTAAACAAGGTGTATAGTGTGCCTTGGCTCTTAGAAGAGAGCTGTTAATGCAACATTTAGTTTAAGTTTCCTCTCAGTAAAATCTTGAATCCCCAATTCAGACACCTGCGTACAACTTCCTCTTGATTGAACATTCAATAGCTTAGAAAAGATCCACAAAACAAATCATAATTTTAATGTTTAATTCAAAGGTATTTTTATGTCTAAAGTAACTGGTTCAGTAAAATGGTTTAACGAAACTAAAGGCTTCGGTTTTCTATCTCAAGACAACGGCGGCCAAGATGTATTCGTACACTTTAACGCTATCGTTTCTGACGGTTTCAAAACACTGACTGAAGGTCAGAAAGTAAGCTTCAATGTAGAGCAAGGTAAAAAAGGTCCTCAAGCGACTGAAGTAACTCCTCTATAAGACTGCTTTTCTTGGTGTAGCATGCCCATGCTGCACCAAACCTCTCTCCTTCAAAAATATTCTTTCATCAATCACTCAACCTAATTTTAGGCATTGCTTTGTGCTATCTAAAATAAACTGAATAGTACTGCTTAATTTATTATTTATAGGAAAAATCATGTCCTCAAAAAGAACTGGCCGTCAAAGGCATTGGTATCAATTACTTAACAAAGAGAAAATCACTAAAAAACAGGAGAATAAATGTTAGAAATTGAATTTAATTTAGAACAACCTCAAACCTCTTGGAACGCTAAAATACATCAATTAAATGGTGATATTTTACGAAGGCACGTATTACCGAAACTTCTTTCTCATAGCTTCATGATCGATTTTGAATATTGTGAGAAAACGCAATCTGGAACTATTCTCTGTGATTCAGGTTCAAAGTTAGGAAGTTTTACTGTTAACTGATTCAGTTTTCATGCATTAATGGATAATGCAACTAATTTGGAAGGTATCCAATGGCTAGAAAAAGTAAGAAGCAGTCAGAAAAAGACAAAAAAGAGTCTGAACAAAACGCGGCGGCGGTAAAGCAGAAAACTCGACGCCGCATAGAAGACATTATGGAACAAAGAGAATTTGATAAGTTATTCGATCTATAAATGCTCTCTAGTGCTTTCTCTGCCTTTATCGTTGTGCAAGGTACCGCCACCTACCTTTGCTCAAACGAATCTCCACTCTTTTAGACTACTCTTCTAATTACACGTGCCTCTCACACACGCAAAAACAACTGGCTCCTCTATACTCAAGTGGACTTGCAAATAGTCGTTTCGCTCACAGGAAAACCCGTGACTAATGACAGTTAGGTTATTTGCGTATAGCCAAAGCGATATTTTTGCGTATAATCCCTCTCGTTTGCTTCGTATAACCCCAATGATATGGTTTGGGGGTCTCTACCAGTTCCCGCAAAGTGCTGATTACGAAGAGTTGAGATCATCGTGGGTCTTACTCTTTGTGATAGCGTTCGATTTATTTCTATCTATACCTATTCTTAGAGTAACTGCATCCACAATACACATAAGGTGGAATATGAACGCATTTATTCAAGGTCTTCCAAAAGTAGAGCTGCACTTACATATCGAAGGTTCACTTGAGCCGGAACTCTTATTCAAATTAGCAAAACGAAACGGCATCGAGATCCCTTACTCTTCTCCGAGTGAACTACGCAGCGCATATCAGTTCACAGACTTACAATCATTTCTCGACCTCTATTACCAAGGAGCGGGAGTTCTGCGTACGGAGCAAGATTTTTACGATCTCACTTGGGAATACTTACTGCACTGTAAAGAAGACAACGTTATTCATACCGAAATCTTTTTTGACCCTCAAACACACACAGAACGCGGCATAGACTTTGACACTGTTATCAATGGAATCGCTCGCGCGCTAAAAGATGGTCACGAAAAACTTGGCATTACCTCGCAAATTATTGCGTGTTTTCTCCGTCACCTTTCAGAAGAGAGCGCCATAGAGACCCTACAGGCTATTCTGAAACACCGTGATAAGATCATTGGTGTTGGACTAGATTCTTCAGAACAAGGTCATCCGCCAGCTAAATTCAAGCGCGTATTTAAACAAGCAGTAGAAGAAGGCTTACTTACCGTTGCTCACGCAGGTGAAGAAGGCCCCGCACAAAATATTAGCGATGCAATTGAAATGCTTTACGTGAGCCGCGTGGATCACGGTGTTCGCTGTGTTGATGATGAAGCATTAGTTGAATCCTTAATCGAAAGCCAAATGCCACTGACAGTGTGTCCGTTATCGAATCTTAAGCTATGTGTATTCGACGATATGAAAGATCACAATATTGTGGATTTGCTACGAAAAGGTGTCGCCGTAACGATTAACTCAGACGATCCTGTGTACTTTGGTGGCTACATGACGGATAACTTTCTGGCCGTCAACAACGCACATCCAATGAGTAAGAGTGAACTTGCCCAATTTACAATGAACGCGATTGATGCCAGCTTTATCGATAACGAGTTAAAGGCGAAATATCGTCACCTTGTTAGCCAATACGTAAACCAGCACGAAGCGTTGCAATAAAGGCATCAGTGCCACGCCTTAGGTCAAACGCGTAGGTATTAAAACCCTACAAAAACTCTGTGGTTAACCGCATTTATAAACGCTAGACTGAGAAAGCTAAACTAGCACACAAAAAGGAATATAATCATGATTCAACAAGGCCAAGCTCTACCAGTTGCAACTCTAAGTGAGTTGACTGCCGATGGTATGGTTAACCACGACGTTACAGTACTGTTTGCGAACAAGAAAGTCGTACTCTTTGCTGTACCTGGCGCATTCACCCCTACCTGTTCAGAAGCTCATCTACCAGGCTATGTGGTATTAGCTGATGAGCTAAAGGCAAAAGGTGTTGATTTAATTGCGTGCGTTTCTGTAAACGATGCATTTGTGATGCAAGCGTGGGGCGAAGCTCAAAACGCTTCTGAGATTCTGATGTTGGGCGATGGCGACGCTAGCTTTACTAAAGCATTAGGTCTTGAAATGGATACAGGCGGCTTTGGTGGTATTCGCTCACAACGTTACGCGATGATCATTGAAAACGGCACAGTGACTAAGCTTAACGTTGAAGAGCCAAAAGAGTTTGAAGCAAGCAAAGCAGAAACGATTTTAGCGGCGCTTTAAGCTTACTCCTAAATACAAAAACGGAAGCCATCGCTTCCGTTTTTTGTTGGCTAACGCATTCTCACAACACTCGTTTGTTGCTTACGCTGCATTTCCGCAAAAGTCAGCACAAACGGGGATGACTGCTTTACACGGCTTGGTAATGAAGAAAGCGCATTGTAGGCATCCTGTTTCGTTTTAAAATCACCAACAGTTACCGTATACCAACGCGTGCCTCGGCTGTTTTTCCAGTTAACCCAAACCGGATGCTTAGGATCGATATAGCGAATATAATCTTTCACATCTTTTTCTTGCTTTAGCGCGAGTACCTGCATCGTGTAATGGTTTGGGTTTAAATAACCATATGCATCCTGAGAGGTCATGACTCCAACACATTGGCCGCTATCGACCTCCTGCTGGTAAGGCATAGCGCAGCCCATGAGCGATAAAATCAATGTCAAAGATAAAATC
This sequence comes from Vibrio sp. D431a, assembly GCF_030248655.1. NCBI lineage: Bacteria > Pseudomonadati > Pseudomonadota > Gammaproteobacteria > Vibrionales > Vibrionaceae > Vibrio > Vibrio sp. D431a. The sequence continues at coordinate 279,879 of NZ_JAHGAP010000015.1, read as the reverse complement.
TTGTGCACGTGTCACTCCATTCTTGTTCTAGTTTCTTTTCTCTCGCACCCAAAAACACAAAACGCTCTTGGTCAGGTAAAACACACCCTTACAAGAAGGCCTGCGTTTTAACGCAACGAGTATTCCAAAAACGTAAGGCGACCACGTTGGCCGCCTTAGTAAATTGATTTAATAGAACATTAACAAGATAGAGTGATATAGACAGAAGTTCGCTACTGTTTAGAACCAGCTAGCGACCAATTGCTTAAACCAGTCTAAAATTCGCTTGAATAAACTGCCTTCCTCCACGGACTCCAATGCAACGAGCTCGGCTTCATTTACGACCTTACCTTCGACTTTGTAAAGCACTTTACCAACCACTTGTTGCTCAGAAATTGGCGCAACTAAATCACCGTTGTATTCAACTTCCGCTTGCAGATTTTTTACATCTCCTTTTGGCAAAGTGAGATAAACATCGTTAGCTACGCCAACAGTAAGCTCGTCTTTTTCGCCCATCCAAACTCGAGCTTTCGCAAGTTCCGCACCCGCCTCAGTCGGCATTACCGTATCGTAAAAGCGGAAGCCATAACTTAACAGCTGCTTGCTTTCTGATTCACGAACATTCTCGCTCTTCGCTCCCATCACTACAGCAATCAGACGCATATCACCTTGTATTGCAGAAGTCGCTAGACTATAACCCGCACCGCTTGTATATCCAGTTTTCATGCCATCGACATTCATACTACGATCACGAAGCAAGCCATTACGGTTGTATTGAGTGATGCCATTGTAAGTAAACGAGGTTTCGCTATACAGCGGATAGATATCAGGTAAGTCACGAATAATCGCTTGGCCCAACTTGGCAATATCATAAGGTGTCGAATATAAACCGTCACTGTCTAGGCCGTGAGGGTTGGTGAATGCCGTGTTAGACAATTCAAGCTTGGCGGCCCAACTATTCATCAAACTCACAAACCCTGATTCACTTCCCGCAACATACTCAGCAATAGCAACACTGGCATCGTTACCAGATTGAACAATCAGACCACGGTATAAGTCAGACAAAGAAACGGAAGTATTGACTTCAATAAACATTTTTGAAGAATCTGGGAAATTTTTTGCCCAAGCATTTCGGCTGATGACAACCTCATCATTCAACGTAATATTGCCTGTATTAATTTCTTGACCAGCTACATAAGCAGTCATCAACTTCGTTAAACTCGCGGGGTTTAAACGTTTGTGGGCATCACGTTCAACCAGTACTTTCCCCGTATGGAAGTCCATCAAAACATAACCACGAGAACTGAGTTCCGGCGCATTTGGCACAACTGAAGGCGCAGCATAAGCCAACGAGGATACAGCAGCGAACCCTGTAATTAACACTGTGTGTAATATAGTACTTTTTCTCATCATGACATCTTATCTTAGTAGCATTTAAGGCTTACAAACGGTACCCGAATGAATTCAAAGCGCGGGATTACCTAGTTAAAAAACGAGTATATTGAAACGGCGCTCAGTTACAGCCACCTTGTTACGATTGGTTACTTTTACTCAATGTTTGTCGAAAATAATGAGAGGTAGGTAGAGCTTTCGTCTTGAAGAATGAAACAGGAGCGAAAATAATTCCGTAACGCTATGTTTTTTGAGAGGGGAGAAAAAGCGCGCAAGTCAATTCAGGGAGTAAGTTGGTATAGGAAAAGTAGTTGAGCTTTTATCCATATCTAAATAGGAAACAACAAAAACAATCAACAATAAGCCCAGCTAATTATTTACCAAGAAAACATATTGAAAACGCATCATAAAATCGTAATCAATTATCGATAAATTTAAAAACCTAATATTATAATTTATGTAAATTTCATTTATTATTAAACTGGAGAAAAATACAGCTTTCCTTTTTTAAAACTAAGAGACGATTTTTTCGATGTTTTTAGGTTTATCTCATCAGAGAACTTGGTATAACAGTGAGGGATAAGGCATCCGGACTTAGCGCGAAAGGATAACCCACTGTTATTTAAGTTCACACGCTGCTTTTTAATGACTAGAGACTTTAAACTGCGGTTACCTTCGGTTTGTGCGGCTATTCTTTGACGTATCCCAACCCAGTACGACTCAAACGACGACATCATACATATCCTCTTTCATGATATAAGCATTAATAATTAAACATCGCTAAAAGCTAAGCTTGCCAGAAATAAAAGTATTAGAAATTAATTTTATTTCATCAAAACAAATCAACCCGCATATTCCACACAAAATTAGTGGTTATGTCAAATATTAGTTATCATTAATTTTATTTATAATGGATATAAAATCAGTTTATAATTTTTAAATAATTTAATTATTAGAAAGCAGTATAACCAGTCCATATTTAACATGGAAATATGAGCTTTGTTTTGCATCATAATATATAAATACATTAAAGATTCATCTACGAACTAAATGCTCTTCAAGAGGTGATATAAATTAGCATTTCGAGACTAAATGAGAATAAAAATAGCGCACCGTATATGGTGCGCTATAGATTTGATTAAGGTCACTGTATAAGCATAGATAAAACTAAACTCATTTGACGTAGCTAGGCCAAGATTGCTTATGGTTTAAGTTTCAATACTTTATCAATATCTTCTGCGCTGTGGCGCTCAGGTAACTGCTCCCATTCTTCACCCCATGAACGGTTCACAATTCGACCACGTTTTACCGCTTCACGCTCATCAATTACTTTTGCCCAACGCACAACGTTTTTGTAGCTTTCTACGTCTAAGAATTCAGCCGCATCGTAAGCACGACCCAACACAAGGTTGCCGTACCATGGCCATGTTGCGATATCAGCGATGCTGTACTCATCGCCACCTAAGAATTCATTGTTCGCAAGACGCTTGTCTAATACATCTAACTGACGTTTTGCTTCCATTGTAAAGCGGTTGATTGGGTACTCGAACTTCTCTGGTGCGTACGCGTAGAAGTGACCAAAACCACCGCCTAGATATGGCGCAGAACCTTGCAGCCAGAATAACCAGTTCATTACCTCAGCACGCTTAGCGCCTTCTTTTGGTAAGAAATGATCAAACTTCTCTGCTAGATAAAACAAGATGTTGCCAGATTCAAACACGTTCACTGGCTCAGAACCCGAACGGTCAACCAATGCCGGAATTTTAGAGTTTGGGTTAACAGCCACAAAGCCAGAGCCAAACTGGTCGCCATCGCCAATCTTAATCAGGTATGCATCGTATTCTGCTGCCGTTACGCCAGCCGCCAAAAGCTCTTCAAACATGATCGTCACTTTCTGACCGTTTGGGGTACCCATTGAGTAAAGTTGGAATGGGTGCTCACCAACTGGAAGCTCTTGCTCATGACGTGCGCCAGAATCCGGACGGTTGATGCTCGCCCACTGACCGCCGTTTTCATTATCGTTTGTCCAAACTTTTGGTGGAATGTATTCGTTAGCCATTGTTTTCCCTTATTGTGTTTGAATGCATCTTCAAACTGACGGGTCTTACGCGCCAGCAAGCATTATTAACATCACCTCTTCGCCAACTGCGATTAGGCATACTCAAGATATTAGGTCGAATTCGCTAAATAAAAGTCCTGCAATCTCTTTTAGTTAGAACCTTTGGTTATGGGATTTTCTTTCACGCTATAAGTAAAAACGTCGCGATAATGTGAACTAGGTTCGAGATGCCAACGATGAGTAAGCGACACTCGGCGGCGCACCTCTATTTGGGGATTTAGAACAACCGCTAAACTTCAAAGTCACCAAGAATGAAGTTGTTCTGGATACCTTAGTTCAAACAACTTACGTGCGTGATAGGCAGTTAAGTTAGATAGTTAGAAAGAAAAACGCCCTTCACTAAATCAATGAAGGGCGTTTTAATGTATTCGAAACCGTTACTTAGCTGATTCAAACAAACCAGTTATACCTTTCAAAGGGAAAAGCCTTGCTTGCTCCAACCCTCTCAACGTTACCGTATTGAGGTCATCAATAAAGAAACGACTGGTCATCGTGTGTTTGCCGCCATTAATGAAAATCTCGATGACAGAATTGTCGATATACATCTCAATCGTCTGCTTAGCGTCCAATCTTGGTGCTTTTCGAATACCACCAAATTCTTCTGCGTACAAATGAGACATGTGACGACGGTCCAGCATAAACTCGTGCTCTGTCGCACTAAAGACGATGTTGTCACCTTTGAGGTTACTCAGCTCAAGTTCAAAGCCATCGCCCTCAAGGTCTAATTGGATCAAACAACTTGTGCTTTCCAGTGTATGGGATTGTGCAAAGACCACCTCTTCTTTTCTTAAACTCTTCAGCTCAGGGAGCGGAGCTTGAACAAGAAAACCATCTTTCAACGTTAGTTCTCTAGGAAGAGACAACATTCCTGCCCACTGGTGTGTGACCGATGGTGTGTCGATTTCTGGCAACCCTATCCATGCAATAAGAATGCGACGCCCATTCTCATCTAAATAGGTTTGTGGGGCGTAGAAATCAAACCCATAATCTGGCTGCAAAATATCTTGGTGGTTTTCTAAAATCATCGACTCTAGGTTCAACTGATCACCCACGATATACGCAACAGAATAGATGTTTTTGAAATCATAAGGATTATTACTGCTCACGCCCTGTGGAGAAAACAGCATCACCGATTGACCATTAATCTCAAAGAAATCAGGACACTCCCACATGTACCCAAGGTCAGAAAACTTGGTCTTGATAGGACCTTTATGCTGCCACGTTTTCAAATCTTTGCTTTGATAGAGCGCCATTGAACCATGCTCGGTTTTGGTTTGAGCACCCACCACCATCAAATAGTCGTCGCCTTTCTTCCAAACTTTTGGATCACGAAAGTGCTCCGTGTAATGTTCGTTCTCAATGACCACACCATGCTTTTCAATGTTGCCATCTGAATCCATGGTGGCAAAGCACTGTGTTGGAATTCGATTCCAGTTTTGGTCACGCTTATTACCAGTAAAAAACAGCAAAGCCTTGTTGTTTTCCACCAAAGCACCGCCCGAATAGACACCATGTGAATCGTAGTCTTGGTCGGGATGAAAACCCACACCATGATCAGTAAAATGGATGAAGTCTTTAGTAGAAAGGTGGTACCAATACTTCATTCCATGGACTGGTCCCACAGGCGTCCACTGGTAAAAGATGTGGTGCTCACCATTGAAATAACACAACCCATTTGGGTCATTTAACAGCCCAAATCTAGGGGCGATATGAAAACTAGGAAAGCCTTTATCTTGCTGACGTGAAAGTGTCATTTCTTCGATATCACACTGAGGGATTTGCTCAAGTCGGCGATATCTTTGCTCTACAGTCCAACGGTTGTTTAAGCTCATAATTTTTCTCAACTGAAATTGGATCTGAAGATCATTGCCCAATAAATTGCAGCAATTCTGTCTGGGTCGGAAGCGCGGTCATTGCGCCTTTTTGCGTCGTCGCTAATGCACCACAGGCATTTGCCCATTGAATCGCAGAGCTAACAACAGGATGATTTTTCCAATCGTCATGCTGAGACAGACATGCCAGTAGCCCTCCGACAAAAGCATCACCCGCACCTGTGGTATCAATCGGACTAACGACTTGACCAGTGATCAGCTCACTCTGATTTTCAAAGACGCGCCAAACGCCTTTAGCACCTTGTGTCACCAAGACCAAAGCAATATTCAAAGCGGCTATTTGTTGTAAACCTTGCGCCATCGATGTTGAGTCAGTTAAGAACAAAAGCTCCTCTTCAGAGAACTTAACCACATCAGCCATCGCTACAGCCTTCATCACTACAGCTTGGATCTCTGATTGATCTTGCCACACTTCATCGCGCAAGTTAGGGTCAAAGCTAATGAAACCACCAGCGGCTTTTGCTCTTTTGATCGCCTCAAACGTGCTGCTTCTACTTGGCTCATTTGCCAGTGAAATTGAGCAAACGTGTAGCCAGTCACCTTGCTTAAAGTTTGGGATGTCTTCAACAGACATAAACTGATCAGCGCTCGGTTTTACCATAAACGTAAAGCTGCGCTCACCTTGCTCGTCTAAATCCACCACCACTGTTGATGTTCTTTGCTCAGGATCTTTAACGAGAAACTCCGTGCTCACGCCCTCTTGATCGAGCGTTGATTGCATGAAGCGACCAAATGGGTCATCACCCACACGTCCAAAAAACGCACTCTTACCAGATAGACGAGCAATAGCTACGGCGACATTCGCTGGTGCACCACCGGGACATTTGAGTAAAGAAGTCTCAGATTCCGGTATTAGATCGACAACAGCATCACCAGTTACCCACACTTGATTCATCTTGCTTACCTTGAAATTAAAGCCCTGATAGTCCAACGTGTTGAACACCTTCACTACCAAGTAAAAATTGAAAAAGGCTAGCCAAGCCATTAGTGCTTGGCTAGCATCCCAAACATTTAGGAAAAGAAGTGGATTTTGGGGGACTCCACCCCTAAGGAGTTCAGATTAAGCCGCTGCTTTTCTACCGACTTTAGCGCGGTCACGCATACCAAGAACAATGGTGAGAACAAATGCGGTCAAGAACGCGATCACCATACCCGCGATGTAGTACCCAATCTTCTCTGGCGTAATGGAAATGATGCCTGGAAGACCAGCTGCGCCCAATGCCTGAGCTTTCACATTAAACATTGTGATGAACGCACTTGATAACGCCGCAGCGCAAACTGCCGCAATAAATGGGTAACGTAGTTTTAAGTTAACACCAAACATAGCCGGTTCTGTAATACCCAGCAAACCCGTAACACCAGATGGAATCGCAATACCTTTCATCTTCTTATCTTTGCTCATCACGCCCACCGCCAACGCAGCCGCTCCTTGAGAAACGTTAGACATCGCCGCAATAGGAAAGATAAAGGTGCCGCCCGTCGTCGCAATATCCGCAAGAAGTTGAGTTTCAATAGCAATGAAGCTGTGATGCATACCAGTAATAACAAACGGAGCATAAATAAGACCAAATACCGCACCACCAACAAAGCCAGCAGTGTTGTATAGCCAGTTCAGACCATCACCCAATAGGAAACCGATATCACGCGTGAACGGACCGACGACAGTAAACGTCAGCAAACCCGCTATGAAAATCGCCAGTAATGGCGTTAAAAGGTTGTCTAAAACAGAAGGTATGACTTTACGTAAGCCTAGCTCAACCTTCGCAAGAATGAATGCCGATACCAAAACCGGTAACACCGAACCTTGGTAACCCACTTTTTGGATTTCAAAGCCAAGAATATTCCAAACCGGAATGTTGCCAGACACAGATGCGCCGCCGAATCCCCAACCATTCAGCAAGTCAGGGTGAACCATCAACATACCTAGCGCCGCCCCTAAATATGGGTTACCGCCAAACTTCTTACTGGCTGAAAATGCCAGCAGAATAGGCAGGTAAACAAACGGCGCGTTCGCAAACGTGTTGATCATGTTCGCCAAGTCTGTCAGTCCTGGGTTGGCATCAATCAAAGATTTACCATCAATGAACAAGCCTTGAGCAGTCAATAGGTTATAGATACCCATCAACAAACCACCAGCGACGATTGCTGGAATGATTGGAACGAAAATATCAGACAGCCCTTTCACCGCGCGCTGAACAATGTTTTGTTTCTCTGCGCCAGCAGACGCAACGTCGTTGGTGGACATTTCACTCATCCCCGTCAACTTCGCCATTTCTGCATAAACTTGGTTTACGATGCCAGATCCAAAAATGATTTGGTACTGACCCGCAACTTTGAACTGCCCTTTTACTCCTTCAAGGCTATCAATCGCTTGTTCATCTATTTTTTGCTCATCTGCAACGGCAAGGCGTAAGCGTGTCGCACAATGCGCAAGTGCGGTGATGTTGCTTTTACCACCTAATAGAGTTAACAACTCTTTTGCTACTGCCGGATAATTCATTTCATACCCCATTGGATTATTATCTGAGCTTGCGAAATTTTCGGGAACGTTTGCAAAACAGATTTTTGCTCAATAAAACCAAATGATCAAAGATAAAGCAGAGAGAATGTGAGAATGATCGTCAAATTCTCTCCCTAAGAGCAGTATAGGAGGTTAGAATCGCTACTTATCAAAGAGCTTTTCATCTTCTCTTTGCAAACAATCCCAAAAACGAAAAACAGAATGGATAGGAACAATGGCGAGTCTGCATGATGTCGCCCGTCTGGCTGGCGTATCAAAATCAACAGTGTCACGGGTTATAAACGATGAATATGGCGTAAAAGAAGCGACAAAACTGAAGGTCCGCCAAGCAGTAGCGGAGTGTGGCTATGTGCCGAACCAAGTCGCTAAAGATCTAAAATCTCAAAAGACCAATCTGGTTGGTGTCATTGTTCCTCGGGTTTCCTCTCATGCCACATCCCAAGGTGTCGATGGATTAACCGATGTCCTTGAAAAAGCCGGGAAACATGTCTTACTTGCTAGCACTCACCAAGCCCACGAAAAAGAACTGGAATACATTCAGATCTTTAACCAAAAACGGGTTGAAGGGATCATTCTTTACGCCACCCACCTCGATTCCAAACTGGTAAAAGCAATTCAAAACTCAGCCGTTCCAGTTGTGCTCGTCGGTCAAGATGGTTCCATGTTTAATATTCCAAGCATCATTCATGATGACGCACGAGTAGGGTTTGAAGCGGGAAATAGACTGGTTGCAAAAGGTTGCCAAACTATGGGTTTTATTGGTGTGCAAGGTGACGATATCGCGGTAGATAAGCAACGCTCTGAAGGATTTGTTCAAGCGCTACAGCATCATGGTTTTGAGCTCGCCTTCCATGCTCGTGGTGACTTTACCATCGATTCTGGCTATTCATTGGCAAAACAACACTTAACAAAGAACCCTAAGCTAGATGGCTTGTTCTGTGCGACAGACCGTATTGCTATCGGTGCGATGAGAGCGATTCAAGAGCTCGGGTTAACACCGGGTAAAGACGTTTTAGTGCTAGGCGTTGGTGATGATGAGCTCGCATCAGTGTGCACCCCAACCTTATCAACATTTAACTATGCATTTGATAAAGCAGGGGAAAATGGTGCGAAACTGTTACTAGATAGAATTGCCAACAGAAGTTTTGAAATGAGTAAGATGGTACTAACCTTCAAAACTATTGAGCGTCAGTCCTGTTAATGAAAAAGCGCCAACTGAAATCAGTTGGCGCTTTTCTTATTACTCTTTGTAGGTTAGGTCCCTTTAGAACCAAGTTTCCATTTGCAGTGCAAACAGAACTTCACCACCATCACCCATCGTTGCAGCACCCGCATCCTGGCTAATCGAGTAGCCATTCAAGTCTTCGCTCCAATCAACGTAGCTAACTGCAAAACGTAGCTCCGGACGGTCAAAGAAACCTGCAGCGGTAGACATCTTAAGCGTTGGTGCAATTGTCGCTTTGTAAAAACTGCCACTTGCTTTATCAATCGCATTGTCTAGGTCCATGTATTGGTATGAGCCTTCATAAACCATCTCAAAGTTCTGCGTAAACTCTTGCGCTAAGCGGATGTTGAACGATGCCCACGTAAATTCATCATTTTTAGCAAAGCGATCTTGGCTGTGTTCTGCTAGCAACGCAGGTGCTACACGCCAGTTGTCGCCGATGCGTGTTACACCATAGCTAAACAAGCGTACGGCTTTTGCGTCTTCTAACAAATCTCCGTTTGAACCGATGCCTTTAAGTTCCGCACCCAATCCATCACCCATCAAAATACCAGTTTTAGAAAAGCCTTCACTCATGCCAAAGAAGGTATCGCCATGGTAGGCAAACATCGCATGTAAACCTTTGTCCGCTGCGCCTTCTACGCGATCATTGTTATCAGCTGACGTCATGCCGCTCAGCATCAATTGCCAATTACCGAAGCGGTTGTTCATTGTCGCGATATAGTTTTCAACATCCGTTGACGAGCTATCAATCTCACCAAAATCACGACCATAGATCGAGAAGTTTGCTTTCCATGATTCGCTCATTTGGACGTCATACACACCAGCACCAGTGCCAGATAAGAAAACAATATCCGAGTCAAAGAAGTGAATGTCAAAGTTATCACGGTCAAATCGTTTACCAGCCCAAAACGTCGCGTCAGCAAACGCACTTGATTCAGAGAACATGCTCAACTTGTTTAGCTCAGCATATACCTGACGAACGTTTAATTGACTCTCACTCGCTGTCCATTCGTTATTGGTTTCCGTACTATCTGCCAACATGATTCGGAACAATGAGCTGGAACCATCATCTGCAAAGCGTTTGTGAATAAGGTTTGCTTCCACATAATGATCATCCTCAACCCCTAATCGTCCAATTGGCGCGCCAATAGCACCAGCTGCCGTCATGTAAGGACCAGTACCCACTGCACCATTCAGATCATCATTAATGAGCAGCCCGGAACGAGCGTAGCCATGAAACTCAAAGCTTGAGGCTTTCTCATTTGCTTCTGTGGATGCTTTTTCTGTCTGCTCAAGTCTCTGTTCTAATTCATTAATTCGCTTTTCAAGAGCGTCAACATCTGTTGCTGCGAATACAGGTGCAGTAACCAGTCCAAGCGCTACTGCCATCGTCAAAGTGTGTAGTTTCATTTCCATAGTCTCACGTAAATTTATACTTAGGCATATTGCAAACGTTCCCAAGAAAAATCGCAAACTTATGGTGACTTTAAATGTCCATCTAAAGCCTGAATTTCAGAGCGCTCGTACTCAGAGCGTCTCTACTACTTATATCAATGAGGGCGATAATATATAAACTTTTCGGGAACGTTACCGCAAAGAGGTGATTTTGTTACTTCTATCACGTTCAATTGTGTTACTTACAGAAAAATCATTAACCAGCGCACATTTGAATTAATTGTTAGCGCTAGAGGAAGTAGTTTGAAGGTGACAGGCTACAAAGAAGGGGTTTAGTGTTCATTTGAGAGAATAGTGCTCACTCGCTTCCCTATGCTACTTGATGGTAACTCATCTCTATTTGTTGATGAAAAGTAGCAGCTAAGGTTGAACGTAACTAGGAGCGAAGCGGATCTCGATACCTCATTTCAAACAACTTGAAAGGCTGTTAACGCCCTTAACTTTCGTGAAGAGCGCTTTGTTATTCTAATTCAAGCTAACGAAACACTTTTTTGGACAGAAGTACGTTAGAATACATACCCTAAAGTAGTCATAGATTTATTCAACCACTGCCTGAAAATGAGCCAGCCGCTCCCATTAATCAGAATGATAAAATGCCCAATAGAGATACATGAAAAAGCCAACTGTAATCACAGTTGGCTCAGTATTTCCCCTTGAACTTTTAAGCCTTATATTGACTAGAGCGTTAGTTCGGAAAGTGTTTATTTAAGAAGTCCAAAACATGAGTAACGTACTTCTCGGTATCAAAGACAGGTGCACTGTGTCCTACACCTTCTTCAATGAAAAGTTGGTTGGTAACTCCATGCTCATCAAGCTTAGCCTTAAGTATCTCACTTTGAGATAGAGGCACTCGCTTATCCAAGGTGCCGTGTAACTGTATATATGGTGGAGTATTTTCATTCACATAACTCGTCGTTGATGCTTTCTTGGCAAGCTTTGGAATATTGTTTGGAATATCTCCTAAGAAACGAGATACAGACGATTTTTTGCTGGTTTTCTTGCCACCTTTATTACTTAACTCAAGTAAATCGGTAGGGCCAAAAAAGCTTACTACGGCTGAGACCTTGTACTTTGGTGGCTCATAGAAATCTACTTGGTTGTATGCCGAGTTAGTCGCACCAATAAAGCCAGCGAGGTGCCCGCCAGCAGAGCGTCCCATTATCACAACATTGTCCGCTTTAATACCGAGCTTTTCAGCATTGTCGTACAAATAGTTCAGTGCATCATTAATGTCTTGTACTGGTTGAGGAAAGATCGCTTCTCCACTTAAACGATAATCAACTGAAGCTAGCGCATAACCTTCATTCAACACAGACTGAAGTAATAATGGGTTCTTTTCTGGGATGGCGTCTTTGCTCCCACGTTTCCATGCACCACCATGTACCCAGACTAATAACGGGTACTGAGTATTTGATTCAACCGAAGGAGTATAAAGATCGAGTTTAATCTCTCTTTCACCTACAGTTTTGAACAAGATATCCTTCTCTACATTGAACTCCCCAGCCAAACAGACAAAGGGCATAAGTAGCAGAGAGGTCATCGCAGACTTAATTTTCGTATTCATTGTTTTGTTATTCGCTTAAAAAAGTAAGTAGATTAGAAAGTCGCTTCAGCAGCTAACCAGTAGCGTCGGCCATCTTCAATGTAGCCAAACTCTTCCTCTGTGATTTGCTCATCGAACAAGTTATAAACCGCTGCCATTAACTTCACATTCTTAGTTACACGCCAGTTCACACCGAGATCCACGTAAGTAATAGAAGGTGCCAACGTTCTTGTGCTATCACTAGTGATGTTGTTTTTCTCTTTGCCTTGATAGTTCATGCGGGCCCATGAAGCAACATCATCACGCACTGCCCAATCACCATTAAGTGAGAAGATATGTTCAGGTGCTTGTACAAGAGGCAAGCCATCATCATCGTCATTAGTGTTCTTTTCACTACGAGTATACGAGTAGGTTGCACTTAGTGTAATTGACTCTGTAATACCCTTAGATACGGAACTTTCTGCACCATAGCTGTTCGCATCATCAATGTTGACGTAAGTGCGGTCGCAACTTCTGCTATCAGTACACATCGGATCGACAAACTCACTTTCGATCTTGTCTTTGAAGTCGCTGTAAAACAAAGTAATGTTTGCAGAAAGGTCTCGCTCATTAACGTAATACAGTCCCATCTCTGTATTGATGGAGGTTTCTGCTGTTAAGTCTGGATTACCGTAAATAGAACAACGCCCTCTACAGCTCTCTTGAACCCACTCTTCGTCCATTTGTGTCAAACTAGGTGCTCGATAACCCGTAGACACACCACCTTTTAGCGTCCAACTAGGGTCAATAGACCAGACCCCGTAAGCTCTTGGGCTAAATTGCCCGTCAAAGATCTCATTGTCGTCGTAACGTAAACCAAGGGTGAGAGCGAATGTATCCGTGAGATACCACTCGTCCTCAGCAAATACTGCCCATTGCTTGTTTTTAGAGGTCAATGACAGTTTATTATCAGTCAGATCCTTTTGCTCGAAAGATGCGCCCAGTGTTAAGTAGTGAGCATTAAGAGGCAGACCCCATTGCGTATTAATTTGACTATTCTCGACTTCTTTATCTGCACCGATATTTTTTACTGTTTCATTACTGATAAATGAAGAACTTGTACCCCAAGAGTAGTTTCCGTCGTGGCTAAAACCAATAGATTGGCGTTCATATTCTCGTACTGCAACTTGAGACTCTCGCTCCACTGATTTACCTAGAGTGGTCTCTCGCTCTTGGTTATGATTGGTGAACTCCAGAGTAAAAGTGTCATCCGAGGTAGGTGTGAGGTACAAAGAAGCTCGATAGTTGTCGAGTGTCTTACCTGCATAACCACCTTCAATTTCATCTTCTTTTCTTTCCTGATACAGTCCAGTCAAAGAAGTACTCAACAGACCATCAATGACAGGGCCAGCAAGGTAAAGCTGCCCTTGATAGCTATTTCCAGATTTTGAATTTTCTTGAAGCGTCGTTTCTGCACGCAAGCTTCCGTGCCACTCTTGATAATTTTTACGCGTAATAATATTAATCACACCCCCCAAAGCATCAGACCCATAAAGGGTTGACATAGGGCCACGTACAACTTCAATACGTTCAATTGCACTCAACGGGGGAAGCCAGTCTTGTTCAGTAAACGTACTACCATTAGTTTGAGTTTCTCGACCAGACAGCTTCCTGCCATCAACAAGAATGGCCGTATATTGAGCAGGCATACCTCGAATTGAGATATCTTGGCCATCACCACCTCCTGTAACGGTTACCCCAGGTATATCACTTAAAGCATCAGTCAAATCTTTATATGAGCGATTTTCAAGTTGCTCTCGGGTGAGAACACTTATTGTTGCTGGCGCTTCTGTGACATTCTGTTCGTAACCAGAGGCTGTAACCACTACGGTTTCCATTGCTGTTGTATTGATACCAGTCTCAGGTAACTGGTCATTTGCAACAACGACCATAGGTACAGTAATACAAGCAGAAACAACTGATGTAGAAAATAGAGAGTATGTGAAAAGAGGCTTCATATTGAATAGGCTTAAAATGTAATTGCATTTAATAATTATTATCAATTAAACCTGATTATCATAATCACTGACAAGTTAATCACTATCGAGAAAAGAGAATATCACTATCCAATATACGAATAGTTAACCACGAATTACCCGATATAAGCATTTAAGCTAAAGTATCGGTTCCAACATAGAGCTGTTTAAAGATCTCTCGTACCCATTCACACATAGGATCATCGTTAAAGCGTTTGTGCCAATATAGGAAGACTTCTTGAAAGTCCAACTGTAGCTCGGCAGGTACTTCTCGAACGATCAAGCGAGGGTCTTGACAAGCTGCCTCTGCAAAAGGTGTCGGTAGATGAAATATAATCTCAGTCTCCGCAGCGATACTTGGAGCAGAACTAAAGTTATTCAGTTGCACTGGCGCTGATAAACGCTTTTTTTTGTTCGCTAACCCTAGCTCTTGGTATTTATGCTCAAACGACAATCGCTTCTCACCCTGCAAAGAGACTTGTCCAAAGTCAAATTCGGCCAAACGCTCTGGAGTTAGCTCTAAATCGGCCAGTGGATGATAGCGGCTCATAAGCAAACGGAAAGTACGCTTAGCAACAACCATTCGATAGATATTTTGCTCAGAGCTTGGCGGTTGATGAGAGGAAAGTGCGAAATGAACATCTCCAGCCACCAACGCATCAAAATGACGTTTTGGTGCTGAGTCCAAACTGACCTTAAGGTTTGGAGCCTCTTGCCGAATCTTAGCGATAACCTTAGGCATTAAGGTATTAATCTGAGGAAGAAGGCCGTAAACCTTAACGGTGCTTGATACAGTGCTCGGATCAAACGAGTCTCTATGGGCAAGTTTTTCTAAACTGGTAATCACATTATTAATGTCTTGCCTTACTGACTCTGCTTTTGGAGTCAGTTCATAGCCGTATTTCTTGCGTACCAGTAATTCGTCATTAAAGAAAACTCTCATTTTTTGCAGTGCTCGACTTACCGCAGACTGGCTCATATTTAAAGCCATAGCGGTGTTAGATACATGCTTCTCTTCGAGCAAGTGCTTTAAAACAAAGAGCAAATTCAGATCAATTTGAGATAAGTTCACGTCAATACCACCCATCAAGCTTCCAGTAGGTGGTATAGTACATAAATCTCTAGAGTTTGTGGTAAGTGTTTTCGATACTACAAGGCACTATTGAAACACAAGTCTGGTAGCAGGACAGTTTCCGTGCTAACACGAAAAGGGGCAAAAGTGTGTTTCAGTTCTTAAATGGGGAAGTGTTTTCCTCATATTCCTCAACCAATACAGCTAGCCTTTCAAGTTTACAAATTAGTCTTATATTTGCTTTATCGAAAGGCATTGAGGTTACTTACCTTGGCGCGAGATTTTTTAAAGTGCTCAATACCGTGTTGTATGCGACATTCAACACTTGTACTGTTTCCCTAACGCCAGAGCTATTCATTGACATATCAACAATTTTTTCTTTTACATCTGGCTTGCGGGCTTCGTAAACTTAATCAAGTTAAAGCTCTTTCGACACTCGATACATCTGGAGCGAGGAAAGCCAGAATGCCCTTTTCCATGTTCACGAACGGGCTCTGGTTTTATTACAGAAACGACATTGAACTTGGATAGTAACCATGAGTTAAAAAACATCAGAAATCAGGTGGCTATATTAACATCTATCAACCGATTTGAGTTGTGACCAATGAAAGGATAGATAGTTAGGTTTTTATTGCGTAAATTATCGGTAAGATGAGGTCATATAACAGGCAATATGCCAGGTGTGTAGAATTATTCTATTTTAGGGATTTTGCTCTAAGTCTAAATGAATCTTTGCATTTCAATTTCAATAAAGCTTGGTTATTGATCATGTTTCTGAGTATGCGAATTATTATCAGTTATACATATAATTGCTCATTGTCTAGTTTGACTTGTGTAACGTCACTTCAGCACGTACTACGCTGATTGTCTGTGTTTTCGTGTTGACAGTTTGGTACTAGGTAAAAATCAACAAGACTATGATTTCAAGGAACATTTTATGTTAAAGAAACTACTAAGTTGTTGTATCACCTCCGCGCTCTGTTTTCATTCTTCTCTCGCTTTTTCGCAATCCAATGAGATTGTGGACAGTACAGAGTTACAACAAGCTCCGGACATATTACCAGCCACATTAATGCTCGCACCGGACGAGATCGCCATTGCAGATCGCTACATAGTGGTATTTCAACAACCGCAAATGATGGCGAGCAACTCAACGGAATTCGAGCAATTCACGCAACAATCCGTAGACCGCATGTCTGGTTTGTATTCGGTAAAAGTGGAGTCGGTTTTTGACCACTCGATAAGTGGATTTGTCGCTAACTTGAGTCCTGAGCAACTAAAAGATCTGCGTTCTGATCCTCGTGTGGACTACATTGAGCAAGACAGAATCCTATCGCTTGACCCAATAGTCTCGGCAGACGCAAATCAAACCAATGCCATTTGGGGACTAGACCGAATCGACCAACGAAACTTGCCACTCGATAACAACTACAGTGCCAACTTTGATGGGACTGGGGTAACGGCTTATGTCATCGATACTGGTGTGAATAACGCGCATGTTGAGTTCGGTGGTCGCTCAGTTTCAGGGTATGACTTTGTCGATAACGATGCAGATGCAAGTGACTGTAATGGACACGGCACACACGTAGCTGGCACCATTGGCGGCAGCTTGTATGGTGTTGCGAAAAACGTCAACCTTGTCGGCGTGAGAGTATTGAGCTGTACCGGATCGGGTTCTACTTCTGGTGTTATTGCCGGTGTGGACTGGGTGGCTGCGAACGCTTCCGGACCTTCAGTCGCCAACATGAGTTTAGGCGGCGGTCAATCCGTCGCTCTGGATAGTGCGGTGCAAAGTGCGGTTCAGTCAGGTGTCAGCTTTATGCTAGCAGCAGGTAACTCCAACGCCGATGCGTGTAACTATTCTCCAGCACGCGTTGCTTCCGGAGTAACTGTCGGATCGACCACTAGCACGGATGCACGTTCGAGTTTTTCAAACTGGGGCAGTTGTGTGGATGTATTTGCGCCAGGTTCACAAATCAAATCTGCATGGTATGACGGTGGCTACAAAACCATTAGTGGCACTTCGATGGCGACGCCACATGTGGCGGGTGTAGCAGCATTGTATCTTCAAGAAAACAGTTCACTGTCTCCAAGCCAAGTAGAGGCCTTGATCGTTAGCCGCGCAACTAGCGGAAAAGTGACGGACACAAGAGGCAGCGTGAACAAGCTACTTTATAGCTTAACGGATGCAGATTGTGGCCAAGACTGCGGTGGCCCAGACCCAACACCGGACCCAGAAGGCAAATTAACCTCGGGCGTGCCAGTAAGTGGTTTAAGTAGTTCAACTGGTCAAGTAGCGTATTACTATGTTGATGTAGAAGCTGGGCAGCGCTTAACCGTACAAATGTATGGTGGCAGTGGCGATGCGGATTTGTATCTCCGTTTTGGAGCAAAACCAGCACTGAATGCATGGGACTGCCGACCTTTCAAATACGGTAACAATGAAACATGTACGGTCAGTGCGACGCAAAGTGGACGTTATCACGTCATGATTCAAGGTTACTCAAACTATAGCGGTGTCAGCATTCAAGCGAGCTACTAGTTATTTTTCTCGTTATTAGAAGAGAACAAAGCCCGCTTTTCGGTGGGCTTTTCTTTTGGGAATACTGTGCTTTAGGGAATGCAGTGTTTAAGAGGAGACGCTATTCAAACGTATTGGCCTTTTGCTTCAAAAACTCAACTCGAAGCGGCATCGAAGCTTTCTATTAGTAGTTAGTAGTACTCACATAAGTCGGGTTCCTCAAACAAAAACGCCCTTCATATAAGTAAAGGGCGTTTGTTATTTGACGTTTTGATTAGCGAGCTATAACACCAGCCCACCGTCAATCTTGAGCACTTGGCCTGTGATGTAGGCGCTCTTATCTGAGGTTAGGAAAGAGACGCCATTGGCAATATCTTGAACTGAGCCCATGCGCCCTAATGGGGTTTTGCCTTCCATCATTTGAATGACTTTCTCTGGCAGGTTCTTGGTCATGTCGGTGGCGATAAAGCCTGGCGCGACACAGTTGACGCGTATCTGTGCACCCTTTCTTGAAAGTTCTTTCGCCCAGCCTTTGCTCATTGAGATGACGCCGCCTTTACTTGCGCCGTAGTTGCTCTGGCCGATATTACCATCCGTTCCCACTATAGAAGAAATGCTAACAATACTGCCTGTGCCCTGCTCTAGCATGACAGGAGCAACACGTTGGGTGAGTAAGAACACCGCTTTTAGGTTCACGTCGATCACGCTGTCCCAGTCTTGCTCTAACATATCTGGCAACAATGCATCTCGAGTGATGCCCGCGTTGTTAACCAGAGCATCGATTCTTCCGTGCTGCTCTACAACACTTTCTACTACTTCACTTACGGCTTCGGCATCACACAAGTTGACTTGATAACTGCTTAGCTGCGCCGACTGACTCCATTCCACGGGCGATATGTCTAGCCCGATTACGTGGAATCCATCCTCCAGTAATTGTTCACAAATCGCTTGGCCAATACCACGAGCCGCACCAGTGACTACTGCTACTTTTTCCGGTTTCATCTTGGTCTTCCTTAAATGTTGAGATTACAAATTCGCTTGTATCCCTAGCGTTTTTGTTTTTATGCCTAGTCGCGTTACAGCTGCGCTTCTCATACGCAGGGTCTTTTATATCTTATAAAAACTATAGAAACAGTCTGGGAGTCGGATGTGAACTAATCAAGGCAACTTGATGACTATGGCAAGATCAACGTAAGAAAGTGTGTTGGAAGGCGCAAAGTTACACGATTGGAGGGCTTGGATAGAAAAGTATTGGTCTGATTAATCAAATACTACTTCATCAGACCAATATTACTTGTCTCTTAATCTCTTACAAAAGCTGGTTTTGTTATTTTCACCAGAAAAGGCTGAAGCAAGAGATTAAACAACATGCCAGCAATAAACAGGGTGATCACAATACTCGCACCACTCGGTAAGTCATAGCGAGCCGATGCGGCAATACCCGATAAGATCCCAACAATACCAATGCTGA
The DNA here is from genome assembly GCF_030248655.1 of Vibrio sp. D431a. Taxonomy (NCBI): domain Bacteria; kingdom Pseudomonadati; phylum Pseudomonadota; class Gammaproteobacteria; order Vibrionales; family Vibrionaceae; genus Vibrio; species Vibrio sp. D431a. The sequence continues at coordinate 260,671 of NZ_JAHGAP010000015.1, read as the reverse complement.
TACTGGCGACAAAGAATCGAGTTCCCTTCAATGCTGCCGCACATAAAGCTGGAATCACCAACAAAGCAAATTCTAAATAAATGCCGGTTAACTTGACCGTAATGGGCATCAGAATAGCAAAGATCAGATAAAAACCACTACCGCGCATAAACGCAGGTTTTAACCAAACCAATAGCAACATCGCAGCGGTAATGAGTGCCAAAGGCCAGACGTCTGCCCAAGTCGCCCATAACAGTTGCCCATTAAGAATGCCTTGAATAAAGTCTCCGCCGTGTGGGTCTTTGCTCACCAGCAGGATTGCCAGCGATGCAGACACGACAAACAAGCTGCCAATCATGGGCTCTAAATGCTGCTGGTATCGTTTCTCCATAAGGGCGATCAAACCGCAAAGCATCAAAGACATCACCCAAGGGCCAATCATTTCGCCAAAGAATGTGCCTGAGAACAGCGCGTATTGGCTCAACCAGTAGTGGCTAAGTGCTGCCCCCAATGCCGCGACTTGCGCCACCGCCAAATCTATAAAGATGATCTGACGATTAAGAACTTGTTGCCCCAGAACGATGTTGCCAACTAACGCAATTAAACCACACAAAACCGCAGGTAAAAGCCATGCATAATCAGCCATGGCTCAGATCTTCACAGGAACGGGCGGCACTAACACATCCAGTAAATCATCAATGACCTGATCGTACATCTCATCCAAGTTTTCACCCTCAGAAACGGTCAATGGCAGTTGAATCACAGGTTTGTCAGTATGATCTTGCAACCAGTTCGCTGGACGCTGATCCTGATGAGAGGAGTAAACAATCGCATCAAAACTGTCAGCATCTAACTTGGTAAGTGATTGCAGGTGAGATGTGGTCGGTGAAATGCCCGGTTTAGGTTCGAGATCGGCAATCTGCTTCATTCCGAGCCAATCGTACAAATAACGATACGTCGCGTGATAACCGACAACTTGCTTACCCTTTAAAGCAGCCCCTTTCTCATTCCATTCTTTAAGCTTTTTACGCCAATGAGCACGAAACTTCATACCATTCACTTGGTAACTTTGTGCGTTGTCGGGATCAATCGCTTTTAGGCGATCCGTGACTTTACGAGATAATGGAATCATGTCATTTGCCGCAAATTGAACATGTGGGTTACCGTGAGCGTGTATATCTCCCATGCTACGGTCAACGTGAGCATGAGTATCTAACATGCGCACGAAGTCCGTCGCGTAGATCATGCTCGGCGCACCATTTTGCACCGCCGCATTGCTGCTACGAACTTGCAGCATAGGTAACCACCCCACTTCTAGTTCTGCACCCGAGCACATTGCCATGTCCGCTTGGCGCATCTTCGCAATCAAAGAAGGACGAGCTTGTACGTAATGTGGGTCTTGCTTAGCCGTTGTCGCTGAATAAATACTGGCATCTGGCGCGTGGCTTTCAAGAAAGGCTTTCCATTCTGGCTCACAAACGAAAATGTTTAGAGCCAAAGCAGGCGAAGAGATGATGGCAGCTCCTGCTGCCATCATCACCAAACTGCATTTATTCAATGTCAGCTTAGAACGCATGAGCACCGTGCGCTCCAAATGTCATCACGTATTGCAGAGTGAACACGTTGTCTGTCTCGCTGTCTTGGTTATCAATGCGAGTGTATTGCGCACGGATAGTACCGAAATGAGAAGAATCCCATGCGATCATCGCATCCATTTCTTTATCATTCAGCTCAGTGAAATGCATGTGGTCGCCGTGTGCATGACCATCGTAGCTTTCTGCTTCGCCGTAACGTAGACCTGCTGACCAGCTTGGGTTGAAGCGATAAACACCCGAAACATAGTAAGCGCTTAAGTTGTCTGGTGACTCTGCATCGTTTTTATATTTGCTGTCTACCACACCGTCTAACAGCATGTATTCAGCCGATAGCGTGAAGTTGCTGTATTTGTAATTACCGTCTGGTGCCCATTTCCAAACAAAATCAGCACCGTAAAGGTTCGCACCTGTCACTGCTGCGCCATGATGGTGATCGTGCTCATGCTCTTCTTCATGACCGTGGTCGTGATCTTCGAATTCTTTAACCTTGCCGTTTTCGTTACGCAGGTAACTTAAACCAAACTGCCAACTTGAAGATTCGGAGAAGTCACTACCAAGCTTCAGCGTCGTGGTGTACACGCCAACTTCAGAACCATCTTCAACAGAAGACATTTTGCTACCACTGAGCGCTTCTACACCAAGTTTTACGTAAAGGTCGGTTGGCAACACGATGTTTGCACGTACACCATCATCGTAGTAGTGCGAGCCAAGGAAAGTACGATAAGCAATTGGACGCTCAACAAAGCTATCGGTGTGCATGTGTTGGTTATTCAGGTAACCAAAGTCAGATAGGAATCGGCCAGCGCGCACATTTACACCATATGGCAATGCCAAAGTTTCGATGAATGCCTCTTCAAGCTCTAATTCTGTATCATCACCATGACTTTCAAGAACCGCGGTCAATGCGCCGTAAAACTTGTCGTCGATATTTGATGAGAAGTTTAATTCCGTATGGCCTAGACCAAAGCCTTCTTCGCGCTCAGAATTATGACGTTGGCCATCTTGGTAGTAGCCATCAACAACAACACCAATCTGTGGGTTCGATAGTGTGTCGGCAAAAACAGGGGATGCAAAAATGCTACCGATCACGAGAGACACCAATTTCTTATTCACTACTTTTTCCTTTTTGTTATGTTATAACATTTAATTTTTCGATGTTATAATATAACAATTCTCATTACACAAGCGGAAATTTAAATTAGGCTCCGATTTCATGTTCGTACTCAATCCATGAATTGGGCTATCAACAAATGAATCAATTGATGTTTTTTATACGTATACTAATGAGAATTAGTAATTAAATAAGTAACGGAATTTCAATATGTTGAATATGGATTTTTCAAAAAGAATCGTGATAGATACTGCTCAACAGGAGTGGATCGCCAGCCCTTCCAAAGGTGTGTGGCGCAAACCTTTGGAACGAGAAGCCAAAGAATCAGGGCATACCACCAGCGTCGTTAAGTACGAGCCAAATTCGCAGTTTTCGACTCATCCTCACCCTCAAGGAGAAGAAATATTGGTGCTCGAGGGGGTATTCTCTGACGAATACGGTGACTATCCTGCCGGCACTTACCTTCGTAACCCTCCAGGAAGTCAACACGCACCATTTAGCAAAGAAGGCTGTGTGATTTTAGTTAAACTAAATCAGTTCGAATCTGAGGATCTTGAAACAGTTCGCATTAATACAAACCAAGCGAGCTGGCAGAGTGGTGTCGGTGGGTTGCAAGTCATGCCGCTGCATAATTTTGAGCACGAACATGTCGCATTGGTTAAATGGCCAAAAGGTAAGAAGTTTCAACCACACCGTCACTTTGGTGGTGAAGAAATTTTCGTATTGTCAGGAGAGTTTAGAGACGAGCTAGGTACCTATCCCGCTCTCTCTTGGATTCGAAGCCCACATATGAGTGAGCATTTTCCTTTTGTAGAGCAAGAAACGATCATTTGGGTAAAAACTGGTCACCTGCCGCTCCAAGCTCCTGCTCAGCACTCCTAGTGTTTGCACACTTGGCATCGTCCATTGGAACTAAAATCGGCCCGCAATTTACGAGCCGATGATCATTTCGTCACTAAGAACCCATTATTCGCGAGTGGAGCCAGTCTTTGAGCTCAGCCCGGTTATGTTTTAACACGTTCATTTCGTGATCATCAATCGGGCTTCCTTGAAGTTCTAGTACGCGGATTTCCTTATCTAAAGCATTGTAGTTTTTAACGGTTTCAGCAAATGATGCATCGTTTTCGGTAAGCTGAGTAATGGTATCCAAATGTTCTGGGAATTCATGAGTTAATGAGTGATTTTCACCTAACATAGAGACCTCTTGGCTATTATTTGAGTACAAAATAGTGCCTAATTTTTGAGCACCACATGTATAACCGTAGCATCTAATGAGACGTTAATTCGTCGCACCGTCCACAAAAAGAACAACAAAGTTATTTTCAATTTTTCCTAGAAAGTGTTTTCTTTTTAGTCTCAATAGTCGAATGCAAAAGATGCCACTATGATCGTTCTATATTAACCTTCAACAATGAGAGCGATCATGCGAAAGACAATTCTAGTTACTGGATCTACTGACGGTATTGGTTTAGAAACCGCGAAAATGTTAATTAACCGTGAACAACACGTAATAATCCATGGCCGGAATATAGAGAAAGTTCAACAAGTTGAGCAAAGTTTGAGGGAGATGAAAAGTGGTAAAGTTGAAAGCCTTGTTGCTGATTTATCCTCTCCCAATGCGGTAAAACAGATAGTGATGGAGATAACAGAACGGTTCAATCATTTAGACGTCATCATTAACAATGCTGGTGTGTACGCAACACCAAATCCAAGAACTAAAGAGGGTCTTGATGTACGCTTCGCAGTCAACACCATTGCTCCCTACTTACTCACTAGAGAGCTATTGCCGTTGCTCGGAGATACGGGTCGTGTGGTTAATTTGTCTTCAGCTGCACAAACAACAGTAAACACTAGCGCTTTACTCGGTAACAAACCATTGTCAGATGGCGAAGCATATGCCCAAAGCAAATTGGCATTAACGATGTGGTCACGAGCAATCGGACTAAAGCTTAAGAACACTGGCCCTATGTTGGTATCAGTAAACCCAAAATCATTCCTAGGTAGTAAGATGGTTAAAGATGCTTATGGGGTTGCTGGTGGTGATATCCGCTTAGGAGCAGATATTCTAACTCGCGCTGCGCTATCAGAAGAGTTTGCTCAAGCGCATGGTATGTACTTCGATAATGACATTGAAGCATTCGCGCCCCCACACCCTGATGCATTAGATCAAAGCAAAACACAGCAGATAATTGATAGTATTGAATTAATCCTAAGCAAACTCTATTAATAACAATTAAGAATTATCTTGAGGTTCGTTTTTATTCGGACCTTAAAAACAATGTATTCGATAAGTGAAGCTTGTTATCACTTTTCCGCAAACTCCCAATAAGGTGGCGTGCCATAGTATTCAGCAAAGTAATCAATAAAGGCACGCACCTTAGGCGCAATTAAACGAGAGCTTGGGTACACAGCCCAAATCCCAGCATCCATCGCTAAAGGGTGATCTTCGAGTACTTCCACTAGCTGACCACTTTGTAATTCTTGATAAACACTCCAAACCGAGTTGATAGAAATACCTAACCCGTTTACCGTCGCGTCTCTCATCGCATCACCATTATCGGTTTTAAAACGACCAGAAGTTCTTACATTGAACATTCCATCTTTTGTATTGAATGACCAATTATTCATTCCAACTAAGTTAATACACTCATGATTCGTCAAGTCTTGGGGCTTGTTGGGTCTCCCAAATTGTTCAATATAATCTGGTGATGCAACGATAATACGACGATCTGGCGCAAGCTTTCTTGCGACCAATGAAGAATCTTTCAACTCAGCGACACGAATGGCGACATCAAAACCTCCCTCAACCAGATCCATAATGGAATCAGAAAATCGGCAGTCCACGGTTAACCCTGGGTAACGCGCCATAAAACCTTTTAATGCGGGCACAATATGCAAGCGACCAAAAGTTGCAGAGGCGGTTATACGTAATACTCCCGTTGGCGCGCTCTGCCCTGAGCCAACAGCTCCCCTTGCTGCCTCCACTGTTGCAAGGACCTCCTCCGCGTGAGGTAAAAAAGCCTGCCCTTCTTCAGTTAAGGAAACTTTGCGTGTGGTGCGATGAACTAAACGAACTCCTAAGCTGTCCTCAAGTTTGTTGATGTGCGCACTAGCGACAGCAGGAGAAAGTCCAAGCTCCTGACCAGCCATGCTGATGTTGTGTGTCGAAGCCAAACGGACAAATAGCTTTACATGATCGATGTTCATTTAATTTTCAATTATTTGTAAAAAATCACCATATAGAGCTTAGCATTTTCTTCCTTACGGATAGTAAATAAATACTCCAGTTAGAAAAAACTGATGGGCAGATAGAAGTCCAGCTCAAACGCCTCATCATGGCTAAGGAAATGGTTTTTATGATAGTGAACATAAGCGGGAGTAGAACGCTGCTTAAAGCCTGAATTCGGCAACCACTTTTCTAACACCATACTCAATTGAGGAAGAAGCTCTCCATATACCCCTGTTAAGCGAAAAACAGCATGCAAACCACCCGGAATCGTCATTTGATTCACGACACCGCGTACTTTAAGCGGCTTATCAATCGCCATACAAGCCACATAGCGACACTTATCGAGCTCAACCCAAGCGGGGTTGGAGTGATGCAAACCGTATTGAACCGAAAAGTCCCGATTCTCAGAGCTTGCCCACGCCTTCAAAATCAGCCACGCATTGCGAATGGAACGGCTATAACCCTCATGCCGCACATAAGCCGCAAAGCGTTGTGGAACCTCCATAATTTTAGGTTCTGGCAACTCGCGTTTAGCAACCCGATGATAACCCGCAGCCACTTCCGGATCTTTTAGATACGGCTTTTCTGCGACTTGTAAATCATGTTTTCGCCACGCGCCAGGAGACATAGCGAACGTTGCTCTAAACGCTCGGCTAAAAGAAGATACCGAGCTAAAGCCGCACTTGTTAGCAATGTCTAACACCGATGAGCTGGTATCAAACATCAGTTGATTGGCGGCGTATTCCATTCTTGTGCGACGGATATATTGATGGACAGACTCCCCTACCACATCTTTAAAAATACGATGGAAGTGCTGTTCAGAATAGGCTGCTACATCTGCTAGCTCTTTAGCCGATAAATCTCTGCTAATGTCCTGGTGAATGTAAAACAGCACGTCATTGATTCTGGAAACTTGTTGATGGCTCACGGAGTAAACTTTCGCTTAAATAGCATAAATGGACATATTTAACAGCATAAATGGACACACCAAGCTTGGCAATTTACCTATACTATTTGTGACATAAAAAAAGACAATTACGAGAAGCACAGCACATGGAAATCGCACATTCATTACAACAAACTAAGTCATCCTACATCCGAGAGATCCTCGCAGCAGCAAGCGATAAGAACGTCATTTCTCTTGCAGGTGGCTTACCGGACGAAAAAACCTTCCCGATCGACTTAATGAAACCGACGCTAGAAAACCTCGCGAATATGCCAGAGGTGTTTCAATATGGCGCAACAGCAGGCTACGCACCGCTACTTAATTTTTTGACCGATTATTACCAGCTGCCAGAATCTCATTTGGCGATGATCACAACGGGCTCTCAGCAAGGGCTAGATTTGATTGCGCGTGCGTACGTGAATCCGGGCGATAAAGTGGTAATGGAAGCACCGAGCTACCTTGGTGCTATGCAAGTATTCGGTCTAGTGCAAGCCAACATCGTGACTGTTTCACAAACCGAGTGTGGTCCAAACCTTGAAGAACTTGAACAATGCTTTGCTACACAGCAACCGAAAATGTTCTATGCCGTGCCCGATTTTCACAACCCAACGGGCGTGTGCTGGGCGCTAGAGACTCGCCAAAAAGTTGCCGAGCTTTGTATACAATACGACGTGGCATTCATTGAAGACGCACCATACCGCGAGCTGCGTTTTTCTGGTGAAGCGCTTCCACTGGTTTCGGACTTCTGCCCACAGCACTCCATCGTATTGCGCTCTTTCTCCAAAATAGCTTCACCAGGCTTGCGTATTGGTGTAGTTACGGGCAAAAGCAGCTACCTTGAGCCACTTATCAAAATTAAACAAGGTGCCGATCTGCACTCTAGTATTCCTATGCAAGCTTTGCTGCATGGTCTGCTGCAACATGACAACTTCGAAACGCACATTTCAACCATCTGTGCGCTTTACAAATCACGTTACGATGTCATGTTTGCTGAGCTGCAAAAACAGCTGCCAGAAAGTTGCGTACTCAAACCCGTCGATGGTGGCATGTTCGTTTGGGTCGAGATTCCAGAATGCGACACCTTCGAACTGGCGAAAAACCTTCTCGCAAACTGGGTTGCCGTAGTGCCGAGCCCGGTCTTTTATCCAGAAGGTTCAAAGGTAAAAGCCGCTCTGCGTCTTAACTTTACCAATGCTACACCAGAAGAACTGACGACAGCTGTCTCTCGACTCGCGGATGTCCTCAACACGTTGTAATTGAACGCGAGTGTAAGAACCTGCCTTTGAGATTCAAAAAAAGTCTCAAAGGCAGCATCAAAAAAGTTCCCCAAAAAAATTTATATTTTTCCTTCAAATCAACTCTCTACAGTAAGTGCCTGTTTTCTCTTGAACCTCTCACTCATATAAAAATGAGAACTCAATCACGTATTTGATGGTTAGAAAAGTTACGTCTATCTTTCAGTCAAAGACATCAACTTCGCAGCGTTAATGCTCTCAATTTCAGACACTTTATCAATCGTGGCTTAGCGGTTGATAAACGACTAAAAAAGCATCTGTGGGCAGACCCACTACGAAGGGTTGACCAGAACCATTCTGAATGTCGCGAGCCAATCTTTTGATTGGCAATTACGTCAGTGAATCGCACCAAATGACAGAGGGGTTATCAGGATGAATACTCGAACCACGACAGGACTCGTCACCATCGGCTGGTCCGTTACACTTTCACTTTTTACCGCATTCGCCGTGTATGCCAATACGTCGCCAAACTGTAGTGACGTATTAGCGGGCAACACAACCGCCGCATCGCAAAAAATGATGGTTTTATTGGGCGAAGACATCACCAAATCCAACCGTATAACTACGGTGATTCCAGCCGAAAACAATCCATTTGTGACCGAAGAACTGGTTTCGGTTTCTAACGACGTATCGCCAAACGGTCGTCTTTCACAAAAGAGTTTGGACGAGATTCGGAAAGTCCGCTCAAATCTAGAGAAAGCAGCACAGGAAGTAAGCCGATTACAGGGCACTTTTGAAGTGGCTTTCATCAGTTTGATTGATGGTTACTGCCAATTTTCTAATCATAAACGTACTCAACATGCCAAAATCGACTTTGACCATTTGGAAGGCCTCACTTTGTATTCAATCCCCGCTTTAATAGCAATGGTCGATCAGTCGTACTCCATGGCAAAGAATCGAATCGCTAATGAGCAGAAACAGTTAAGCGACATTGAAAAAGAGAAACAGCGGCAGAAACAACAAGCAACCGCGGCAGCAGCCGCTCGTTACCAAGACGGTAACGTACTCGTAAGAGTCGAGAACTTTGATGGCGCTAATGTGACATTTTCCGTTACTAACATTGGATCACAAGGATCATTACAACCAAATTTCAACACGTTTAATGCCTATCGCACAGAAAGTGGAGAATTAATCTACAAGTCAGAATCTTTACTACACCTGGCGGATACTGCAGGTAACACACTTGAAACAATGGGTATCGCTGAGCTCTCATCACAAGGTGGAAGTGACATATCGATCTCTCCTGGAGAAACCCGAAAATTCGTTACTAGCATTGCTTCAGAAGTCGCGCCACATACGCAGTTGAGCTTAGAGTTTCCAGCCAAAGTGCTTAATACCGAGCGAGACTTTACATTGTCGTTCTCTGATACATCAGCGGTGGCGACAGCAAACGTCAATTAACGCAAAGTCTCCAGTATTTGTAGAGCGCATCAAAGACAGGCGAGCAGCGCCTGTCTTTCAATTATGATCAAGCCAATAGCTACTGTTTGCACTTGTAAGCATTTGCAAACATCGTCACTGACGTAGAAAAGCTCAACGGTTGATATAAGTACAAGGTATCTGCGCCTAAATCTGCCGCCTTGAGGCGCATTTGGTTTAACGTACCCCAAACCATGTCTTTATCGGCGTGAAGCCAATAGTCGTAAAAGTGTCCTTCTGAGCCGATCACGGTACCCATTAGTTCACAGTTTTCAATCGCATTCACATTGTCCCAAAGCACCTGTACTTGCTCAGATTCTTGAGTTGGGAACGTCACACATCCCGTTAATGATGCCGCTAACGCGAGAGTCATCACTCGCTTTTTCATACTTATATCGCCAAAAATTTTCATAGATGGCAGATTTTATGAATGGCTGATGTGATGACTAGCAAAAACTTTTTATCGCGTGTTCAAGCAAACTTAATGGACAACGGAAAAGACTCAAAAGGTGATCATGCAACTAGCGAGCAAAAACCTAATCACTCAAACCTAGCAATAAAGCTGTATCTGAGATACAACAGTAATGATTAAATAGCCGCGAGGGATAGAGTTTGGTTGCTAAAAATAAGCTAATTCGCTACACAGCTACGGAAGTCGCTGATGCATTTGACAAAGAAGATGAGCTCATTAAACAAGTTCAGTCCAACCAACTCTCGCAAGTGCTATTGCTTTGGCAAGTAAAAAGTCCAACGCTCGTGCTTCCCGCGGGTAAGAAATGGCCAGTGTCTAATGAGTTAGAACATGCGTTAAATACGTCTGGCTGGAAGCTCTTTTCTCGTAAAACCGGTGGTGCCCCAGTCCCTCAGGTGCCAGGTATTATCAATCTATCCCACATTTACCACTGGCCAGAAGGCGAGCCTTACAACATCAAAAAAGCGTATCTCGATTTATGTGCGATATTAACGGTTTTCTTTGAACACCTAGGCGTGAAAGTGGATGTTCATACTACACCGTATTCCTACTGCGATGGCGAGTACAACCTCAACATTGGCGGGCAAAAAATCGTGGGAACCGCGCAGCGCGTTTTACTGAAAAAAGGCGGTGGGCAAGTGGTGTTATCACAAGCATGCATTCTGATTGATGTCGACGTCGAGAAGATTGTCGAACCAGTACGAATGTGTAATCAGTTTTGTGGTCACAGCGATGATATTCGTGGTGATGTCCACACACCGCTCTTCCATCATATATCCGACCGCCCGTCGGTAGATTCGCTCTTTCAGCAATTGACGAGTGCGTTTTTAACGCATGCAAAAGCGGAGTAATGAAAGGAGCAAGCCTCCCCCACACTCCGAACAGCATTTGATAAACTAAAACTGCATGCCGTGATAGCGATGTAAGAATGGGCATCGCCAACGTAAAACCATTCAATCGATCGATCAAACCAGTTATCAGTTTTGCCTGCCAAAAAGAAATGAGATCCAGTTCAAATATTTATCCATGACGGAATTAGTTGAAGCCTGCGCGTAAAAGCCTCAGAATGTCGCACTTTTCGCACCGATTTGTTTTCGGCGCGTTGTTATCTAACTCTACAATTGAGAATCATACATATGGGTTTTACCTCGTTAGGTCTATCTGCTCCAATCCTTAAAGCTATTCAAGAAAAAGGCTACGACACCCCTTCGCCAATTCAGGCAAAAGCAATTCCTGCTATTTTGGAAGGGAAAGACGTAATGGCAGCAGCGCAGACTGGTACAGGTAAAACCGCAGGCTTTACGCTACCGATTCTTGAGCGTTTATCGAACGGCCCTCGCGTTCGTGCTAACCAAGTTCGTGCACTTATCCTGACGCCAACGCGTGAACTTGCGGCTCAGGTGCAAGAAAACGTGTTTATGTACGGCAGTCACCTTCCACTAAGCAGTACGGTGGTTTTTGGTGGTGTGAAGATCAACCCGCAAATGCAGCGTCTTCGCAAAGGTGCGGATGTGTTGGTCGCGACACCAGGGCGCCTGATGGATTTGTACAACCAAAATGCGGTGAAGTTCGACCAACTGGAAGTGCTAGTGCTCGATGAAGCAGACCGTATGTTGGATATGGGCTTTATCCGTGACATTCGTAAGATCCTAGCTCTGCTACCAAAACAGCGTCAGAACCTACTTTTCTCGGCGACTTTCTCGGATGAAATCCGTGACCTTGCGAAAGGCTTGGTGAACAACCCGGTTGAGATTTCAGTGAACCCGGCAAACTCGACGGCGAGAACGGTTGAGCAAAGCATCTACCCAGCAGACGTGAAAAAGAAAGCACCGATGTTGGTTAAATTGATCAAAGACGGCGATTGGAAGCAAGTGCTGGTGTTTACGAAAACGAAACACGGCGCAAACCGTCTGGCGAAGTTCCTGATCGAACAAAACCTACCGGCTGCTGCCATCCACGGCAACAAGAGCCAAGGCGCGCGTACCAAAGCACTGGCGGATTTTAAATCGGGTGAAATTCGTGTGTTGGTCGCGACGGACATTGCTGCGCGCGGTATCGATATTCCTCAATTGCCGCAAGTGGTGAACTTTGAGCTACCTAAAGTGGCAGAAGACTACGTTCACCGTATTGGTCGTACTGGCCGCGCGGGCGAAGTAGGTAAAGCGATTTCACTCGTGTGTGCGCTAGAAGCATCTGAGTTGTTTGCGATTGAACGTTTGATTCAAGAAGTACTACCACGTAAAGAGCTGGAAGGTTTTGCGCCAACCAATGTGGTGCCAGAATCTAAACTGGATACTCGCCCAATCAAACCGAAAAAACCTAAGAAGCCGAAAAAACCAAAAGCGCCAAATTCTGCAAGTGAAAACGCCCCAGCAACCGATAAGAAAGCAGGCAATGGTGCAAACAAACCTAAGCGTCGCTTCAACGCTGGTAACAACGGCAACAAAAACAGCACCAACCAAGGCGGTGCAGGCAAGCCTAAAGGTAACCGTGAAGGCCAAGGTCGTGCACACAGCAAACCAGATGACCGTAAACCTAACGGCAACAAGCCAAATGGCAATAAACCGTCAGGTCAGCGCCGTAAACCTCGTCCGCAGGCTGCAAACTAACCTGTAAACGGCCACCGATAGCAAATACAACAAAGCCGCTGATAATCTCAGCGGCTTTTTTTCTTAAAACACAGTTTTTTTAGAATACAGCTTTGTTAAAACAGTCTACATTAAAGGTGTGATTCGAATATCTGCGATTTGCGCTTCGTTCTTTTCACCCTCAATACCACCAGCGTAGATGTAGGTTTCATTCGATTTGAGGTAACTCATATTGAAGTGGTCCTTCAGCGCGATCTGATAGGTTTTTCCCTGCTCCAACGCTACTTCAATTGGCGTTGAGTAACGCATACCTTGGTTTTCACCAATATGGCCCATCTGCAAGTAACCTTGGCCAACCACCTTACCTGCATCATCCAATACCTCTAACAATTTCACGGTGTTCGTGATGCCAGTATTAAGTTGCCCTAGGTTATTGTTGTACCAAGCATCGAACTGGTAAGTGCTCGTTACAGGCGCTGTAAACGACTCTGTACCTTTTACGATGCCACTGTCTTTACTCACCGTAACCACTGAGACATTGTCTTTGAGTGGCTGATATTCGCCATCGAGTTTGATGCGGATCTCTTCACCGACACAAACAGGTTGGCTTGGGTTAGAACGGAAGCCTTTATCGTTAATGCTTTCAGCCAAATAACAAGCAAAACCTGTTGGCGTATCGGAATAAGATTGAGCAATCACGTTCTTTTGAATCAGCTCGCCATTGCGATACAAGTTCACGTTGTACTTGCTCGTCACGTCAATCGAAACAGAATTATCAACGCTTTTTACCACCAATGTCGGCTCTTGCGGAGAATAAACGCGGCTATCTTCACTCACATACGGTTTCACACCAGAAACTAAAGTAATGCTGCTATCTACGTTCACTAGCGCGCCCAGTGTCACGTGGAAATGCCCCTCTTCGTCCATTGTGACATTTTCAACTGGGTAGTAGCCCGTTTCATCTTTGCTTACTTCAGGCAAATCAATGGTTACCGAGTAGTTCTTTCCTTTGAAGGCAAAGTTTTCCAACTTGATTTGTTCAGACTGAGCCAACAAGTTATTGCGCACCCAACTTGTGATAAATGGCTTCACTTCCAACTTACCCGTTTCGGTATGGATGCCGAATAAGGTCTCTACCACCATGTTCAAGTAGCCACCCACAGACCAAAGCTGACGCTGAGAGTTAATCACTGGGCCATCCAAGCTCGGATCTTCGCCATGATCACTATGGATGATGAATGACTTACCAGAAAGCCACTCTAAGTTTTCCATGTTGGATAAATTGGTCGCTGTACCACGAACCAACGATTGAATGGCATTGTTCGCCGCAGCCACGTTTTGTGTTTGATGCGCGGCGCGCAAGCTGTACGCGGTAACAAATGGCCAAATTGCGCGGTTATGGTACACAGGCACATCCGGTTGTTGAGGGAAGTAAACCGGCACGCCAAACTCACTGTGGGGGTAATTGGCCATGATTTGCTTCGCCTGCGCATCACTTGCCACACCACTGATGATCGCCAACGCTTCGCCCAACATGTCATATTTGTCGACCGCGATGTCTTTGCCATTGTCAAACAAATAGCTTACGTACATACCGCGTTCGGCATTCCAAAACTGCTCGTTGATAGCGGTTTTTAACTGCTCAGCCCAATTGGTGTATTTGACCGCGTTGGTTGAATCGTACTTCTCTGCCAACTTAGCCGCGAGCTGAATCGCGCGGTAGTGAACCACGTTTGTCGATAACGCTTTGCTGCTACCAATTGTATTGACATCGTTTGGCGTCCACGTTGAATACGTTTGCTCACGCCAATCGAGGAATGATTGTTCACCAGTGTATAAACCGGATTTCGCATCAAAAGCCGCCAGGCGATCGGCTTCAAGTGTATTGCTGATCGCTTTGTAAGCGCGCTCAGAAAATTGGTTGTACTCTTCCCCATCTAATGCCGAAAGTAAGCGTTCAGCACCAAGCGCCCAAGTCGTGCGATCGGTACTGATTGGCCAACTGCCGCCAGTGCCCGTGTCTTGCACAATCTGCTCGCCATCGTATTGCTGATCGGTCGTGTCGCGGAAAGCAGACAATTTGAAATTCAAACCATTTTGCACCCGAGTTGGATTCATCAATGCAAGCGAAAGGTCTGCTGCGTACGCCAAATCACGCGTCCATACGTAATGCCACTTCGCGCCCGTCTCAAAAACTTCCGCTTTGATTGGGTTGTTGTAGTTGTAATTGCCGTCTTTGATTTCAGAAACGGCAAGCTGGTCTAGCTCTTTCATCGTCAATGCAAACAACGCGTCAAACGCGACATCACCCGACACCACTCGCGGCCCTGTTTGCTCATTAATCACTAAGCCTTGGTCGAGCGCATCACGCAATTCTGTCGTCGTTGAAATACCAAATTCACGCAGCTCCGCTTTAGGATCTTTCACCGAGAAAATCACGGTATCACTCGAGTCATCGTAATTGGCGAACAGTTTCACTTCTTTGCTCTGATGCCCTTCATGCACCATTGCAGGGTCGAGAATCGCATCAGAGTAGTATTTTTCCGCTTCTTCTTGTGTTGCTTTCGTCACAGTCATTGTCGCGCGACTTTCATCGGCAAAGCTCACAGAAAACTTGTAATACCCTTTGTCTTCAAACGTGATCTCAGAGTTGCAATCATCGTTCATACACGCTTCATTCGTGTCTGGTTTTGGCAGGTACTCCTGAGCTTTATCGAACGCCGCGGGCTCCTCAAAGTAGGTGTATTGGATCTGCCAACCCGGATCAGCAATCTTGAACTGATTACTACCTCGAGCGACGCGCAGTACGGTTTCGTACTCGTTATTACCCAAATAGTTTAGCTTGGCATGCTCTGCCGTGCCCCAATCCCCATTTAAACCACGTAAATATAAGTCGGCTGAAATAATTGGTTTGTCGACCGGCACTGGCGCATCAGAAGAATCTGACCCACATCCAGCAAGACCAATACAAGACGCGACAGCAAGCGCAATAAAACTCGGTTTCATGTTCATCCCTTAGATTGTTGTTTTGGCGACAGTCTAAAGAACACCTTTTTGAGGGGAAAATAGGAAGTCAGGAGCGAGCTATAGATAACATCTATACGTCAAACCCCAACAGTGATGTAGATCTATGAAATGCGCATAATTTCAATCAAATGAGATTACAGATTTGTGATTTATAAATGAAATTGTGCAAAATACCCCTCGTTCTTAGAGGGGAAAGAAAATGGACAAATCTCTGCAGCAATTTTTACTGGTTGCACGCTGCCAAAGCATCAGCGCTGCGGCAAGAATGGCAGGGTTAAGCCAGCCAACGGTAACAAGCAATTTAAAGAAGCTGGAAGAGAATCTCGGCGTGACGCTGTTTGAACGTCACCCTAATGGCATGGTATTGACCGAATACGGACGCATCCTCTATCGCCATAGCAAC
Source organism: Vibrio sp. D431a (assembly GCF_030248655.1). Lineage (NCBI taxonomy): Bacteria > Pseudomonadati > Pseudomonadota > Gammaproteobacteria > Vibrionales > Vibrionaceae > Vibrio > Vibrio sp. D431a. Next base: position 244,607 of record NZ_JAHGAP010000015.1, on the reverse strand, counting down.
GCGATGCAGCATGAATACAACCAAATGATGCAAAGCATTGATGAACGGAAACAATACCAAGTCGGAAAAATTAAAATGGGTACTGGCGATGCGTGGTGGCCGCTGTTCGTCAAAAAAGCACTCAATGAACATCTGAGCAAGCAGCCATCGGCATCTACGCACGTCGAATTTGGCAACCACTTAGGCTTGATGGATTCATTAATCAGCGAACAGATTGAATTCTTCATCGGCCACGAGATTGTCGGCTTGTCGTCTAAATGTGATGTTACGTTTATTCCGCTATTTCAAACGGTTGATTCCTATTTTGTTTCCCCAAACCACCCACTTCTAGGGAAAACCGTCACCGAAGATATGCTGCACGAATACCCCGCTCTTTCGGTCACTTATGACGCTAAGAAATTCGCTCACGTCATCGATAACCCAATCCCGAAGCAAAATGAACGCGAAAGGCAGCAACTGGATGACAGACCGACTTACGAAGTGGATTCTCTGCTCGCCAGTATTGATGTACTGAAAGAAAGCGTCGCGGTGATGTCTTATACCGGCCACCTCAAACCGTATTTGGAATCCTTTGGCTTACGATGCTTAACCATGGAAAACGAACCAAACCCTGGCACCGTCGGGATTTATCGCCACCGCCGAGAAACCTCTGAATCGCATCTAGATCTGATTGCTGGCATCACTCAGCGCGCTAAATTGCTCAACTAGAAAGTCCAAAAACAGGCGAACTCTTTTCGGTTGATATTGGCGGCTTTGATAAATGACATGTAGATCCGCTTCAGCGCCTTGCGAAAAGGCGCTGAAGTTTTTCATATACCCATCCAAAACCGTTACTAAACGTTGTTGTTTTAGGTCTTGCTGAATATCTAAAATCGATTTCAACGCAATCCCCGCCCCCTCCAACGCCCATTGTCGAATCACTTCACCATCATCAGAAAAGCGCTTTGGCGTGACCGTGATCGTTTGGTGAGACTCTTCATCTTTAAAGTGCCACGTCTTTAATTCTTCATTGCTGCGCACCATGGCTAAGCAGCGATGGTCCGCGAGATCTTGTGGACAGTTTGGGACACCTTGCTTCGCCAAATAATCAGGTGACGCGCACAGCACGCGTTGACTCGACGCCAGCCTGCGCGAAATGAGATTACTGTCCGCTAACTCACCGTAACGAATCACTAAATCGAGCCCCGATTCAGCCAAGTTCGATAAATTGTCATTAAGATAAAGATAAGGCGTCACATCCGGATATTGCTCAGAAAAAGCCGACACCATCGGCGAAATAATTTGTTTGCCAATATCTCGTGGAGCTGAAATTTTCAACGTTCCGCGCACTTCCGAAATACCCGTTTGCAGCAAGTTTTCCGTCTCTTTCACGCTATCAATGATGTTCAGACAAGCTTGATGGTACATTGCCCCTGCGTCCGTGAGTGATACGTGGCGTGTGCTTCGGTTGAGCAGCTTTACGCCATAGCGTTCTTCTATCGCTTGCAGCCTTGCCGTTACCGTCGCCGGAGACAAACCTAACTCCCTTCCCGCCGCTGCCAGACCTTGATGTTTAACGATGCTGACAAACAACGTCATATCCGAAAACTTATCCACCTTCGCGCCCTTATTATTTGGAAAAACTGAATAATCAATTCAGATATAACCCAATTATCAAATTAAGTCGAATCCATATACTGACCCTATCGACATTGTTTAGACCCAGAACGTTATGTGACAGGGCAAAGTTAAACGCCGTAACGCTGTTCAACGCACAACAACACGCCCTACCCAGCCAAGAGAATAGGAAACAAAAAATGAAACTGTACATTTATGAACATTGCCCCTTTAGCGCCCGCGTCCGTTTTGTCGCTGGCATGCTGAATATTCAGCTCGACGTCATCAACATTGCTTATGACGACGAGAGCACCACCACAAACATCATCGGCGCAAAACAAGTTCCTCTTTTGATCAAAGACGATGGTGAAGCGATGGCGGAAAGCTTAGACATCATCAACTACTTCCTTGAATTGGCATCTTCCAATGAAAGCAGCCAACCCTCAGCGCCGGTTTTAGACTGGCAAAAACAAGCGTTTTTACCGCTACAAAAAGTCGGGTATCCGCGTTGGTCAAACATGACGTTACCGGAATTTGCAACAGAAACCGCTAAACAAGCATGGCGTGCAAAAAAAGAAACCGAAGCGTTAAATTTTGAAGCCTTGATTAACGATACACCTGCGATTGCGAAAGAAGTCGCCGCTTTGATAGAACAAACCAAACCCTTGCTCAACCTAAGTTCAGAAAAGCAAACGTCACTGGTTGACCAAGCCATTATGTTCTCTATTCTACGCGGTTTTTTCAGTGCTCCCGAAGTGCAATGGGATCCAGCCGTACTTCATTGGATGGCAACCGCTCGTAAAGCGACCAACGTGCCAGTACTTATCTAAGGAGCGCAACATGCAACAAAGATCAAATAAGCTGTTTGAACCAGCTCAACTGAAAGCGTTGTCACTACAAAACCGTATTGTCATGGCACCAATGACTCGCGCACGCACCACTCAGCCGGGCAACATCCCGAATGAGATGATGGCAACGTATTATCAACAACGCGCTTCTGCCGGGCTGATCATTTCCGAAGCCACACAAATTTCGGACGATTCTCAAGGCTATTCGTTCACCCCTGGCGTTTACACCGATGCGCAAGTGGCGGGCTGGCAGGGTGTGACCCAAGCGGTCAAGTCACAAGGCGCAGCGATGTTTTGTCAGCTATGGCATGTGGGCAGAGTGTCTCACCCAACATTCCAAAATGGTGAACAGCCTATCGCGCCATCTGCGCTCGCTCCGGTAGAGACGCAAGTTTGGATTGCAGATGAACAAGGCAACGGCAATATGGTCGATTGTGTTGAGCCACGCGCCATGACACAAGCGGATATCAACCGAGTTGTCGGTGATTTCGCGAACGCAGCCAAACGCGCTATTGAATCGGGTTTTGATGGTGTAGAAATCCACGGCGGGAATGGGTATCTGATCGATCAGTTCTTAAGAACCAACTCAAACCATCGAATAGACAACTACGGCGGTTCACGAGAAAATCGTATCCGTTTTCTTATCGAAGTAGTGGATGCAGTTATCGCCGCTATTGGTGCGCATCGAGTTGGAGTGAGACTGGCACCATTCATTACGTTTAAAGATATGGACTGCCCAGATATCGTTCCAACAATCTTGGAAGCATCAAAACAGCTACAGGAGCGCGACATTGCCTACTTGCACTTGTCCGAGGCCGATTGGGCCGATGCACCAACGATTCCTGAGACGTTTCGAATCGAACTTAGAAAGCGCTTTCGCAACGCTATTATTGTTGCCGGTCGCTACGATCCTCAACGAGCAAACGAAGTATTAGAGAAAGGCTACGCGGATCTTGTAGCATTCGGACGGCCATTCGTAGCAAACCCAGACTTAGTCTCTCGCTTGCAACATCACCATCCGTTGGCAGAACTCGATGGCTCAACGTTGTTTGGCGGAAACGAACGAGGCTACACCGATTACCCTGCTCTGCAACAGGAATGCGCAGAACAGGCCTAACAAAAAAGCCCCAACCTAGCTGCTACGGTTGGGGCTGTCACCAAACTAAAATTGGTTTTAGCTAGCTTAATCTGGCTAAGAGTTAAATCACTTCTAACGCGCCGCTGCGCCAAGGTTCGATAACCACTTTGATGTGGTCATTGGGAGTCATTAACTGTCTAAACGCATCTTCCACACCATCGATCCCTACTTTGGCAGTGAGCATTTTCTGCCAAGGCAACTTATGTTCGGCAATCGCTTGTAGGCATTGCTCAAACTCGTGCGGTTGGTAGTAGTAAGAGAATCTCAAGTCGAGCTCTTTTACCGTCGCGTACGCGTAGTTAATGATTGCGGGTGTCGTATGGATACCCGAGATGACGATTCGCGCTCGGGCAGGAGCGCGGCGCAGAAAATCGTCAATCAAGGTATGCTTGCCAACACACTCATAAATGACCAAGCGTGAATTCATCGCGTACTGTGCCCCGACGGCGATCTCGTCTTCCTTGGTCGGGTTGATCAATCGATTTGCGCCAAACTCGCTGGCAAGTTGCAGCTTTTCTTCCTGAAGATCGACCGCAAGAATATTGCTGACGCCACGTTGTTTCAGTGCAGCAATCACCGCCAGCCCTATAGGGCCGCAACCGACAACCAGCGCTGTTTCTTCCGTTTCGATTTCACTGCGGTTGACCGCGTGCAAACCGACCGCTAGTGGTTCGGTTAATGCCGCCGCCTCAGACGGCATTCCGTCTGGCACAGGTAGCAATAACGCTTCATCAAGCAGGAAATACTCAGAGTAAGCGCCATAAGTACCCGGAGTAACACCAACGCCCGCGCCATTTTGGCTGAGCAACATCGGCACTGAGGTGACTCGGCTACCAACGGACAACGTTTGCTGCGTATCGGCACCGTATTCGATAATTTCCGCGCAGAACTCATGCCCCAACATCACTTGAGCGTGCTCACCGGCTTCATCAGGCATCAACCCGAGCTGGTGGAATACATCAAATACCTCATCCGCGTGTCGAGTAATGTGAAGGTCGGAGCCACAAATGCCACAAGCTAGACTACGAACCAACACTTGTCCCGCTGCAGGTTTGGGGATTTCGACTTGCTTCAGGCGGACACTACCATCCTGCATTATGATACTGTTCATCTGTTGCATGGGGTTACTCCGCTAGCTCATCGCTTAGGCCAGCAATCGCACCCGGTTTGATGTAGCGCGCAGTGAAGCCTTGTGCTTTCGCTGTTGCAATAACAACTTGCTCAATCCAACCCGCATCCATGATATTGATGAAGTTACCTTCTTCGTCAAAGTTAATGTTTGCACCAGTGATCACCATAAAACCGTCGGCACCGCCTGAGCTTTCAGGGCAGTGGAAGGTATGAATCGAACCGCCCGGCTCATATAAGTAGCTGCCAGCGGTTTGGACTTGAGCTGGGTATTCAATGTAGTGCCAAGCGCCACTCAGCGTATAGAAATGCACCACACCAGTGTGGAAGTGCTTAGGCAGAGTGATACCCGGTTTGAATTTGGCACGAATCACCCAAGTACCGTTTTCTGGGTCAAGAAACAACGGGTAAACATCCACACCCGGTAGCGCGTCTTTGATGAGCGACTCCTCATTGGTATTAAGAGTTAATAAGAAATCTTGGTGCTGAATAACTTCTGGTAATGACATAACTTACATCCTCGCTATTGCTGTAATGTGGCGTACTCGCCTATCCCATAAGTGGGTACTTAAAATTCTCGAAACCGTCAGATGCGCTGATGGTACAACCGTTGATACAGTTGGCTTTCTCGCTGACCAGAAACGCCACCACATCAGCAATCTCTTCTGGTTGTGTGAAGTTTTGACGCATCTGTTCTTTGCGGATGTGGTCCCACAGGCCAATCTCTTCGTATTGCCTTAACATCGGAGTATCAACGCGTCCCGGAGCGACAGCGCAAACACGAATACCCAATGGTGCGAGTTCTAATGCGGCGCATTTGGTCATCATATCGACTGCGGCTTTACTGACGTTGTAGGTAAAGGTCATCTCAGACGCCATTCGTGCGTAAACAGAAGAAGTATTGAGGATCACGCCCGGCGTGCCTTGCGCTTGGAATTGTCTTCCAGAGGCAAGAATGCCGTAGTAAACGCCATTTTGGTTGACCTTAGAGATCGGCTCAAAATCGGCAATTGGGTCGTGGTCAAGCAGAGGTTTCGGTGCACCGATGCCCGCGTTGTTGACCATGATGTCAAGCGAGCCAAACTGTTCAACCGCGCACTTCACCATAGCTTCAACTTGTTGGTAATCGGTGACGTCCGCGACAAAGGTTCCCAACTGCTTTGGGTCAAAACTTGTGTACATTTGCAATGATTGTTCTGAAATATCGACAGCAAGCACTTTGGCTCCTTGCTCTCTCAGCTTTGCAATGATGGCTTGGCCAATTCCACCAGCTGCCCCAGTCACAATGGCAGTTTTATTGATAAGTTCCATACTGCTTCTCATCCATGCGTTGTTGTTATCGAAATGTAACTTAGATCAACTCACTGGCACTCACTTGACCTTTTACGAAGTAAATTTGATATATTGCGATTTACAACCTGTTAACATTTTAAAATCGAGACATGTATATCGTACGAAGTGGCGCTGATGATAAATTTGATAGCTTGGTTTCAGAATTAGGTCAGAATCCGCAAGAGATAATGGCCGCTGTTGGCCTGTCTGCGGCGCAGTTTCGCAATCCCGATACGTATCTCGCCTACCCTAGGCTGGCTGAATTGCTGGAGGAAGCGGCTGCTCGTTGTCAGCAACCGCTGTTTGGCGTGTTGCTCTCCGAGCGTCAAAACCTACAGAGCTTGGGAGACTTGCCAATGCTGGTTTCCCGGGCGCAAACGGTCGGTGAAGCCTTGGCGCGGGTGAATGATTTTCTCTATCTGCATTCGTCAGGGGTCACTCTCAACATGACGCCACAAGATGATTGGGTACGGTTGTCGCTCAATATTGATGTGCACAGCGAACGAGGTATAGCACAGCTGATGCAGCTCAGTGTGTCGCACTTAGCCATGTTTGTTGCGAGCTTACTTGATATTGAAGCAAGTCACTTCTGTTTACACCTCACCCAACACGCGAGCTTCGAGACAGAACAGAGCGAATTTGCCCAGCAGAACAAACTGCGTTTCGGTGATAAGTTTGACGGTATCCTACTTAAAGCGACTCTGCTTAACGCTAAGAACCACCAAGATGAAGACGCACTAGAGCGCCATTTTCAACAGCACTTCAAAGAGCTGCAAACCCGTTACCCCAACAATCTCAGTGACCAAGCAGCAAACATGATTGGCCGTCTGCTCTCAACCGGAGAATGCAGCGTTGAGCGCGTTGCAAGAGCATTAGACCTGCATCCGAGAATGCTGCAAAACAAGCTGAAACAACAGGGCACAAATTATCGGCAGCTTTTACAACAAGTGCGTCAGGATTTCGCCGAACAGCGATTGCATGAGAATATCCAGAGTATTACCGATATCGCGTTGCAACTGGGCTATGCAGAAACTGCGGTCTTCAGCCGCCACTTTCGCCGTTGGACGGGGAAATCGCCGAGACAATGGCGACAAGAAAAAACTCAGTTACAAACGTTTAAGCCCATCAGATAAAAGCATAAATAACCTATCGCTCAGACCAAAAAGTGTGAGGTGGGAGGGTTGGTATCGAGAATTTCAGCAATCACAGATAACCCGTGTTTGATGTAGCCTCGGTTTGTTTCTGCTCCCAAGCTGATTCGCACGTAAGGCATTGGCTGATTTGTATCGAGAACAAACGGTTTATATCCCGTGATCTGCACCCCTGAACGCTTAGCCGAAGCAACCAGGTCATCGCTATTCCACTGCTCGGGTAGTCTCAACCAAATGTGCTGTCCATTCGGGTGCGAGCTATAAACATGCCCTTCTAAAGCGGCTTTTGCTATTCGCTGTCGCTTAGCAAACTCATTGACTTGAAAGCGAATAAGTCGATTTAACGTACCGTTTTCGATCCACAAATGAGCGACTTCAAATGGTAATGGAGTCGCAGACCAACTCGTTGCCGCTAAACGACCAATCGCGTGCTGCAAAAAATGACGTGGGACCGTCAGATAGCCAGTGCGCATGCCTGGCGCTACAACTTTGGTTAAACTGGTGACATAGAAAGCTTGTTCGGGTAACAATGTGGCAAGGGGTGGGACACGGTTAGGTTCTAGTGCTCCATACACGTCATCTTCAATGACATAGATGTCGTATTGCTGCGCAATATTCGCTATCGCCTCTCGGCGTGCAACATCCATATGCGCACTAGTCGGGTTAGCCATGCTCGGTGTGCAACACAATACCTTGATTGGTTTGTGTTTACATGCCCATTCAAATGCATCCGGCGTTATACCAAACTCATCCATTTCAAGTGGTTGCAACTTAAATCCAAGCATTCTCGAGCGAGAGATCAAGCCATGATCAACCAAGTGACCACAAGCAACTACATCACCGTGTTCAACAACTGTGCTTAAAGCCAACGTTAAACCATGGCATGCACCATTTGTGAGTAATATTTGATCGGCACCCACATCCAGCCCTTGGCTACTTAGAAATCGTGCTCCTGACTCAATATGATGAGGCTGACCTGTTACCGGCTTTGCTTTACTGATCAAACCACGATTGTTTGTTTGCCCAGCAATCTCCATTAACGCCTGATTAAAAAGCGTAATGTGGCGATCGGTCACCACTGGATGTGCAATCGACATATCAATTTCATCCGGCGTTTCTTTCATCTCTTGTGTCAGCATGAACTCCGTGTCCGTACTTTCATCCACAAAACCTGATTTGACAAAAGTACCATTCCCAACCCAAGACTCGATCGCCCCTTTTTTCTCTGCATAACCATATGCATGGCTCACCGTTTGTACGCTGACGCCAATTTGCTCTGCAAACTCACGATGTGTGGGTAATCGAGTCCCCGGTTTTAGATAACCACTGCGGACACATTCGACAAGATAGTTACCAATGGAGATGTATTTAGCGGTGCCTGGCCGAATGATCGGGTTCAAAGAAATTGTCATGACACAATATTTTAATTGATTCATTTTTAACGCTCATTGTAACTTCCATTTAACAAATGGCGAACTTTAACTCACAAAACGAGGTGAAATGCACAAAAATAAACCACAATTGTAATGATTGACATGAAATGTATGGGTTAAACAAACATGTTAAACAGCATCGTTTAATCCAAATACAACCCCAGAGGTAAATTGCAATCATTTTTAACGCAGATCTGGCTAGCTGGTAGAAGGTAGAAATACCTCAGCGTCTCCGAAGGCCCATAAGGCGTCGGATTTCTAACAAGGAGAAAATATGAGAGGCGTTGCTTTGCATTTTACACTGGATGAGTTCCAGGATCGGTTAACGAAAGTTCGGCAATCGATGGAAGAAAGAGAATTGGATGTCCTTATCATTCATGACCCTTCTAACATGGCGTGGCTGACAGGCTATGATGGGTGGTCTTTTTACGTGCCACAATGTGTCGTTGTTGGTCCATCTGATGAGCCAGTTTGGTTTGGACGCTGCCAAGATGCCAACGGAGCATACAGGACTGCGTATATGTCGGCAGAAAACATTACCTACTATCCAGACCATTATGTAATGAACCCGCCGTTACACCCGATGGATTTCCTAGTCGAAGCCGTACTGGCTCCGCGCCTTTGGGATCGTGGTCGCATCGGCGTAGAAAAAGATAACTATTACTTTAGCGCCACCGCTTACGAATCACTCACTACGCACCTACCGAATGCTCAACTTCTCGATGCAACTGGACTAGTCAACTGGTGCCGCGCCGTTAAATCCGATCAAGAACTGGCGTACATGTACCGTGCCGCTCGCATTGTTGAAAATATGCACCGCGTCGCGTTCGACATGATTGAACCTGGATTACCGAAACACCACCTTGTTGCCGAGATTAACCGCCAAGCCGTGCTCGGGCATGAAGACCACTTTGGCGATTACACCGCGATTGTGCCGCTTTTGCCATCAGGTTCTGATGCTTCCGCACCTCACCTGACTTGGGATGACAGACCCTTCAAGAAAGGCGAAGGGACGTTTTTTGAAATCGCAGGGGCGCACCGCCGTTACCATTGCCCACTCTCACGCACTATTTTTCTTGGCGAGCCTGACGACAAGTTTAAACGAGCCGACGAAGCCCTGACTCTAGGACTTGAAGCGGGCTTGAAAGTGGCAAAGCCCGGAAATACCTGCGCCGACATCGCCAATGCACTAAACCAGGTTCTCGATAAAGCGGGATTCTCACGCGAAGGTGCCCGTTGTGGCTACCCAATAGGTTTGAGCTACCCACCAGATTGGGGGGAACGAACCATGAGTTTGCGAGACACCGATAAAACCATCTTGAGAGAAGGCATGACATTCCATTTTATGCCGGGGCTGTGGTTCAAAGATTGGGGGTTAGAAACAACGGAAAGTATCGTCATTACCCATGATGGAGCAAAAACATTGTGTGATTTTCCACGCCACTTATTTGTTAAACACTAATTTTTCAAACCTTAAGCTCTGTTGAGCCAGGTCTGAGAACTAAAAGGACTTGATATGCAAAAAAGCTCGATCACAGCCACCATAGACTTTGACCGAGAAGGTGTACAGCACGGCTTTTTAACGCTGCCCTATTCACATGACGACTCCGCTTGGGGCAGTATTATGATACCTATCACCGTGATCAAAAATGGTCACGGACCAACCGCACTGCTTACTGGCGGTAATCACGGAGACGAATACGAAGGCATCACCAGCCTGCTAAAATTGACGAACTCGCTTCAGGCAGATCAAATCCAAGGTCGTGTCATTATTGTACCCATGATGAACTTACCTGCGGTACAAAATGCCTCACGTACGTCGTTTATCGATAAAGGGAATTTAAATCGCAGCTTTCCTGGCAACCCCATAGGCACAGTGACCGAGAAAATTGCGGATTATTTTACTCGTTACCTAGTTCCTAAGTGCGATTTTGCGTTAGACATTCACTCAGGTGGTAAAACGTTAGATATCGTGCCGTTCGCCGCTGCCCATCGTCTCGACAATCTCGATCAAGAAGAAGCCTGCATATTAGGTGCAAAACTGTTTGGCGCACCTTACACCATGATCTTGCTCGAAATGGACGCCACCAGCCTGTATGACACTGCCGTGGAGTCTCAGGGAAAAATCTTTGTTACCACCGAACTAAGAGGAGGCGGAACCAGCACTCCAGAAACCATCGCTTATTCCGACCGTGGCATTCGCAACTTCTTGCGCTTCTCAGGCAACTTGCCCGGTGACTACGAACAACCAACCCAACCAACTAAGTTATTAGGTATGCCTGATGCAAGTTGTTATGTGCAAAGCCAACACCACGGCATCACAGAATACTTATTTGATCTTGGCGATACCGTCAAAAAGGGCGATGTATTAGTGAGAATCTTCTCGACCGAGCGCACAGGTACCGCCCCCGTTGAGTACAAGTCACAGCGCAATGGTATTTTCGCGGCACGTCGTTTTCCTGCTATGGTGAATATCGGTGACACTATCGCAGTTATAGCCGAAGACTGCGGCGAGATAGGCTGATTGAAAAGCCAACTAAGAAATCAAAACAAATGGCATACCAGAAGCAAACTGGAAAGCACCTTATAACAGCGACCAGTCATCAGCCTTTATGAAATGATTAGTATTCAACAGGGAGACTCATAATGCGCCTCGATCGCTACGACGTAAAAATTCTACAAATACTTCATGATAATGGTCGTATCACCAAGTCTCACCTTGCCGAGGCCATCAACCTATCCGTGAGCCCTTGCTGGGAGCGCGTCAAAAAACTGGAAGAAGCAGGCATCATTGAAGGTTACGGAGCAAAAGTAAATACCGATATTTTGTTCAAACGAACGTCGGTTATGGTTGAAGTTACGCTCAAAGAACACAACGCCCAAGCGTTCAAACGCTTCGAGCAACTGGTTCAACATTCACCAGAAGTCACTGATTGCTATGCCACGGGCGGTGGTATCGATTACATCCTTAAAATTCAGTCAGAAGATATCGACCAATATCAGCGGCTTATCGACAACTGGTTAGACTCAGATGTGGGCATTGAGCGCTACTTTACTTACATTGTGACAAAAACAATCAAACGTGATGCGGGCACATTCGAAGTAAACCAAAACGCTTTGTTATAAAAGGGAAAATGCGTATCAGGCGTGAACAGAAAAAACACCATATTTAACGGCACTAAAAAGAAAGTTCTGACGTTTTAAACCTCGGTATCAGAAATTATTTCGGTCACTTCTCCATTACAGTTTCATTATGGACAACGATGCTGGGAGAAGGACTCATGACAGCACTGCACAGCTTACACGCTGAAGAATTAAAAGCCTCGCACGACATGATGGCGATAATGAAAGACGTACGTTTGGTGAGAGGTTTAGCGTACGTGAATGGCAAATGGGTAAGTGGTGATCAATTTCATCCGGTGGATAATCCAGCAGATGGCACGGTCATCGGTTACATCACTAAGCTATCTCAGCAACAACTCTATCAAGCGATTGATGAAGCCGACCAAGCCTTTCGTCAATGGCGAAAAATGCAAGCAGAAGAGCGCGCTGAAATTCTCATGCGTTGGCACGACCTGATTCTAGAATCAAAGCAAGACCTTGCTCATTTGATGGTGATGGAGCAAGGAAAAACACTAGGTGATGCTGTAGGTGAGATTGACTACGGCGCATCCTTTGTTCGTTGGTTTGCCGAAGAAGCACGCCGCTGTTATGGCGAAACCATCCCAAGTCATATTCCGAATGCGCAGCTATCAACGGTACGCGAGCCAATTGGTGTCGCAGCACTGATTACGCCATGGAACTTTCCTAATGCCATGATCACACGCAAAGCCGCAGCCGCACTAGCAATAGGCTGTCCGGTGCTCATTAAGCCAGCCAGTGAAACGCCTTTTTCTGCGTTAGCGTTGGCAGAGTTAGCAGATCGAGCTGGCTTTCCACCTGGTGTGTTTAACGTGATCACTGGCGATGCGGTGATGGTGTCACAAACCTTGTGTCACTCCGATAAAGTCAAAGCGCTCTCGTTCACAGGCTCAACTCGAGTAGGCAAACTATTGCTACGCGACGCGGCACAAACCGTGAAGAAGTGCAGTATGGAACTCGGTGGTAACGCCCCTTTCATCGTGCTGCCAGATATGGATGTCGAGCAAGCAGCCAAAGCCGCCGTGGATGCGAAGTTTCAAACCGCAGGACAAGACTGCTTGGCCGCAAACCGTATTTTCGTCCCTAACGATAAGTACGAAGCGTTTTTGGAAGCATTTGCCAAAGAAATGAGCCACATCGTTTTGGGCAATGGCTTAGACGAAAAAACCACCATGGGACCACTTATTAATCGCACTGCGGTGGATAAAGCGCATGATTTGGTGCGTGACGCGCTCGACAAAGGCGCGCGATTGGTAGCGGGATACCACCAGCCCGTACCAGGCGAAAACTTCTTCGCGCCGACATTGCTAGCCGATGTAACCCCTGAAATGGCGGTGTATCGCGAAGAGAATTTTTGTCCTGTGGCAGGCGTATTGCCTTACCAAGACTTAGATACCGTGATTGAAATGAGCAACGACACTGAATACGGCTTAGCTGCCTATGTTTATGGTCACGATATCCACCAAATTTGGCACTGCATGCGCGGTTTGGAGTTTGGCATGGTGAGCGTGAACTCCGTCAAAATGACAGGGCACCCTATCCCATTCGGCGGCGTGAAACAGTCTGGTCTTGGACGAGAAGGAAGCCGTCACGGATTTGAAGAATACAGCGAAATCAAATACTGCTGCTTAGGCGCTTTACCAACCGTCAGTGGCAGTTGAGACACGAAATATGGATATCCAATTATTCGAGGAGAAGGATCATGAGTAACAAAACCCAACAACTTTTAGAGATCGATCGTCAGAGAGTATTTCATGCCTCAACCCACCTAAAGCAGTATGCGGCCGGGGAGCTTCCGGGAAGAATTATCTCGAGCGGAAGCGGAATACGCATCACCGATTCAGAAGGCATCGAGCTGATAGACGGCTTTGCCGGGTTGTATTGTGTAAACATTGGCTATGGCAGGACCGAAATGGCCGATGCGATTTATGAGCAAGCCAAAGAACTGGCGTACTACCACACGTACGTCGGTCATACGAACGAAGCGCTCGTGACACTGTCAGATCGCATCATCAAAATGGCGCCTGAAGGCATGAGCAAAGTTTACTACGGCATGTCAGGCAGCGACGCGAACGAAACTCAACTTAAGTTGGTATGGTATTACAACAATGCTCGTGGTCTACCAGAGAAGAAAAAAATCATTTCGCGTGACCGCGGCTACCATGGTTCAAGTATCGCGTCCGGTTCAATGACAGGTTTGCCGCTGTTCCACGCCCATTTTGATTTACCACTTGAGCGTATCAAACACACCATCGCGCCATATTATTATCGCCGTGAAGACGAGAGTATGTCTGAGCTCGAATTCTCTCAATATTGCGCAGATCAACTCGAAGCGATGATCTTGGAAGAAGGCCCAGAAACGGTAGCAGCAATGATTGCAGAACCAGTGCTCGGTACTGGCGGTATTGTGCCACCACCAGCAGGGTACTGGCAGGCGATTCGCAAAGTGCTCGACAAATACGATGTGCTCTTGATTGCGGATGAAGTGGTGTGTGGCTTTGGTCGCCTCGGCTCCGATTTTGGCTCACTCCATTACGACATGAAACCGGATCTCATCACGGTAGCGAAAGGGTTAACCTCAGCGTATCAACCGCTGTCTGGCGTGATCGTCGGTGAACGAGTTTGGAGTGTGCTAGAAAACGGCACGGACCAATGGGGCGCTATCGGACACGGTTATACCTACTCTGGTCACCCAATGGGAGCGGCAGCCGCGAACTGCAACCTCGATATCATTGAACGTGAAGGCTTAGTGCAAAACGCGGCCGAAGTCGGCGCTTACTTGCAGCAACGTATGGCAGAGACGTTTAACGATCATCCATTAGTCGGTGATACTCGTGGCGTTGGCTTGTTGCATGCGTTGGAGTTTTCTTCAGACAAGCTCCGCCGTGCACACTTTGATCCAAACTTGAAAGTAGGCCCGCAAATCGCGGCTGCCTGTTTAGAGCAAGGCTTAATCGCTCGCGCCATGCCACATGGTGACATCCTCGGATTTGCTCCACCGCTTATCGCGAACCGTAACGATATAGACACCATTGTCGACAAAGCGCATCAAGCGGTAAACAAAGTGATGGATAACCTTGTCACATCTAAACAGTGGCAGCCATAACCCACCTAGATTTCAGTAACGCTCGCGGGCTTTGGAGAAGGCCCGCTTTGCACTTTCCATTAAAGAGATAACAAGCCAACCAAACATTTTAGACCCATAGAAAGCACTATTATTTACTACAAGTGGCAATAGTGGGTAAAATGCCCAAAATTGCGCACTAACTGGATAAAACATGGCAAAACTTACCCTTCAAGAACAAATGCTGAAAGCTGGCTTAGTTAATGAAAAGAAACTAAAGAAAGCGAAGAAAGGCTCTAAAAAATCACGCGTTCAAGCACGCGAAGTAAAAGCGGCGGTTGAAGAGAATAAACGCCAACAGTTAGAGCGTGATAAACAATTGAGCGAGCAGCAAAATGCTGAGCGACTAAACAAAGAGATCAAAGCGCAGATCAATCAATTGATTGAGATGAACAAGATCGACTTAAAAGATGGCGACATCAAATACAACTTCACTCACGGTACGCTAGTGAAATCACTTTATGTAGATTCACTTATCCGCGAGCAGTTGATCAAAGGTATTTTGGCAATCGCAATTGTTGGTGAAAGCTATGTTGTCATTCCACGTGGAGTAGCGAATAAAATTGCTCAACGTGATGAGTCCGTCATCATCGAACAAAAAGAACCTGAATCGGACATTCCAGCAGAAGACGATCCATACGCAGATTTCGTCGTGCCTGACGATTTGATGTGGTAACAATAAATTAATCGATGCATCAACGAAAAGAGCCGCTAATGTAACATCAGCGGCTTTTTTACAGAAAAATAATCTACAGAGATGATGTTTTGTTATTGCTTACTTAGTAGCAAATTCGCCCCTGATGCAGCTAAAAACAACGAACATCCGCGATTGAAACGTTTCGCCATTTTGGGGTTTGAAAACCAGTGTCTCAAGTACAAACCAAAGATGGCATAGATTGAAATGGCGACCATTTCTAATATCAAAAACGTGGAGCCAAGGGCAAAAAACTGCTCTTGAACGTTGGCATTGGCATCAACAAATTGCGGCAAGAATGCAGTAAAAATAAGAATCGCTTTCGGGTTGCCAGCAGCAAGAGTAAATTCTTGCTTCGCAAGTCCTGCGTAATTGCGCGAATTGTCCAAGTCAGAGATCGGGCTGGACTCTGAACGCCAAAGGTTAAACGCAATCCACAGTAGATACAGCGCTCCTACCAACTTTATTGCCAAAAATAGCATTTCTGACGTATACAAAATCACAGCCAGACCTGATGCAGACAACGCAATCATCGCTGAAAAAGCAGCAATTCTGCCTAAACTGGCCGTAAACGCGGCCCTAAAGCCGTAACAACGCGCATTATTCATTGCCAATAAATTGTTTGGGCCTGGAGCCATATTTAGAGCGAAGCAAGCAGGAATAAAAAGGAGAAGCTGCCAAATATCCATAATAAAATGGTCTTAGTGAGTGATTTTGATCGGTACCCTAACATCTGTTAATAAAGTGAGTAAACCACAAACCGATCTTAAAGCAACTCAGCATCAAATCGTGCCGTGCGAGCTTGAACTAACGTGCAGTTCGTTTCAGCCATCAGCTCAGCTAAGGTGATGTTTGGGTTTTGTCTCACCAAACGTATCAACTTCACGTCCAAAGGTTCCAATTTGTCTTGGTGAGCAAGTAGAGCTTGTTCGATCTTGTTGATCGCAAATCGCATCGTCTCTGCTTCTTCGTTTTTGAGATGCTCTAAAAACGCTTTTACATCCAAAGCCTCGCCCGAGATTTGCCAGTGACGAGATCGTCTAATTCGCTTAAGATCGCACTGTTTTTCTGCTGCGAGTGTTTTCGCTCGCTTGGCATGGTCGCCCCCAATACGGTGAATCAAGGATGGGAGCGAAATCGTAATCTTCGTTTCTTTCATGGCTTTTTCTTTCATCGCCTTAGCCCTCAACCACCGACACATTCTCGCCAACCCAAGCCAACAACTGTTTTGCCGCTTTGGACAACACCTGATTTTGACGCACGATGTAGCCGAAATCAGTGTTTGGAAAACTTGGCAAAGGCGTAACTTCACGAGAAAGCTTTAATCTCGGATCGAGCGAGAAATCCGGCACAATAGCAGTCCCAAATCCCGCTTCCGCCCAGTCGATTTGTGCTTCCACACTGCCCACTTCCATCACGCGATGCTTAGGCAGATTTAGCTCAGGTAAAGACGCATCAATCAGCTCTCGGGTTCGAGTATCGTGCCCTAGTAGAATCAGCGTCTGGCTCTCTTTTCGATTGTCTTGCCACTCAAAAATGTTATCGCCAAACGCACACCAGTGAATTTGCGTGAGAGGCGTAAAATGCAGCGGTTGACTCTCTTTTTGTGCGATAACAAAGCCGATATCGGCACGCGCACTTTTCACCAAATCCACCGCTTGAGAAGATGTGGTGTTGAACAATGCCAAGTCGATCCCCGGATATTCACTTTTGAATTGCTGAAATGGTTTGATAAGCAGTAAACGTGAAACAATATCGCTCGCCGCAATAGAAAGCGTCCCCTGCGTAAGATCGTTGATGGCATTGAGATCTGACTGACAAATTTGCAGCTCATTGAGCATCCGCTGCGCAGTAGCTAACAAACGCTTCCCCGCTTGCGTCAACTGCACGGGATTTCGCTCAATCAATTTCGTGCGCGTGGCTTGCTCCAACTGCTTGATATGCAAACTTACGTTCGGCTGCGTCATGTGCAGTTCCGTCGCTGTTTTACCAAAGTGTTTTACCTCTGCAAGAGTTACGAAGGTTCGCAGCCAGTTCAAATCTAACATTGCCAATTCCGATATGAGATTCTTATCAAGTTGATGAGTATAATTAATTTCTCTTATTATGGCGAACACCTTAAGATTTTTGCATCTGTTTTTGGAGATTAAATTATGTCGTCTATCGTTGTTGTGGGTGCAAACTGGGGTGATGAAGGCAAAGGCCGCATCGTTGACTTTTTGGCAGAGCAAGCTTCTGCGAGCATTCGTTTCCAAGGTGGTAACAACGCGGGTCACACCGTGGTTAACGATCTAGGTACGTTCAAGCTGCACCAGCTACCAAGTGGCGTATTCAACCCAGACTGTTTGGCAGTGTTAGGTCCGGGTATGGTTATCAGCCCTGCGTTGCTGTCTCAGGAGATTGCGGAAGTTGAAGAAGCAGGCGTAAAAGTGAATATGTGCATCTCTGATCGCGCAACACTGTGTCTACCTCTACACGCACTAGAAGATACGCTAGAAGAACAGCGTTTAGGCGACAAAGCATACGGTTCAACTCGTCAAGGTATTGCACCTGCGTACGGTGACCGCGTAATGAAGAAAGGCATCCTAGTTGGTTGGTTGAAGCAACCAGAAGTATTAGTTGAACGCCTTCAATTCATGATGGATTGGAAACTGCCGCAACTGCGTGCACTTTACCCGACGTTCGAGTTTGAACAAACCGCTGAAGAACTGGCGAACTGGCTGCTAGAAGTCTCTGCACCTTGGCGCGATTCAATTTGCAACGTAACGCTTCCTCTAAAAGAACTACAAGCGAAAGACAAAACTCTATTGTTCGAAGCGCAGCTTGGCGCGGGTCGTGACCTTGTTTACGGTGAGTACCCTTGGACAACATCTTCTAACGTTGTATCAATGTACGCGGGTATCGGTAGTGGCCTTCCGGCACTTCGTCCTGAACGCGTTATTGCTGTTGCAAAAGCCTTCAGCTCATCAGTGGGTACTGGTACGTTGATCACTGCAATGGAAGAGCAAGACGCTTTCCGCGAACTTGCTGGCGAGTTCGGTGCAACTACGGGTCGTCCACGCGACATGGGCTACTTCGACGCAGTCGCTACGAAGAATGGCGTTGAACTGCAAGCCGCAACTGAAATTGCACTAACGAAAGTAGACTGTTTGACTGGCCTTAACGATCTGAAAATCTGTGTTGGCTACGAAGGCGACCACAGCGAAAACCCAATCTGGCCTCAAACTGCCTCTCTTGCGCCAATCTACGAGAAGATGGAAAGCTGGAGCGAGGACATCACAGGTTGTCGTAAGTTTGAAGAGCTTCCAGTAGCAGCACAGAAATACGTTCTACGCATTGAGGAACTCATGGGCGTACCAGTAAAAATGGTGTCTGTGGGTCCTGGCCGTGAACAAATGATTATGCGATAAGATGTGAATTAACACATCATTGGCAAGCGGCTTTTATCTGTTCCGGGGTAAAGCCGCTTTTTTTTACACTGTAAACTTTGGAAAATTGCACGGCTAAATT
Organism: Vibrio sp. D431a; assembly: GCF_030248655.1. Taxonomy (NCBI): domain Bacteria; kingdom Pseudomonadati; phylum Pseudomonadota; class Gammaproteobacteria; order Vibrionales; family Vibrionaceae; genus Vibrio; species Vibrio sp. D431a. The sequence goes on along the minus strand of NZ_JAHGAP010000015.1, from coordinate 225,512 downwards.
CATGTTTAATAACCTCATCACGAGACTCCTACCTCCTTTATTTATAAATCAATAAATTATAAGACTTAACACGTTGTGCACGTTACTAGCACATCTCACTTGTTAAAGAAGCACGTCAATTAGGTTAACTGGTTGATTTGATATTCTTTAAGTGATTAGTTGATCACGATCTTCATCTGCAATTTGTTGAACTAGTACTCAAAAAATCTAACCCGCTGTTTTTAGGATAGATGAGTTCCCCAACATCCAACCTAACAGCAGGTGATTCCCATGACGAAAAATCTTTTCCGCCTCAGTACGATAACTCTCGGTTTATGCATCAGTTCGTTCTCTTTTGCGCAATCCGATCTTCCGAACATTAAAATCCTTGCCACTGGTGGCACCATAGCAGGCGCAGGTCAATCTGCAACAGAATCAAACTACACAGCAGGTAAAGTCGGCGTTGAATCATTGATTTCTGCGGTGCCGAGTATGACCAAGATTGCCGATATTTCTGGAGAGCAAGTGGTCAGTATCGGTTCACAAGATATGAATGATGAAGTGTGGCTAAAATTATCGAAAAGAGTTAATGAGCTACTCGATCAAGATGATGTTGACGGCATCGTCATTACTCATGGTACGGATACGTTAGAGGAAACCGCTTACTTCCTTGATCTGACCGTCAAGAGCAAAAAGCCTGTCGTGATCGTCGGTGCAATGCGCCCTTCCACCGCAATGAGTGCTGATGGACCAGTCAACTTATACAATGCAGTCGTAACAGCCACCGATGAAGATTCAGAAGGACGTGGCGTGCTAGTCGCAATGAATGACACGATTTTCGATGCGCGAGATGTGACAAAAACCAATACAACCTCCGTCAGCACTTTCCAGTCACCCAACTTTGGTGCTATCGGCTACATTCATAATAGCGATGCCAAATATCAACGAAGCCCAGAACGTAAACATACGACAGAAACCCCATTCGATGTATCAAAGCTTACTAAGTTGCCTAAGGTCGGTATTGTTTATAACTATGCAAATGCCTCCAGTTTGCCGGTGAAAGCCTTTGTGGATGCGAAGTTTGACGGCATCGTAAGTGCTGGTGTCGGTAATGGTAACTTGTACCACACTGTGTTTGATGAGCTAGAGAAAGCGAGTAAAGATGGCGTTGTTGTTGTAAGAAGCTCCCGAACGCCTAGCGGCTCAACCACTTTGGATGCTGAAATTGATGACGAAAAATACGGCTTTGTCGCAGCAGGTACATTGAACCCACAAAAAGCACGTATCTTACTGATGCTGTCACTGACTCAGACCCAAAACTATCAAGACATCCAAAAGATGTTCCAATACTATTAATTCTGTCTAAGGTTCATTCGATAGAGGAGGTATACATCTTACCTCCTCTTACACATAGCGACATGAGCGTCTCTTGTTAGCCAAACAAGCGACGCTTCATTCCTGCTTTTTCCAGAATACGCGTAGTAATTTCCTCAACAGACAGAGAGGACGTATTGATATATGGGATCGCCTCTCTTCTAAACAGCGCCTCAACAGTGTCTAGCTCGAGCTTGCACTGCTCTGTGCTAGCGTAATCACTTCCAGACAAACGATTTTCACGGATTTCAGTCAAGCGCTCGGGATCGATAGTCAGCCCAAACAACTTATGACGATGGATCTCAAATTCAGGCAACAAACGCATCATCTTCACATCTTCCGCAATGAACGGATAGTTCACAACACGTAAACCAAATTGCATCGCCATATACAAGCTAGTCGGCGTTTTTCCACTACGCGACACGCCAAGTAAGATGATATCAGCTTGCTCCAACCCTTTTAGTGTGATGCCATCATCATGCGCCAATGTGTATTCAATAGCCGCAATACGGTCAAAATAGGTGTCGGAATCTTTCCCCACGCTGCGAGAACGCTGCAACTTAGGCTTTGGTGCCATCTGAATGTCGTCTTGCACTTTCTGCACAATACTCTCCAACACATCGTAACTGTATGCTGGCGCTTCAAGCAGCATTTCACGTACTTCTGGAACGACAATTGAGAAAAAGACCAGAGGTTTGACGCCATTGCGCTGGTAGGAAGTTTCAATTTCTTTGACTACGTCAGTAGCTTTGTCCTGGCTTTCAACAAACGGAAAGGTTTTTTCGTTAGGAATGAACGGAAATTGACCGAGAACAACATGCCCTAATGTCTCACATGTTATCGCCGTACCGTCAGAAACATAGAACACATCACGACTTTGGTTATTTATTTGCATTTCTGTTTAATTTTTCAAAATCTTTTGAGTAGGATGGTACACATAATATTAATAAACCAGTTTGGCTTTCAGTTAGGTTCACCACAGCTTTAAAAATTCGTTTGAATTTTTTTCAGCCAGAACGTAATCGTTTGCCTTTGATATCAATCTGAATGAAGCAATGTATGGTCAACGTGTAATAACAGCCAACATGCGATTGTTTAGATCGATTTAAGTCCCCCTACTAAGCTGCAATGTTTCTGGAGAAAGACATGCAAAAGAACACCCTCTGGTTCAATGGCCTATCCATGGATGATGTCGACAAAGTCGGCGGTAAGAATGCTTCACTTGGCGAAATGGTTTCTAACCTAGCAAACGCAGGCGTTTCTGTACCAAATGGTTTTGCGACAACCTCATACGCGTTTAACCAATTCCTTGACCACGAAGGTTTGGATGAGCGTATTCACCAATTACTCGATGAACTAGACGTTGAAGATGTAGAAGCTCTGCGTAAGACAGGTGCAAACATTCGTCAATGGGTATTAGAGGCCCCTTTCCCTGCGGACCTTGAACAAGAAATTCGTGAAAATTACCAAGAACTGATCGAAGGCAATCCTGAGCTTTCAGTCGCAGTTCGTTCATCTGCTACGGCAGAAGACCTACCTGATGCTTCTTTTGCTGGTCAGCAAGAAACGTTTTTGAACGTGAAAGGCATCGACGCAGTACTAGAAGCAACTAAGCACGTTTACGCTTCTCTATTTAACGACCGTGCGATTTCTTACCGCGTTCACCAAGGGTTCGACCACCGTGGCATCTCGCTATCTGCGGGTATCCAACGTATGGTGCGTTCAGATAAAGCCTCGTCGGGTGTTATGTTTACACTAGACACTGAATCGGGTTTCGACCAAGTTGTCTTCATCACCTCTTCATGGGGTCTAGGCGAGATGGTCGTTCAAGGTGCAGTAAACCCTGACGAGTTCTACGTTCACAAGCCAATGCTTGAAGCAGGCGAACACCCAATCGTTAAGAAAACATTTGGTTCTAAGTTGATCAAAATGATCTACTCAGATAACCAAGAAATCGGCAAACAAGTTGATATCGTTGATACTTCTGATGAAGAGCGCAACACGTTCTCATTGAACGACGACGAGATCAAAGAGCTCGCAAAACAAGCAATGATCATCGAAAAGCACTATCAGCGTCCAATGGACATTGAATGGGCAAAAGATGGCATTGATGGCAAGCTGTACATTGTTCAAGCGCGTCCTGAAACCGTATGTTCACAAACGGAACAAAACGTGATTGAGCGCTACGAGCTACAAAACAAAGCGGATGTTTTGGTTGAAGGTCGTGCAATCGGTCAGCGCATCGGTAAAGGCGTGGTTCGCTTGGTTGACTCTCTGGACCAAATGTCTTTAGTCCAAGAAGGTGACGTGCTAGTTACAGACATGACTGACCCAGATTGGGAACCAGTGATGAAAAAAGCATCTGCAATCGTAACCAACCGTGGTGGCCGTACGTGTCACGCTGCCATCATCGCTCGTGAGCTTGGTATTCCTGCAATCGTTGGCTGTGGCGATGCGACAAGCAAGTTAACCGATGGTGCAACCGTGACCGTATCTTGTTCAGAAGGTGAAACGGGCTACGTTTACCAAGGTGAACTTGAGTTTGATGTAAAACGCTCTTCTGTTGATGAACTGCCACTGCTACCAACAAAAGTGATGATGAACGTGGGTAACCCTGATCGCGCATTTGACTTCGCACAAATTCCAAATGAAGGTGTTGGTCTTGCGCGTCTTGAATTCATCATCAATAAGATGATTGGTATCCACCCGAAAGCATTACTTAACTTTGATGCACAAAGCGATGAGCTAAAAGCAGAAATCACTCAGCGTATTCGTGGTTACAAAGATCCTATCGATTTCTACGTAAGCAAACTGACAGAAGGTATCGCAACCATTGCTGCGGCATTTTGGCCGAAACGCGTTATTGTTCGTATGTCTGACTTTAAGTCTAACGAATACAGCAACTTGGTTGGCGGTAAAGCATACGAACCGCATGAAGAAAACCCAATGCTTGGCTTCCGTGGCGCGTCTCGTTACATTTCTCCAGTGTTTGAAGACTGCTTCGAGCTAGAAACTCAAGCAATCAAACGCGTTCGTAACGAAATGGGTCTGAAAAACGTTGAAATCATGATCCCATTTGTGCGTACACCAAGCGAAGCAGCATCAGTGATTGATTTGCTAGCGAAGTTTGATCTGCGCCGTGGCGATCAGGGTCTTAAAGTCATCATGATGTGCGAACTGCCATCCAACGCGGTCCTTGCCGATGAGTTCTTGAAGTACTTTGATGGCTTCTCGATTGGCTCAAACGACATGACTCAGCTAACGCTTGGTCTTGACCGTGACTCTGGCGATGTCGCACATCTATTTGATGAGCGCAACCCAGCGGTTAAGGTGATGCTTCAAATGGCGATTGATGCGGCAACAAAAGCAGGCAAATACGTTGGTATTTGTGGTCAAGGCCCATCAGACCACGACGACTTAGCGGAATGGCTAATGGATCAAGGTATTAGCTCTGTATCACTAAACCCAGATACGGTTATCGATACTTGGTTAAAACTCGGTAAAGTTAGCAGCAAGTAACACACGATAAACTCTAGCCCTCACACTCCCCTTGTGAGGGCTTTGTTATTCACACGTCATTTCACAATCAGTTCGTGATTCCTCTCTCAAGTTCGTCATTTAGTCAATTTCATTATCAAAGTCTGATGACCTAAAATGAATGGTATATCGATAACTCCAGAGAGAATTTGATGAAAAAGCCTATCGCACTCCTTACTACATTGATGCTCCTGGCATCCCCTGCTTATGCCGATTGGGATGAAATTTCCAATAAAATGTCTGAGCTTGGCGACGCAGTTTCTGATACTGCACAAGATGCTTGGGACGACACCAAAGCGTTTTCAAAACAAGCGTGGCAAGATTTCACGAACTGGTCCGAGGAAGCGATCAATACCGCAGGCGAATGGACGGAAGCCAGCATCGAGAAAAGCAAAGAATGGATAGATGCTGCCGACAAAAAAATTGATGAGCTGATGGAAGGCGATACGCCAGAAGAAGCTCGCCAAGCCGTGGACTTAATGGCAGATAGCGCTTTGCTCAAGTTATTTAATGAAAAGCCGGAGGCAAAAGCTATTTACGACAACGCGTACGGCTACGCGGTCTTTGATTCTCGTAAATTATCTTTGCTGTTTCACACCAACTCAGGGTCAGGAGTCGCAGTGAATAAGGAAACAGAAGAACGCACTTATATGAATATGTTTGGTTTGGGCGTTGCACTTGGGGCTGGCGGCAAATTTTACCAACAAGTGGTTCTGTTTGAGAGCAAAGAAGACTTTGATACGTTCGTCAACGAAGGATGGGAGGCCACAAGTGAAGCCTCTGCTGTTGCGGGCGAAGATTCAGAGCAACTTTCAAAACAATTTAACAGCGGCGTCGCCGTCTATCAGTTGAACGCTAAAGGTTTGCTCATCGATGCTAACGTGTCTGGTTCTAAATATTGGGTTAACGAAGAGCTCACTAACTCGCAGTAATGCATAGCAACTAATCGCTTAAATAAAACCGTTGTTATGCACCCTTATCAATAAGTTAACGGGGATATGATTCCTCAAAACTGAGCACTTACGCAACTTTCTCTATGGAAGTCACCAGAAGATGGCGACTTCCCTTTCTCGTTGGATTGCTTTTGGTTATGCTTGCGCAAAACCACCTGCAATTCGGTATCCCATGCCTGACAATAACTTTAATAATCTGCTAGCAGAAGCAATTTCTGCTCTTAACACGCCTAACTTTACTCCTAAACTTATGCGTGTCATTCGCACTCTTTTTCATTTTGATTGCGCAGTTATTTTAGGTTACCGAGAAGGTAAACATCCTATTTATCTCTACGACTCAATTGAGAACGAGCGAGAGTTACTTTTTCAACGCTACCTTACTGACTCATTTCAAAATGACCCTTTTTTTCTCAAACTAAACGAGACAAAGCAACAAGGCGTATTTACGCTCAAAGACGTGGCGCGTAAAGGCGTTGACTTCACCTCATACTGCGAGCAGTTCTATCATCAAACAGGGTGGAAAGACGAGCTTAGCATGCTAGTCGAAGTTGAATCTGGCCGTTGGGTCATGCTGTACTTCGGATATATGACTGATGGAAAATACTTTTCTCAGCAACAAATCAATAAGCTAAAGCCCTATTTCCCGATAATTCAGTCGCTTTGTCAGCAGCATTGGAAACAAACGGAATTTACCTTTTCTGAGCCTGTTTTTGCACAGAGTGCTTATTCTGGCAGTATGCGATTAGCCATTGAGCAAGCTTTAGCAACGTTTGGCGTAGAATCACTCACCCGTCGCGAACAAGAGGTGGCTTCGCTTCTCGCTCAAGGGTTTGACACCAAAGAAATTGCCGCGCGGTTACACTTAGTTCAAGGCACGGTCAAAAATCATCGAAAGCGAATTTACTCGCAATTAAATGTGTCTTCATTGAGTGAGTTATTCCAGCTTTTCCTCAATCACCTCATTCTCCATTCAAGATAAAAAACTGTCCCTTAAGGGATATATCGAGAAAAGGTGTCGCGTTTTAGTCTGAATACAACAACCACTAAAACAGACAAAAAGAATGACGACACCATTACTGCAAGATTTACAAGATCGTGGCTTGATTGCACAAGCCAGCGATTTGGAAGAAATTCAGACACTTCTCTCACAGCCACAAACCGTTTACTGCGGCTTCGATCCTACAGCTGGCAGCTTGCATATCGGCCACCTCGTGCCTTTGATTATGCTTAAGCGCTTTCAAGATGCCGGACACCAAGCTGTTGCCTTGATTGGCGGTGCAACGGGCATGATTGGCGACCCAAGCTTTAAAGCGACTGAGCGCAGTCTGAACTCAGAGGAAATCGTCTCAGGCTGGGTTAACGATCTTTCTAATCAAATTCAGCAGTTGATGAATCACCAACTGGCCAAGCCGATGATCATGGTAAACAACGCTGACTGGATGAAGTCGATCAATGTGATCGACTTCTTCCGCGATGTGGGTAAGCACTTCTCAATCAATACTATGGTCAACCGAGAATCGGTAAAACAACGCCTGCAACGACCTGACCAAGGTATCTCCTTCACCGAATTTAGCTACGCCCTACTGCAATCGTACGATTTTGCCGAGCTAAACCGTCGATACGGTTGCCGTTTGCAAATCGGTGGCAATGACCAATGGGGAAACATCGTCAGCGGGATCGATTTAACTCGCCGTCAAAATGGTGAGCAAGTATTTGGCTTAACTCTGCCGCTGATCACCAAATCCGATGGCACCAAATTTGGCAAAACCGAAGGCGGTGCAGTATGGCTAGATCCTAGCAAAACCTCTCCTTACGCGTTCTACCAGTTCTGGCTTGGCGCAGAAGACGCCGACGTTTACCACTTCTTGCGTTACTACACATTCTTGAGCTGCGAAGAAATTGCCAGCATTGAAGCGCAAGACCAAGCAAGCCAAGGTAAGCCACAAGCACAACGTATTCTCGCTGAAGAAATGACGCGATTTGTTCATGGCGAAGAAGGCCTAGCCAGTGCCGAGCGTATCACTCAAGCTTTATTCAGCGGTAATGTGCAACAACTGAGTTTGGGTGAATTAAAACAGTTGGAGTTGGATGGTTTACCAAGCATTGAGAGCACACAACAAGATTTGGTTGAGCTGTTGATTGAGTCGGGCTTAGCAAGTTCGAAGCGTGTTGCACGCGAACACATCAGCAACAACGCCATCAGTGTAAACGGTGAAAAAGTGGCGGCTGATAACCCGAGTTTAAGCTTCCCACTGTTTGATCAATATTGGTTACTGCAACGCGGTAAAAAGCACTTCTGCCTCGTAAAGCGTGCCGCGTAGCAACACTCGCAGTACAAAACCTATAAAAAAATTCCCCTCACCACTTTCGTGATGAGGGGAATCCAAATTTGAACGATTTTAAGCCTAACAATAGGCAAAGACGTTGCTTATTGCGTTCTTAAACGTTGCCAGTACTTTTCGTAAATCGCTAACGTTTCTGCGCCAACATCATTAATAAACTCGCCTTTTTTCAAGTCTTCTGATGAAGGGAAAATAGTACGGTTGTTTTTCAACTCTTCTGGCAATTTGTCACGCCCAGCGTTCGTTGCCGACGCATAACCCAAACTGGTCACGATTTCCGCTTGGTTCTCTGATTGGTACATGAAGTTAATAAATTTATGCGCCAATGCTTTGTTTTTACTGCCAGACGGAATAGTGAAGTTGTCCATCCACAATACCGCGCCCTCTTCCGGCATCACGAACTTCAGCTCAGGCATTTCAACCTGTCCTTGGAATGCGTTGCCGTTCCATTGCATGCCGACCGATGTTTCACCGGACACGTAAGGGACTTGCGGCGCATCTGAGTTGTACAGTAATACGTTGTTTTTCAGCGCGACTAGAGAATCGAAAGCCTGCTCGATTTCTGCTTCGTCTTTTGTGTTCACGCTATGGCCATTTTTCTTCAGCGCCATACCGAACACATCGCGAACGTCATCAATCAGCATGACTTGTTGTTCGTATTGAGACTCCCATAAGTCTGCCCATTTGGTCACTGGTTGCTCAACCATGGATTCGTTGTAGCTGATCCCGGTAATGCCCCAAATATAAGGCAGCGAGTAATCATTTTTAGGATCGTGCGCTTGGCCAAGTAAACCGTCCATTGTGTCTTGCATGTTTGGCACTTGAGCGTGATCTATTTTCGAAAGCAGCCCTTCTCGCCCCATTTTTTCAATGAAGTACGCAGAAGCAAAAACCACATCGTAGCCAGAACCTTTTAGCAATTTTAGCTTGGTGTACATTGATTCATTATTCTCAAAGGTCGAATAATTAATCGTAACGCCTTCTTGTTTTTCAAACGCTTTTAACGATGATTCCGGCAAATAGCCACCCCATGCATAAACGTTCAACGTTTTGCTATCTGCATGAGCAAACATGCTGAGCACAAGAGTACTCAGCCCCAATCCTTTGATGATTAATTTCATGGTATGCAATCCAACCAGTCCAGCGACGCGCTGGGATTCGGGTGCATAATTAGGTAATTGTTACCCAATTGAAAGAAAATTTAATTAATCTTTAACAGCAAAAATATTTATCGAATTTATAAAATTAACGCATGTTTTTAATAGCGACTGTGCATACCAAAATGATGAGACATTCCATCTTCCATTCGGCCACCTTTCCAGCCACCAGAACCGAGTAAATTAAGCACATCTTGAGCGGTATAATCGACACCAGCGAAGAAGTCATGCGCCACGTCTGAGCGTATTGCTTGCAACTCTGGTTGGTTTTCCAAATCAAGATCTTGCGGATCCGCATATAATGCCAACGCAATTTTTTGTTGGCACGCGCTTAACTCGCTGGTGCTCGTCTTTACCTGACCAACCGAAAAGTAGTCACGACTGCCGTATCCCACCACCAATCTGGTACTCATTAGTTTAATCACTTTCTTAATGCGGCGACGTTGTATAAATCTCAACATGTTTTGTTATTCCTGTATTAAGTTGGCTATGTCGTATTCTTTTGTTCGAATTAAAACACTCTGTTTTATCCGCGAAATTTCTCTAGCGCTTTTCGCGATGATCGGTTGTATAATACGATTCTGAAATATTTTGTTACGTTACCTCGGTAACCCCTGAGACTGCAACATGAACAACAGCAGATGGGTCGGCTTTATAGGCGGCACGATTGTCTTACTTAGTACCTTTATCCTCTTCGGATCTTCCGTCCACGCTGCTTGGTACCGAATCCCTGCGGAAGCCATTCATGGTATCGCCTTCACTTTGGCTTTTGGTTTAGGGTTAAACAGCCTGCTGGCGTACGCGACGGCAGTGATTACTCTTGCTGCACTATTCTACATTGGCTTTGTCGTTAGCTATCGGGTCCATCAGAAACTTAAATAGTCTTCTGTCTCAACCTGAGCTTAATAACGGATACTTGGTAACTAAAAAGGGAGCAAACGCTCCCTTTTTAGTTACCAGCATATAGATGTTCTATGCCCGCTTTAATCATTAAGGTGGCATACCCTCAACGACTGCTGCATACCTGAAACATCATCACCTAAATACTCAACCGTCATTGGAACGTTGACCAACAGAGTAAAACTGGAGTCACTGAATCTTCCATCAGCATCACTCTCCAAATGAACAAAAAACGCAGGCTTATCCGCAATCAATGTAATTCGCCTCCCTTCAATAGAGACATCTATATTGGCTTTCGCTATCGGCAAGGTTTTTAGCTCGTGAGTACTAAACCATGTGTTGCTTATTCTGTCTTCACCGATTTGCGCTTCAACATAGAAGAAGCCTGACGTAAGTTCATCCTTCTCGATCAATTCATCCAACTGCCACAAAATCGTATTGCTGTCTGCTATGACTGTTTGTTCTAAGCTCCAACATTGCTTTTCTTCCCCTTGCCAATCTACCCACTTAAGCAGTGCGTTGACGCTTGCGGGCTCTTTTGCATCATTGAGCAAATGTAGGCTCAACTCGCCTGTATGCTCGGAAAATACCAAATACTGTGGCGCAAAAAAGCGTTTTGCATGGTAGTGCAACTGCTTCCATCTACCACTGTATTCCAAACTAGACCAAGAACTGACAGGCCAATTGTCGTTGAGTTGCCAGTACAGCATGCCGCGACAAACTGGAGAAATGGCACGCCAATGATCGCATGCAGTTTTGATCGCGATTGCCTGCTGAACTTGACTTAAATACAGCATACTCTCAAATCCAGAGGGAAAACGAAAATAGCGCGTGAACATCTCTGTGATAATACTATTACCTCGAGGGTTCTTCTGATGTTGTTCGAAAGTTGGGGATGTAATATTCCAGTCTTGCTCAGGGACAAACCGCTTAACTTCAGCAAAAGATGGCCAAGATTGAAAACCAAACTCAGAGCAAAAACGAGGATTCACGTCAAGGTAGGCACTGAATGATTTTCCTGAATGCCAAACGTCCCAAAAGTGCATATCGCCTTTACTATCATCATGCCACGCATCACCGAAATCCAGTTCACCATTACATGGGGAACTTGGCCAGAAACGGCGAGTGCTATCTTGCTCGGTAATCTCCTTCTCAATCATGCGGTTGAGGCGATCGTAGTTAACCGTGTATTTGACTTTGCTGCGCTTAGATTCGTCATACCAACCAATAGCTCCAATCACTTCATTGTCACCACACCAAAGTGCGATTGATGGGTGCTTCTTAAGCCTCGGGATTTGGAATCTAAGTTCTTCTTCTACGTCTTTTAAAAACTCGTCGTTTGATGGGTACAACGAGCAGGCGAACATCATGTCTTGCCACACCAACAAGCCAAGTTCATCACAAAGGTTATAAAAGGTTTCACTCTCGTACTGACCACCGCCCCATACGCGAATCATGTTCATGTTGGCGTCAACCGCACTTTGCAAAAGGTTGCGATAACGTGTTTCGCACTCTCGCCCCGGCATTGCGTCAATAGGGATCCAGTTGGCACCTTTAGCATTAATCGGTACGCCATTGACGATAAATTCCATTGCAGAGCCGTGCTCATCAGCTTGGTTATTTAGGGTTAACTGACGCAAACCAATGTTGTGCGTTAACTTTTGCTCTCTGCAAGAAATGGTAATGGGATAGAGATACGCTTCGCCATAACCCGATGGCCACCAGCGTTGAGGCTCCAAAATGTGGAACTGGCAATGATAGTGACCACTTCCTTTTGTTTGAATACATTGACGCTCACCATTAAATTCAACCATCATTTCATGGCGTTGACTGTCCGTTTCCACTTCAACTACTACATCAAGAAACACACTCCCATCGGCTTGCCATTGCTGCTCTGTCGAGAAGCCTTTGAGCCAAAGCTCATTCACAATGTCGATTTGAATGGGGTCGTAAATACCCGATACCATCAAGCAAATGCCCCAGTCCCATCCGGAATGGCATTGTGTTTTGCGGATCAAGTTCATGTGTGGAATTTGGTTGTTGCCCATTGCCGATGGAATAGGAAATGGCAGTTTTTTTGCTCTTGCGATACCTTCTAAATCCGCCCGAGCAAACTCAATCCGAATCGTGTTAGTACCTTGCTTTAAATGCGGTTTAATATCCACACGTTGCTGGGTAAACATGTTGCTGCACGTTAGTGCTAGCTCACCATTAACATAGAAGGTTGCCAATGTATCGACACGAGTTAGCGTCATCCAAATTTGCTTGGCAGACAACGTAAACGCGTCGACTTCAAACTCACGTGAGATATGCCACTCACACTCTTCAATCCATCGAACTTTGTTTTCATTATCGGCAAAATAAGGATCTGGAATCTGCTCTGTTTGTAAAAGCGCCGACACATTATCGCCCGGAATAAACATTGGAATTTCAAGATTGGGACGCTGTGGCGAGGTAAGCATCCACTGCCCGTTAAGTTCGAAGTGAGCCATCGAGTTAAACCTTAGCTTGGGAAAAACATGTTTTCTCAATGTAATCCTGACAATCCCATGCAAAAACAAGGGAAATGTTAATTACATACGAAATGCGGTGCATTTCACGTAAAAACTCTTTCTTTTGATCTCTACCCAAAAATCAGCAACTTGGCTAACCTGTTAAAAATTAATCGAAATCTAAGGTTATATTTGCAACTTCGACATGTTAACATCATCAGCTTTTTGAACATCCTCACACTTTTCGTTGAAACGATGTGAGGGGAAATGCACGGCTTCATAGCCCTAAAAAGCGAAGTAATTATGTCAAATATGACGAATGCCGCCTCCCACACAGCGCCTATTCAGGATGCTGACTATTCTGCTATTCATCCCCCATCTTTACTCAAGCGCCTCGAACTCACCAATCCTGTCTTTTGGTTAAGTGGTAGCTTCCTCACTCTATTCGTTTTACTTGCTCTAACGAATACCGACTCTCTAACCGCAATGGTTAACACCGGCTTCGGCTTTGCTACTAAATATTTCGGAGCTTACTGGCAAGTACTGCTTCTTCTGAATTTCCTAATTGGTTTGGCTCTTGCGTTTGGTCGCACTGGTTATGTGCGCCTAGGTGGTCTAGCGAAACCTGATATTGATAACTTTAAGTGGTTGTCAATCGTACTCTGTACTCTACTTGCAGGTGGTGGTGTGTTCTGGGCCGCAGCTGAGCCTATCGCGCACTTTGTGACTGCTCCGCCTCTATACGGGGAAGCCTCACCGAAAACTGCCGCAATCAATGCCCTATCTCAGTCTTTTATGCACTGGGGCTTCTTAGCTTGGGCGATCCTTGGTGGTCTATCTTCCATTGTCTTAATGCACTTGCATTACGATAAAGGCCTGCCTCTTAAGCCGCGTACTCTGCTTTACCCTGTTTTTGGTGATAAAGCCATTAAAGGCTGGATTGGTGATGTTGCTGACGCATGTAGCATCATTGCAGTAGCAGCAGGAACCATCGGTCCTATCGGCTTCTTAGGTTTACAAATTAGCTACGCGCTAAACTCATTGTTTGGCCTGCCAGATACGTTCGTAACGCAAAGCATGGTTATCATGGCGGCGATCCTGATGTATACCCTTTCCGCACTGAGCGGTTTGAGCAAGGGTATTCAAATCGTCAGTCGTTACAACATCATTTTGTCTGTACTATTAATTGGTTACATCCTGTTCTTCGGGCCGACAAGCTTTATCGTTGATGGCTACGTGCAAGGCGTTGGTCGTATGGTGGATAACTTCTTCCCTATGGCACTTTACCGTGGTGATACAGGCTGGCTAAGTTGGTGGACAGTATTCTTCTGGGGTTGGTTTATCGGTTATGGCCCAATGATGGCGATCTTTATTGCTCGTATCTCTCGTGGTCGTACAATTCGCCAATTAATCATGTCTATTAGCATCGCGGCACCGCTGATTACTTGCTTCTGGTTTAGTATCGTTGGTGGCAGTGGCCTTGCGTTTGAACTTGATAACCCTGGTTTGATTTCATCTGCGTTTGAAGGCTTTAACTTGCCTGCAGCACTGCTAGCGATTACTGGTGAATTACCTTACCCAATGATCATTTCGGTTCTGTTCCTGATCTTAACGACAACATTTATCGTGACGACGGGTGACTCGATGACTTACACAATCAGTGTAGTGATGACGGGCTCAACAGAACCAAACGCAGTGATTCGCTCGTTCTGGGGTCTGATTATGGGTATTGTCGCTATTGCGCTTATCTCAATGGGCTCTGGTGGTATTTCTGCATTGCAGTCTTTCATTGTAATTACTGCCGTACCTGTGTCTTTCATTTTGCTGCCAAGCATTTGGAAAGCACCCGGCATTGCAAGCAGAATGGCAAAAGAGCAAGGCCTCGTTTAAACCGCCTCTCTAACCAATATGCGAAAAAGAGCCCTTCATTGGGCTCTTTTTAATTCTGCGCTTTATCCTACGCTATCAATGCGAATCATCACGGCGTCTGGACGCCAATACTCGAATTCGCAGTCCATTAAATGCCCATCTTGTTTGTAGTTTACCCGCCGAATTTTCAGAACGGGTTGTCCTTCAGCTAGGTTCAACGCCTTAGCGACATGAGCAGGAGCTGACGTTGGAATCACATCAAAACGAGAGCGCTTTGTCTCGTAACCATACTTCTCACGATAAATGCCCGTCAGGGACATGGTGAGGTTCTCAGACAATATACCCTCAAACAGTGCCGCTTTGAGCACGTTCTCAACAAACAATACCGCTCGCCCATCAATAAAACGTAACCGTTCAATTACATAAATTGGGGTAATTCGCTCCACCTCTAACGATTTGGCATACTCACCTGCGGCCATTTCACTTCGCACGTTGAGTAACTTAGTTTCTGCAATACGATGCTGCTCTCGAATCATCTGATGGAAGTGAGAACGAGACAACGGGTTGTAACAGATACGCTCAGGAGATACATACCAACCCCGGCGCTCTTCTCGATAAATAAGACCTTCCGTTTCCAAAGACACCAACGCATCTTTGATAGTGATTCGAGTTGTAGAAAACAGCTCACTGAGCTCTCTCTCTGACGGCAGTTTTTGTCCTTCCGACATGATGCCGGAAAGAATCTGCTGTTTTAAGCTGCTTCTAATTTTTCCTAATTGGGTACCAAATTGTCCGGTGCCTGTCGCTCTCATTCTGATCTAGTCCAACGATAATTTGACGAATAACATAAGGCGTTTACGTAACAAAAATATGACATTAATCAACAGAACACATACTGAACGTATGAAATATAAGTGCCACATAAAATCAGCAAAACTGTCAAATTACTTGCGCTAAATCGTCACATTCCATCCATAGCATACAAAGCGAACTTACTGACCTAGTCCAGAAGGATGGAGACAATGAAAACTTTGCTAAGTCGTTCAATTACCGCACCAGCGGCAATCATTGCGGTAACGCTCGCTACGCCAACAGTAGCGAAAGAAGCCGATATTGAATCTTTGGTAGCAGCAGCACAAAAAGAAGGGGCGGTTTACAGTGTGGGTATGCCTGACAGTTGGGCAAACTGGAAAGACACTTGGGCTGATTTAAAGTCAAATTACAACCTTAAGCACCAAGACACGGATATGAGCTCGGCTCAAGAAATCGCAAAATTCGAAGCTGAGAAGAAAAACGCGACCGCAGACATTGGTGACGTAGGCTTTGCCTTCGCACGTGTAGCGGTTAAAAAAGGCGTCACTCAGCCATATAAACCAACAACTTGGAATGACATCCCAGATTGGGCAAAAGACGAAGATGGTCATTGGGCACTTGCTTACACTGGCACTATTTCTTTTATCTCCAACAATAACCTCGTAAAAGACGCGCCAAAAACGTGGGATGACCTATTAAAAGGCGACTACAAAGTGACCGTAGGTGACGTAGGCGTAGCAGCACAGGCAAACAACGCGGTTCTCGCCGCAGCGTTCGCCAACGGTGGGGACGAATCCAACCTCAAGCCTGCGCTCAAATTCTTTTCTGAACTCGCTAAGCAAGGTCGTCTTTCATTTACCGATCCGAACATCGCCAACCTAGAAAAAGGCGAAGTGGAAGTGGCGATCATGTGGGACTTCAATGCATTGAACTACCGCGACAAAATTGACCGCGACCGCTTTACAGTGAGCATTCCTCAAGATGGCTCTGTGATTTCTGGTTATACAACCATAATCAATAAATACGCGAAGAACCCTAATGCAGCAAAGCTTGCTCGTGAATACATCTTCAGCGATCAAGGGCAAATCAACTTAGCAGAAGGTTATGCGCGTCCAATCCGCACCAACATCACACTGCCTCAAGCAGTGCAAGACAAGCTAATTGCTAATGACCAATACAGCAATGTTCACCCAGTGACTGACTTCTCAGCTTGGGAAAAGTCCGCACGTAAGCTGCCACGTCAATGGCAAGAAAGTGTCTTAATCCACCAGCAATAAGAGTAAGTCGTTATGAGCAATAAGGTCATCCTTGTTGTTCTAGATGGACTGAACTATCAGGTAGCCCGTGATTGCATGGGCTACCTCAATGGTCTTCTAGAACAAAGTCGTTCCCAACAAGAAACTCGCGCAACGCTTTATCCTGTGCAGTGTGAGCTACCCTCTATGTCTCGCCCACTTTATGAGTGCATTTTAACGGGCGTTCGCCCTGTAGAAAGCGGCATCGTAAACAACAATATCGTTCGTCTATCCAAACACGATTCCATTTTCAGTTTGGCAAAAGCCCAAGGAAAAGTGACCGCTGCGGCTGCCTACCACTGGGTAAGTGAGCTTTATAATCGCGCGCCATTTGAACCTGTTCGCGATCGTTTCACGCATGATGAAACCCTGAATATCCAGCACGGCTGCTTTTACCATTGGGATCATTATCCTGATGAAGCCTTGTTCCTGGACGCAGAGTATTTACGCCGCAACTATCAACCTGATTTCTTATTGATCCATCCGATGAATATCGACGATACAGGACATAAGTTTGGCCTAGACTCTCGCCAATACCGCAATTGTGCGCGAGGTGCAGACATTATTCTTTCCAACTACATCGATCAATGGCTTGCTGATGGGTATCAAATCATTGTGACCAGCGATCATGGCATGAACAACGATCTTTCTCACGGTGGGATTTTACCTGAAGAACGAGAAGTTCCCCTGTTTGTCATTGGTGATAAGTTTACCCATCAAGATTGTCATATTAAGCAAACTGATATTTGTGGCACCGTTTGTCAATTGCTAAACCTTGACCACACGAAGCCATACACTCAGGAATTGTTAGCACTATGAGCAGTTCAGTCCTCTCCCCAAGCTCTAGCGAATCACGTTCAAATTTGGCAAGTACTTGGTTAAAGCGCTTTAAGCCAGCCATTTGGTTGGCACCTTTCGCACTGTTTTTCTATCTATTTCAACTCGCACCGATGATTTGGGTGCTGTTAAACAGCTTTATCTACGATGGCGAGTTTGCCTTCGATAACTACATTGAAGTGCTCGACTCCGCCTTTATGATGCAGGCGTTTGGCAACAGTTTGTGGTTAGCTGTGTGGTCGAGCATTTTTGGCTTAGCCATTGCGACTCTGTTGGTCTCTTCTCTACGCAGAGTCGATTCTAAAGTCCGCGACGGTGTGATTGCGTTTACGAACATGAGCAGCAACTTTGCAGGCGTACCTCTGTCATTCGCTTTTATCATTATTTTGGGCACCAATGGGGCGATTACCCTTTTGCTCAAGCAGTATGGCTTACTCGGTGATTTCGACCTTTATGGTAAATGGGGTCTGCTGGCCATTTACATCTACTTCCAAATCCCGCTGGCGGTGTTGTTGCTCTACCCTGCGTTCGATGCGTTGAGTGATGATTGGCAAGCAGCTGCTGCGCTACTGGGAGCCAAAACATCACAGTATTGGGCGAAAATCGCGCTGCCAGTGCTCTCACCAGCCTTATTCGGTACCTTTATTATCTTAATAGCCAACGCAATCGGCGCATATGCGAGTGTTTATGCGTTGACCTCCGGTAACTATAACGTCATCACAATTCGAATTGCGAGTCTGGTATCGGGAGACCTGTTCCTTGAACCTAATCTCGCCGCTGCAATTTCGGTGGTTCTAATGGTGTTACTTGCCTTTATCACATTGATTAACCAATGGCTCATTTCGAAAAGCTATGCAGGTAGGAAGTAGTCATGCACAACGTTAATACTCGATTCCATAAAACAGTGGTTTATTCCATTGTTGGGATCATGCTCATCCCGATTTTAGCGACCTTTGTCTATTCGCTTTCATCACGCTGGGGTGCCACGGTGCTTCCAGATGGTTTCACTTTTGATTGGTACGTTAAATTGCTGACCGACCCACGCTTTTTGCAAGCGTTTGGGCGTTCGCTGTTTATTTGTATTGCTTCGCTAACCCTCAGTGTGCTTCTGGTTCTGCCAGCGATATTCGTGGTGTTTTACTACTTTCCGAAGCTCGATAAGCTCATGAACGTATTGATTTTGCTACCATTCGCTGTACCACCAGTGGTGTCCTCCGTCGGCTTGCTTCAACTTTATGCTGACAGTGAAATCTCCCTTATCGGTACTCCTTGGATTCTAGTAGGTACTTACTTCACCATCGCGTTACCGTTCATGTATCGTGCGATTTCTAATAGCTTCGAAGCAATTAACCTTAACGATTTAATGGACGCTGCACACTTGCTAGGGGCAAGCACAACCAAAGCGTTTTTGATGGTCATTTTACCTAACCTCAAAAAAGGACTGATGGCATCGCTTTTCCTTTCATTTTCATTTCTATTGGGAGAGTTTGTGTTCGCCAATATTTTAGTCGGCACACGTTATGAAACCCTGCAAATCTACTTGTATAACATGCGTCAGACGAGCGGCCACTTTACGTCTGCCTTAGTGATGACCTACTTCCTATTTATTTTTTTACTGACTTGGTTGGCAAGTCGTTTCAGCCGAGGAGTCAAACAATGAGCTACGTAACAGCGAAAAATCTGACTAAACGTTTTGGTGATAACACCGTATTTGAGGACATTCACTTTAACATCGAGCAAGGTGAATTCATTACGCTTTTGGGCCCTAGCGGTTGTGGTAAATCGACACTACTTCGCAGCCTTGCTGGGCTTAACCCTGTCGATGGAGGCGAGATTTGGGTAAACGGAGAAGATATCACGCATCAAGTCCCGCAAGAGCGTGGTATTGGGATGGTCTTTCAATCGTATGCGCTGTTTCCCAATATGACCGTCGAAGGCAACATTGCATTTGGCTTAAAAATGAAAAAGCTTGCGAATGATGATATTCGACGTGAAGTGGCTAAAGTCATCAAACTGGTGGATCTGGCAGGTAAAGAAAAACACTATCCGCATCAACTTTCTGGCGGTCAGCGCCAGCGTGTCGCACTCGCTCGAGCATTGGTGGTGAAACCTCGCATATTATTGCTTGATGAGCCACTTTCTGCGCTTGATGCCAAAATCCGCAAACACCTTCGTCAGCAAATCCGAGACATTCAGAAAGAGATGAATCTCACCACTATCTTCGTAACTCATGACCAAGAAGAGGCGATGATTATGTCTGATCGTATCTTCCTAATGAGTAAAGGGGAAATTGTTCAAGCAGGAACACCTGAAGAAATTTATACTCATCCTGCTAACGAGTTTGTGGCCGGTTTCATGGGGCACTACAACCTTGTAGAGGCCAATAAAGCCAAGCAACTCTTCAACATTGATACCGAATGGAAAGTAGCGATTCGCCCAGAGTCTATATATGTAAAAGAGCAAGGTCGTCAATATGATAGCCACATCTCAGCGCCACAAGTAGGTACGATCACCAACCACCAGCTTCTAGGTAATGTTATTCGCTATCAAGTGAACGTTGAAGAGTGTGAGCTCACTGTTGACTTGCTTAACCGCTCTTCAGAACGCTTACTAGCGAATGGCAGCCAACTAGAGCTACTCTTTAACCTAAACGAAATTCAACCAGTGAGAGCCTAAACATGTCCAAACCTTTGTATGTTTTTGATATGGATGAAACCCTAATAAACGCTGACTGCGCAATGATTTGGAACGAGTTTATGGTTGAGAAAGGCATCGCGACTGATCCTTTATTTATTCAGGAAGATCAGCGTCTAATGGCCTTGTACTCTGAAGGCAAAATGGACATGGAAGACTATCTAGCGTTCTCCATGAAGCCACTAGAAAACATGCCGATTGAAGAAGTAAATGCCTTGGTTGAAGAATGTGTTGAAAGCCATATTTTGCCTAAACAGTTCCCTCAAGCCAAAACCCTGATTGAGCAACTGTCTCGTGATGGTATAGATATGGTTATCATCTCTGCCAGCGTCACTTTTTTGGTGGAAGCCGTTGGTCGCCGTCTTAATATTCCAACCGCACTCGGAATTGATTTAATCGAGAAAAACAACCGTTATACTGCTGAAATCGACGGTGTCCCGAGTTATCGTGAAGGCAAAGTCACGCGATTAAAACAGTGGCTAGAAAATCAGCCTGAGCCTTATTCCGAAATCCATTTCTATACCGATTCAATCAACGATTTACCGCTTTGTGAATACGCGAACTACGCTTATCTGGTAAATCCATGCCCACAACTAAAAGAACACGCCAACAGACCGAATTGGAGTGTGTTAAGTTGGGGGTGATATAGCCTCACAAGACCGTTCTTCCTAAGTAAATACTTTTCTATTTGTTCAAAGAGCAGTTCTTTCTGCTCTTTTTTACTTCTCTTCATCACAAATTAATCACTTGATTAAATACTGATTAATTTTTCACATGTCGCATGAGAAATCAGCGTCTTATAATTAATCAAATGTTTAATATTTTGAGAGAAGATTGTGACGGAAGCGCATCGAAGGGCGGGAAGACCCACAGATAATATCGACGCAAGGGAAAAACTGATTTTCCACGCGCGCGAACTCTTCACCATTATGGCTTATGACAAGGTCTCTACTCGCCTAGTCGCGCAGAAAGCAGGCGTGAACGTGGCGATGATTCGTTACTACTTTGGCAACAAAGAAGGCTTGTTCGAGACCATGTTGCGCGAAACACTGTCACCGATGCAAAAGCAGATGCAGACGTTGGTATCCAACAGTAACGAGCAAAACTTTCTCGATCTAATGCGCACCTACTACCGCGAAATGATCAAGGTACCACAGTTCCCACGCTTAGTTGCCCAAGTTATGAATATGCCCCCATCGGAAACCCAACGCAAACTGCTCGAAAAAGTCTTCGCAGATATCAGTAAGCCAATGCAAGGCGTGATCTTTGATAAGTTGATCGACAGTGGCGTTTTACGAAAAGACGCCGACCCTCAACTTTGTCGCGTCTCTTACATCAGCTTGATGGTATTTCCTTTTATGGCACCACCAGCACTGCTCGCCATTCATGGCATTGAACTTTCTGAAGCCTTCTTGAACCGATTATTCGAACACAACATACAACTGATGAAACATGGATTTTTAGACTCGGGCGACCAATATGAAGATAAATAAAAAGCTGCTGTTCTTTCCTGCTCTTGCGGTGGGGGTCGTCATTCTGTTTTTGGCGATTAGCCTCAAACCAGATTTGCCCGTAAAACCCGCTGGAGATCGTGCACGGTTGGTCGAGACGATTCCACTTGAGCTCAAAGCCATTGCTCCAGTAGCCATAGGGTTTGGCAAGATCGCCCCAAAAGTGGAATGGAAAGCGATAGCCGAAGTGACGGGTAAAGTGGTCTACCGCCATCCGCAACTGGAAAAAGGACAAGTGTTGCAAGCAGGGACAGAAATCTTGCGCATCGACCCGCTCGATTACGAGTTGAAACTGGTTCAAGCTCAAGCCGATCTCAAATCTGCCCAAACCTCTCTGGCTAAGCTGAACCAAGAAGAAGCGAATCTCAAAAGCACACTCAAGATAGAAGCCAACCGTCTGGTTATCGCCAACAAAGAGTTAGACCGTAAACAAAACCTACGTAAGAAAGGCTTAACCTCGCAATCGGATGTAGATCAGCAAGAGCAAAGCGCGCTCTCTCAACGTAAGTTAGTACTGGATATTGAAAATCAAATTGGTTTGATGCCGGATGAGAAACGAGTCGCGGAAGCCCTAGTTAAAGTTAATGCATCAAAAGTGGATGAGGCCGAACGCTCGCTTGATAAAACCATCATCACGCTTCCTTACGATTTGCGTATTGCTGACGTAGAAATTGAGAAAAAGCAAGTGGTTAACCTCCAACAAACCATGGTGACAGGACATGGTATTGATGTCATGGAAGTGGAAGCTCAACTATCCATTCATGACATGCAAACTTTGGCGGCGAGCATCGGTGAGTTTGTCCGCGATGAATCTGGTATTCCACAACCTGATATGAATGCGATTCATGCCAACATTGAACTCAGCAGCGGTAACCTCTCTGCAAGCTGGCCTGCGAAAGTTGCACGCATCAGTGAAACGGTTGATCCAAGCCAAGCGACTGCCGGTGTGATTCTGGAAATTGAACAAGACTACCGTGCATTAAACCCAACGTCTGCGCCTCCATTGGTGAACGGCATGTTTGTGCGTGCCTTGATTGAGGGACAAGAGAACCCGAGTTGGGTCATCCCAGAGCGTGCGCTTCATGGCAATAAGATTTACCTGATGGGCGATGACAATCGTCTGCAAGTCGTCACGGTTGAAGTGTTATATCGTCGCAATAACCAAGTGGTGATCGATGGTGAACTAGAGCAAGGTCAGAAGCTGATCATCAACGATTTGCTGCCTGCGATTAACGGCATGCTATTGAAAGAGTCACCTGAACAGTCAGAAACGGCTATTGAGGAGTCTGATTCATGATCCGATTCTTCGCCAAGCATCCAACAGCAGCCAACTTGCTGATGCTAACGCTGCTGATATTGGGGATTTCTTCACTTTCCACGATTAAGCGTGAAACTTTTCCTGAGTTTGATCCGCCCTACATCCTAGCTGGTGTGGTTTACCCCGGCGCTTCCCCTCAAGAGGTAGAAGAGAGCATCTGTATCCGAATGGAAGATGCTGTCGATGGCCTTGCCAACATTAAAGAAACTCAGTGTGAAGCGATTGAGGGTTCTGCGCGTCTTATCTTAAAACTGAATGAAGAAGCCGACATTGGGCGCATGTTGGTTGATGTTCAAACCCAGATCAACTCGATAAACGACTTCCCACAAGAGATTGAATCTCCTGTGGTCCAAGAGCTCGATTGGAACGAGCCAGTTGTGGATGTCGCGATCACCGCAGATACCACATGGCCAGAGCTAAAAGCGTATGCCGAACAGCTTAAACGCACGTTAAAAATCGATTACGATGTCTCTTTGGTTGAAGTTGCTGGCTTCTCTGACCACCAATACCGAGTAGAGTTAGACACTCAAGCTATCCGACAACTTGGTTTGAGTGTTGGTGATATTGCGGACCAGATTGGTCGTCAAAACGTCAAGTTGCCAAGTGGTAATGTCGAAACGCCAGATAAGAACTTTCTGATCCGCTTTGACGAACGACGCGTGACGCCGGAAGAGCTTGAGACTATCGTCGTGGGCTCTGGTACAAATGGCTCAATCATCCGTCTAAGAGATATTGCGACGATTACCGACCGGTTTGAATTGGACGAACAGAAAGTCCTCTTCGATGGTCACCCTTCTGCCCTACTAAAAGTCAGCAAAAACAAAGAAGATGACGCACTGCGTATCAAGGAACGGGTTGCTCAATTTGTCGAAGAACAACAAGCTATCGCGCCAGACGGTGTGATGCTACAAATGACCAATGACCTTTCATCCGTGCTTTGGGATCGCCTGACCATGATGGTCAAAAACGGTTGGCAAGGTATCATTCTGGTCTTCGCCACCATGTGGTTGTTCTTTAGTTTTCGCTATTCCTTTTGGGTCGCAGCTGGTTTACCCGTTGCCTTCTTAGGTGGGTTATTTTTGATGGCGCAACTTGGCCTGTCCATCAACATCATGTCTTTGGTCGGGTTACTCATGGCCATCGGTATCATGATGGATGATGCCATCGTTATTGCCGAATCGATTGCCGCTCACCTCGACCGAGGAGAAGAGATCGATGATGCCGTTATCAAAGGAGTGAAAAAGGTACTGCCAGGGGTAATTTCTTCCTTCCTAACTACGGTGTGTATTTTTGGTAGCTTGTTATTCCTGCAAGGTGAAATGGGTGCGGTACTTAAAGCAGTTCCTCAAGTTCTGATCCTCGTTTTGAGTTTGAGTTTGGTGGAAGCCTTCTTGATCCTACCTAACCACCTTTCTCATTCGCTACATAAACAAAAGCAAGAGCGAAAAACACCGAAGTTCAAACAAAAGCTGCTCGCTTCTTTTGAAAACTTCCGCAACACCACCTTGGTCAACGCAGTAGATAAAGTGGTCGAGTATCGCTATGCCTTTATGGGTGGCGTGGTTGCCTTGCTTCTTATCTCCGCGGCCACGTTAGTAGGTGGTTTACTCAAGTTCCAACCCTTCCCTGAATTGGATGGCGACATTGCAGAAGCGCGTATTATTCTTCCTCCGGGTTCTTCTCTGTCTCAAACGGAAGCTGTCGTCGATAAGATCGTCGCTTCCGCTCAAAAGCTAGATAAAGAATGGACAGAGAAAGTGGAAGACGGCAATCCATTGGTTCTACACATTACCAGTCAATTCAACGCTAACGCCGACGCGAATGAATCTGGCCCTCACATTGCCACGGTACGTCTGGATTTGCTGGGCGCCGAGAGTCGTAACACACTCATCGATGAATTTATCGACGCATGGCGTGAAGACATTGGTGAACTTGCCGATCCTATCTCGCTGGTATTTAAACAACCGACCATGGGGCCGGGTGGACGAGCGATTGAAATTCGAGCGAAGCATGATGAACTGGATGCGCTCAAAGCCGCCTCTATCGACATTCAACAATACTTAAATGAGTTTGACGGTGTCCATGGCGTGTTGGATGACATGCGTATGGGTAAAGAAGAAGTCTTGGTAAAACTGCGTCCGGGCGCAGAAGCTTACGGGATTAACGGCCAACTCATCGCCAATCAATTGCGTGCAGCTTTCTTTGGCCAAACCGCAGACGAGATCCAAGTTGGGGTAGAAAACATTTCAATCGAAGTTCGCCTCGATAAAGCACAAGCCGGTGACTTACAGCAATTGGCAAACTTTCCGATTATCTTGTCCGATGGCAGTCAAATCCCCCTCGCAACCATTGCGACTTTGGATTTCCAACGTAATTACGTAAGAATCCAGCGCATTGATGGCTTGAGGACTGTGAGCGTATTCGGCGATATCAACAATACGAAAGCCAACTCAACCGCCATTATTCGTCAGTTCCAACAGGATGAGGCGCCAAAGCTTATGCAAAAGTATCCTGGTCTTCGCTTTGATTTTGAAGGCGAAGCCAAAGATACCGCTGAAACTGGCGCATCAATGGGTAAAGGCTTCTTGCTTGGTTTATTTGGCGTGTTTGCGATTCTGAGTTACCAATTCCGCAGTTATTTGGAACCATTCGTCGTCATGCTTGCGATTCCACTCGCCTTTATTGGCGTGGTATGGGGACACATCCTACTCGGTCACTCATTAAGTATGCCGAGTATGATGGGCTTTGTCTCACTAGCGGGGATTGTGGTGAATGACTCGATTCTGTTAGTTCAGTACATACGCCATCATGTCGATGAAGGGGATAATGTGCACGACTCAGTAGTCAAAGCCAGTCGGGAACGCTTTAGAGCAGTATTCCTGACATCAATGACCACTGCAGCAGGTTTGCTTCCGTTACTGACTGAAACCAGTTTGCAAGCACAGGTTATCCAACCACTGGTTATCTCTATCGTGTTTGGTATTTTCGCATCCACTCTGCTGGTGTTGTTTATGATCCCTGCTGCGTATGCCATTTTAGCTGACTTCGGCCTAGTCCATAAGCACGAAGAAATCTAAAACGACTGATAAGTAAACTTATCAAAATGCACAAGAGCGGCTTAGGTCGCTTTTTGTTCAATACCAATGCGTTAAAAAACACACAATCACTTAACAAACAGAGGGTTATTGTGTCTCATTAAGTGTGAATATGAACAGTTAAGGATTAAGTATGTTGAGTTTTATATAACCAAATCAAATAACCAACACAAGATTTATAATATGTCTTATTGTCAAAAACGGAATTTCACAGAGTAAAAATACACGCAGGCAACACATTCACAATTTAAACTCACGATAATGAAAACATTGATTGAAGAATTAACATTTTAACAATCATTACAACAATGTTAACTTTAGCCTCGTTGGTCGTGCTGGTGGTAAGCCTCTCACCAAGCCTATTGTCAGTTTTATATGGACGTTCGACCACCTCCAAAATGAATAGACACCCAATTTGGTGCCCTTTTTTCGCCCGTGAAAGCATTTTTCGCGGGCTTTTTTCTTTAAGTTAAGTATGAACGCTCTGGATCAACTTTTTTTTGTCAACCTTTCGGATTTGGAGGTAGTATGTGAATCAATAAGCGGAGACAGTGCTAGCAACTCTAAAACATTTTTTTCAAAGATTTCATCCGCGTGTCTTACCCAATCTAAAAACTTTTTTTGAGCAAACATAGGCTCGATTTCATATAAAAATTCAATACTAAAGTAAAACTCATTTTTGATAGGCAAATTGTACACTCTTCGATAGTCTTTTTTATACTCCAAATTTCCTTCTACATATTTTGAAAATGTATTTTCACCAATCTTGATATCTTGGCATTTGATTGGAGGGTAACCACGAAGAAACTCTCCTACAAGGAACTCTTCTTTCGCTCTCTTTTTTTCTTCGTTTATCGGGTCCATTCCCCAACGATGATTTGCGTACGCAATGGCATCATTCATCAACTCTGTATGATCACCTTTTCGAGAGCCGTCAGGTGACTCTACAGCATGATAAAAATCCACGTACTCTTTCTCTATAAATGAAGATAGTTCATTAACACTAGTAATATATTTATCTGAAGATTTAATCCTTAACCGAATATATAAACCACCTTGTTTATTGATTGGTAATAGTGGATTTATTATTTTATTTTGAAAAGAGAAATAAATCGTGGCCAATTTTATAAACTTTTCATGCCGCTCTACTTTTGAATCAATATTGAACCGTTGTAATTCAATAAAATCTTGGTATACATGTCCTTCATATATGTTGTTCGGACACTCAAATGACAGCACTAAGTCATCTATCTGGAATACATTATGTAACAAGTTTGCAAAATCTGGCTTTCCTCGAAAGCCATCTTTATACATTTTAATAAGGCCCATATATCTAACCCTTGTTCTTTAAATATTCATCAATATCTTTTAAACGTTTACTAGCCATATTATTACCAGACATCATCAGTTGTCGTCGATAAGATTCCACACCGAAATAGGGTAATGTATGTGGGCTCTCTGTGACCTCTCCATTCATCACTAATCCCAAGAATTTACAACAACGAACGAGACTACTTGCAGATAATGGAGTTTGTCTCGCAGCAATATTTGGGACAATATCAAAGGGATTCGTTCGGGTTTTTGTGTAATTAACTTTCAAACCAAGCTGCTGTGCATTTTTCCCTATCTTCGTTGTATTTGTTCCCCCTGCATGCACAACGATTTGTTGATTCA
Organism: Vibrio sp. D431a; assembly: GCF_030248655.1. Lineage (NCBI taxonomy): Bacteria > Pseudomonadati > Pseudomonadota > Gammaproteobacteria > Vibrionales > Vibrionaceae > Vibrio > Vibrio sp. D431a. The sequence continues at coordinate 197,672 of NZ_JAHGAP010000015.1, read as the reverse complement.
ATAGTCTTAAGCTCGGATTATTTTTTCTAACATACTCAAGAGCAGAGTTAAAAATAATGGCACCTTGGCTATGCACTGTCCATTTTACTTCCTTACCCTGCTCTGCACATTGTTTCATTACTGCTGCTAGGTGTTGAGCATTGTGCGAAGTAAAACGAGTTTTGTCATAAACACATTCAATAAGGTCCAGCTTCGCATTATCAGAAGGGTTGTGAAACAACGTATACTCTGTTGGCTTATCTTCTTTGTACGCCACCTGCGTATGTACCCCCATCAGTGTCGCCGCTTTCTCATAATCATTCAACATTCCATTTATCGTTGCATGAAGCGTATTGACTTGATGAGTTACTTGAGCTTTAGTGTGGTCCCACTCAGCCAACAATAACTTTGCTTCATCATTGTTCTGCACTCCATTATACTCACCATTTTTACCTGTTTCTTTCTTCACATGATACATTTGGGTTCTTTGATGTGAATGCTTAAAAATAGACTTACCATGCAACTGTCGATCAAAAGCAATATCATGAATTACAACTTTCCCGTCTCTAAGGATACAAGTTAATAAGTAATGATAATTTTTGAAGGGATACCTAGTTCGAAATATTCGAAGCAATGGATTGCGTTTGTGTCTAACTACAGAGGGTGTGCTTGGATTAGATGAAAGAAAATACATTTCTTTGACAACTTGCTTCTGATCATATTCATTCAGAGACGCAAGCATGACGAGGGATTGTCTTGATAAGTATAGTTTTTTATTGCTAAAGAGTGCAGCTGAAAGTCTCACTCTTCCATGTAAGAATTGTTCAACCTCATTAACCGACTTATTATTTAGCCCAATGTAATCAAAAGCCTCTTTCCTTTCAATAAATTCCCAAGTCATTACTAATCCCTCTTCAAATAAAAGTGAACCACATACTAAGGTATTATGAAGGTCAAAAAGGAGATCGGATCTTTTCTAAATTTTAAATATCTAACATCACCTCCACTTTACTGAAATCTACACTTTTAAAAGTTACATCCGCTCCATCCAGCAATAGCTCATCAAACACGCCAACTATTGATAATAAGCTTGAGGATCTGATCTCCACCCATGAAATGAGAAACAAAAAAGCCAGCCTTAAAAGGCTGGCAAGTTGAGCAACAAGGTCAGTGCTTACTGCTAACTAACACCGAACTCGTATTGGATTCATTTTCGTCTGTTAGTCTCTTTTAGCGGCGTTTATGACTTGCTTGCTTTCTCTTTGTGGCACGTTACCTTTACTAACTGTTCTTGCTCATCTTTAATGTTTTTCACGATACGCTCATCACGTGCGTGAATGGCATCCATGTTCATTTGCTGAATATCTGCTATAGCTTCATGTTTCATCTCAGAAAAGTCCTGACGTAAATCTGAGCTCCACTCCTCTTTGTCTAAAGTGTTAGCAGCAGCGATTGGTGATGACATTACAGCAATAAGACTTAGAGTAGATAGAAATACGCTTTTCATAATAAGCTCCTTGAGGATTAGCAGTTAATTTTAATTACAATTTATATATTGCACATACGATGCCAACTTTTATTTTGTTATTTTTCAACAACTTAAATAAAGCCTCATGTTCAACGTTATCTTCGTCTGGTAAATTTCGCTAACCAAGTGTCAAATTAACCATGCGAATTTAAAACATTAGAAACATACATATTAGAAATACTTTGTCAGGCAGTTTTCTCATCAGATAATTACGTAACTGCCCACTAAAAAATCACTTTGAATCAAAATGCGGAAACAAAAAAGCAGCCCGAAGGCTGCTCCTAATCGTTAACATCAAGCTTGTTAACTCGATACGCTTGCTTCAACGCTCGACGTCACTGGCGACTTTCTGAAACGATTAATCAAACGATGGATAAACCTCTTAATCGATCTGAAAATATTTTTAATATCTTCAAGCATTAAATACAAACAAGGCACCAACACTAAAGTCAGAACCGTTGCGTACAACACCGCAAAGCCCAAAGCGACAGCCATCGGTATGACAAAACGCGCCTGCAAACTCGTTTCAAACATTATCGGCAATACACCCGCAAACGTCGTTATTGAGGTGAGCGTGATAGCTCGAAAACGAGCACAACCCGCCTCAACAACCGCTTGTTTGATGTTCATACCCTTTTCTCTCACTTGGTTTACGTAATCTGTCATAACCAGAGAGTCGTTGATAACCACGCCAGCAGCGGCGATCAAACCAAATGTCGACATCATACTGATGTCTAAACCTAGCCAGAAATGGCCCCAAATCGCCCCCGTCAGACTAAACGGAATGACGGACATTACAATCAAAGGTTGGGTATAACTTTTTAACGGTACAGCTAACAAGATGTAGACGATGATCATGCCTGCAATAAAGAACAAAATCTGTTCATTACGCTGCGCAGCCTGCTCTTCAATATCACCGCCCAATTCTGTTTTCACAGTTGGGAAGGCTTGCTTCATGTCCGGTAAGATATTGTCGTCAATGACCTTCACGATTTCTTGAGGTTCAACCAATTCTTCGTCTATGGAACCATAAACATAAACGGTTTGATACCCGCCTTCACGTCGAATGCTACTCACGCCCGGCTGCTCGTTGATCTTCACCACATCACCTAGCATGACCTTCTTACCTGCTGGTGTTGTAATCACAGCGTAACGCAATGATGAGAATGCTTCACGCGTCAATTGCGGGTAACGCACCATAACTTTAATTTCTTCACCATCACGAATAATGCGCTGTGCTTCGCCACCATAAAAGCTGCCACCAACTTGCTCTGCGATCATGGTGAGATCCAGACCGAGATCGTACGCTACAGGCGCAAGAGACAGGAGTACTTCTTTGCTTCCAGAATCAATAGAAGATGAAATATCATATAACCCTTCTTCCTGCTGTAAACGCTCTATCAAGTAACGCCCAGCCTCGTTGAGCTCATTGATGTTAGAACCAAACAACAAGTAACCAAACTCATCTCTGTCACCACCACCCGCACTCTGCTCGCGGATTTTGATGCTCTTCATACCTGGAATAACAGGCATAGCTTCACGCCAACGTCGAGCCAGTTCAAATGTATTGAACGGGCGTAACTCTTCATCAACCAGAGGTACTAATACACGACCTTCGGTGCGGCTTCTGTTGTACGACAGCACATCACGAATCATTCCTTGACCATGTTCTGCAATGGTCTCAGATTCGATCTTTTGCATGACACGTTCAATAGTCTTGAGTGCACTGATTGTCTGCTCACTTGAAACGGTATCATTCATTTCAATAGTGATCGCAGGATAGTCAGTCGGCACTTTAGGGTTAGGGATCACCCGAACATAATTCGCGTTGATCAAAGCCGCGCTGATCAGCAGTAAACCACAGAACACTGCAAACACTGTCCAGCGCCAATGGGTGCATGTTGTTACAAAGTTACGATACGGACCGTTTACAAAGCCGAAGAAACGTTGGTTGAAACGATCTCGCCATCCACCAGGTTTGACTGGTTTAAAATGGGTATGCGCAAGGTGTGCAGGAAGGATCAGCTTCGATTCAATCAAACTGAAGATCAAACAAAGAATCACGACCCCCGCGATACCATAAAAGAAGGCACTATCAATACCGCTAGACAACAAGAAAGGGGCAAACACAGCAATTGTGGTTAACACACCGAAAGTGGCTGGTGTGGCAACACGTTTTACACCACGAACCACGTTTTCGACGCCACCGCCCTTTTCTTCGATTTCACTGTACGCACTTTCTCCCATCACGATGGCGTCATCAACTACAATACCGAGCACCATAATGAAGGCAAAAAGAGACACGATGTTTACCGTGATCCCTAATGCAGGCATCATCATTACGGCACCGAGAAAACAGACAGGTAGCCCAATCATTACCCACATAGCCAAGCGGAAACGTAGGAAAATGGTCAGCATAATCGCGACTAATGCAGCGCCTTGCAGCAAGTTTTTCAACATCATGTCGAGACGCCCATTTAAATAATAAGTAGTATCAACTAAAACTTTGAGCTTAACATCCTGCGGTAATGTCTTGTTTTTTGCTTCAATATAATTACGAACGGACTGTGCAACAGGGATAATGTTCTGATCACGAGTTGCTTCAACAGACATGTAGATCGCATTTTGCCCTGAGTATTCAAAATAGCGCTCTTCTTCCGTAAAACCATCTTTGATCGTGGCGATATCTTGCAGTAAAACCTTCGCACCATTTGCGCCAAGCTTTACAGGAATATTTCTAAACTCATCACCACGGTAGTATTGGTTTTCAATCCTTACTGCAATCATCCCTGAATTTGTTTTTACTTCGCCCGCAGAAAAGTTGGCCGAGTAACGGCTGATCGCGCTGCTGATATCGCTCAACGTCAGGTCGTATTTACGAAGAACAAGTGGATCCACTTCAATCGCTATTTCTTCTTCTGGCGCACTCAGATACACCAGCATGACGTTTTCTAACTGAAGTAATTCATCTTCGATTTGCTTAGCAATCGGTTTAAGCTCCTCGAGCGGTCGGTCCCCAACTAACCCCATTTCGATTACATCTTGGCGCCATTCAACTTGGTAGACATTGATTGGTTCCATACCCGCTGGTAAGTTAGACAAAGTATCAATACGTTGGTTTACATCATCTAAGACACGCTTGATATCGGCATTAACGTCTACCTCGATAGAAACATACGCGCTACCTCTAGAGGCCGTTGAGACTGCTTTTTTAATCCCGGTGACGTCTTTAATCGATTCCTCGACCTTAACGAGAATACTCTCTTCTATCTCTTGAGGAGAAGCGCCAGGATAAGTCGCACGAACATCAATGTAGTTCACCTCAATATTCGGAAACATCTGCCTTTGAATAAAGAGAAAACTCACCACACCCATGATAATGATGAACACCATCAAAAGGTTGGCAGCGACGGGGTTATTCGCAAAATAGGCAATTAAGCCCTTTTGTTTAGTATCTTCCATGACAAACTCCTACTTACTGTACGACGGTTTCGGAGTCGTCACTCTTTTTTGCGATTTGTACCGCCATGCCTTTTTGAGGGTACTCGGGCAAGGTCAGTACCAACTTATCACTTTGCTCTAAGCCTTCGCCCACCAGCAAAAACTCACCTTCTGCTCTCAAAACCGTGACAGTTCTGGGTTGAAGTTGATTATCGCCATTCACCACCCACACGGTACGGTTTTTAACTAATTCCTGTGGCAAGCGGTAGATGTGCTTAAGTTCCTTACCAGTGAAGCTCACTTCAACGTAGGAGCCGAATTTAATTGGAGGCTGCTGGTTATCGACACCGTATGGGTCCGCGATTTGAATGACCATGTTAATCATTCGGGTAGCACTATCAATCATGCCTAAATCACGAACTACTCGACCTTCTCTAGTGGTAGAAAACACACCTTGCTGCGTCACTGTCGCAGTGAGTTCACCAATGGATTCGGGTAAAAATGCACTATCAAAACCGGCAATGGGTACGTGCACCTCTGCCACTTCGATGTTGTTTAACGTGGCAACTCGAGAACCAGATGTAACAAATTGACCAACACCAATATCACGCTCAACAACCAGCGCATCGTAAGGTGCAACGACTTTGCAATTTTCTAACTCTCTTTTTGCTCGTTTGAGTGCCGCTTGAGCCGACTTTACTTGCGCTTGTGCGCTCAAAACGTGAGGCTTGCGTAAATACAGATCCGTCACTTGCTTATCGCTCAGTCTCTTTGCCTGACGTTTTGCCACTTCGGCTTTCGCTTGTTCCTCAATCAAGTTTGCGCGTGCACTAGCTAAATCGGCTTCAGCTTGTAAAACCGACGCTTCATAGTTGTCGCTTTCAATTGTGAAAAGAACCTCTCCTCGTTTCACGATGCCACCCGTTACAAAATTCGGGTGCCAACTTATCACTTCACCACTGACTTGCGCGGAAAGGTGTGTTTTTTCAAAAGGGACTAATTCACCGTGACTGGTAATCACCACTTTGTGATCAGTAGGAAAAAGAGAAGAAGCCTGAACAGTAGGTTCTGTAATTGCATCTTTGGTTGACTCTTTTTCCGGCGCAGTTGCGGCAATTGCAGCATATCCTGCATAAGAGCCTCCAACGACGACGAAGGGTAAAAGCCAACGTAATATGGGTTTTGCTAACATCGAAAATCCTTTTTTATTGTTGTTTTCAACACCACACTTTTATTCAGTCCATTGCTCCCGGTAAGCATGGTGATGAGAGAATTGAATTTGAATAAACATCAAAGCGGCGCTTGCCTAGTCTTTTAAGCAGCGAACTAGATAGTTATTGCCAATTCAAAGTTAATAAAATTAACAAAAAATTAACCAACTGCGCAAGTTGCTCTGACTTAACTTTTATTCTAAATAGCAAATGACATGCCAAGCATTTATTTATTAAAAATCATATGGTTATATAAAAATCATTATTTTATCCAGTGCGCTATTGGTCATAATCACCAGATATTAGTGATTATGACCAATACGGCCATAATGATAATTAAAATAAATGATTATCTGCGCTTTAAAAGTTGAACTTAGTTCAGGCTCTATGGCAATTCATCGATTAATCGCTCGTTATCAAACGGTTCTGGGTGCATGTGGCGTCAGCTTAAGTCTATAATTTGGAGTAGGTAACACTCTGTAAGACAAGGAAATGTGCTTTGTTACAAACGCTCGCCAAGTTGCTCTTCCCCTCGCTGCTCACTATTTTATCGGCATGCTCATCCGTATCGTTGAATGACGCCAGTGAAAAGTCCACCAGCTTTCAGCTCGGTTATCAAAAGGATTCTGTTCTTGCGCAGTACTTTGAAGCTTACGGGAGAGACCCCAAGTCCATAACTGGCTTTGCACCGTTAAATCAGGGACACGATGCCCTTCTTGCTCGAACCTCTTTGATCGAGTCCTCCCAGAAAAGCCTTGATCTTCAATACTATATTTACCGCGGTGACGAAACGAGTCAGCTAATAACGTGGCGCTTGTATGAAGCGGCAAAGCGTGGTGTTCGAGTAAGGCTGTTGCTTGACGATATGCAAAAGCGAAACGACGATGTGATGGCTGCCCTCAATGCACATCCTAATATAGAAATCCGCTTATTTAACCCGCATCAGTATCGCGACTCCCGTTGGTTCGCTCTTGCTAGCGATTTTGAACGTCTTAATCGTCGTATGCACAATAAGTCTCTGATTGCAGACAGTGTTTCCGCCATTATCGGAGGTAGAAATATCGGCAATGAATACTTCTCTTTTGAATCGCAAGTTGAGTTTGGTGATTTTGATCTTCTGCTCTATGGTGAGGCGGTACAACAAACTGCCGATCAGTTCGACCTCTACTGGAATAGCGCCTATTCGATACCAATGGAATGGATTACACCGAATTCACAGCAAATTACCGACCAAGCGATTCAAAAGCAGGTCAATAAACTCCGGTTAGAGGAAAAGTTTTCAACCGGCCGCTATGACTTCACTCAACTGGATATGTACCAAGATCTAAAACAAGGCAAACTCAAGCTCTACTGGGGAGAAGCGAAAGTATGGTTTGATCTGCCCGATAAAGTCGCGACCCGAGAGAGCCAACTTATTGATAATTTAACGGAACTGGTTAAAAGTGTTGAGGATTCATTTGTGCTCATTTCTCCTTATTTCGTTCCAACTGAAGTAGGTACTCAAGCATTAAGTAACGCGGCCAAGCGAGGCGTTGATATCACGATTGTGACCAATAGCCTCGCGTCTAACGATGTGTTTGCCGTGCATGGTTGGTACGCAAAATATCGAAAAGATCTACTCGAAGCTGGAATAAAGCTTTGGGAAGTAAAAGCGAGCGCGAAACTCAAAAGTAAGTGGAGCCTCACGGGGAGTAGCAGAGCAAGTTTACACGCTAAAGCAATGACGATTGATAACAAAACACTTTTCGTTGGTTCGATGAACTGGGACCCACGTTCGGCCGCTTTGAATACCGAAATGGCCGTTGTTATCGAACAGCCAGAATATGTGCAAATGTTTCTAGAACAACTGCCGAGTCAACTGTCGAGTAACGCCTATGCCTTAACTCTGCGCGACGGGGACATTGTCTGGACCGACGTAAAAACAGGCGAAGAATACGACTCCGAACCAGAAGCAGGAGTATGGCGAAAAATGGGCGCTTGGTTCTCCGGAATATTACCGATTGAAGATCAGCTATAACAGCTGCCAATACTGCAAACCTCCCCAGTCAAGCAAAACAAAATGGACGCTAGTTTTGGGCAGGGGACACAACCAACATAAGGAAGTTCAATGCCAGCGCAATGGAATGAATACTATCAGAAAATTTTAAGCCAACCTCACCGCCCAAACGTGGAAAATGCCGTAAACCAACTTAAGATAGAAGGCAAAGTCGCTCTTGATATTGGCTGCGGAATAGGTCGAGACAGCCACTTTCTACTCGAACAGGGATTTAAGGTTCACGCATGTGATAGCAATGAAGATGCAGTAAAAACTTGTTTAACACGCTTTGAAGGTAATAAACGATTTTCGGTTTCGCAGTGCTGTTTTACTGAATTTAATTACCCTAAGTGCAGCTTGGTTATCGCAAATGCCAGTTTGTTCTTTTGCCCTGACACAGGCTTCAAACAAGTCTGGACAAAAATAGACAGCGCATTACAACCGGGCGGTATCTTCTGCGGCGATTTCTTGGGAGTGAAAGACTCCTGGGTTACCTCCGAAATGCACCCAAACATTACCGCATTAACAAAAAAGGAAGTGGAAAGCTTATTCGAAGGTTACGACCTCATTTCATTGCATGAAAGAGATGAAGACGGGACCACTGTAGTCGGAAGCCAAAAACATTGGCACATGTTTAGTGTGACCGCTCGAAAGCGCTAAAAATGGTCTCTCAGTAAAGAAAGCAGCACTTCAAATCAGTGCTGCTATCAGAGATTAATTGACGGGATACACCACTTCAAAACGCTCTAAAACCAGCGTACGTTTCTCATGCCAATCGATGTTCAACTCATCGCATTCAGCTTTAAAAAATGCAGTATGAGCATCACGCCACCAGTTTAAGGTTCTATCACCTTCGCCTTCTGCGAAGGCAAACTCTGCGGTTACATCCTCATATTTGCATGTACTTACGTCAGTAATTCGTATCACGCAAACCGGGTCCCCATCCCAATTCGTCACTACTTGTAAATGACCGACTTGGGGCATGATTTCACCATGCTCTCGATACCAAAGCTCCAAACTGCACGATGCAGTTTTCTGTCCAATACGAACCAAATCTGCGCATACATTCGCGTTGTATTCATCGGCACAATAATAGTCAGCACTGACTGATGGTACAGCTTCCCTTTGTTCTGGTGATAATAATTCTAGGAATTGTTCTAAGTAATCCTTAGCTCGCGCGTCCATGCTCACTCCATTAATCATAAATTCGCAAGGAGGATAAAAGATATCACAACAAATAACCATCAGGAACAAACTGAAAAACAACAAGAATATGACTTCTACGAAGACGACTGTTATTTCTTTTGTAATAACTTTGCTAAACGTTTGTGCTATTTGCTATTGTTGCATGGTCTATCTGTACTCTTCTCGTGAAAGGACGTTATATGCGCTTATTTATTGGTATTTTTTTCTCGCTGATACTTGCCTTGCCAACAATGGCATCGGAGGAAAAGTATTCAGAATCGGATCTGTTAGATAGACCATTAATGGAACGCTATATTTTAGATGAACTAAAAGCGCTGCGTCAGGACTATCAAAGCCTAGAAAAGCGAATGATCACAGAGATCACCGATCGCGAGCTAACGGTCGCAGATAAATCGTTGAACTATGCCAACGTGACCGTTACATACTTCTTCTACATCATTGCTGGTGTCGCATCGCTGATTGCCTTTGTCGGATGGCAATCTCTGCGCGAGTTTAAACACAACACCAAAGAGATGGCTGATAAACGATTGGAGAAGATCGCCCAAGAATACGAGAAAAAGTTTGTCGCCCTTGAGCGAGATTTAAAACGCAAAACTCGCATTATCAGCGAAAACAACAAAGAGATTGAGAAAATCAACGAGATCCATAACTTATGGCTACGTGCACAAAGCTCTCAAACTCCAGAACAACGTATTGAGATCTATGATGAAATCTTATTAATTCGTCCAGGTGATTTAGAAGCGTTGACTTACAAAGCCGACGCAGCGATGGAAATCAACGAATACCATTGGGCACTTAGCATTTGTAACCGCGTACTTGAAGTCGATTACACCAACGGCCCTGCACTGTATCAACGCGCGTGTGCATACTCTCGCCTTGGTATCGAAGAGCAAGCTATTGAAGACTTGGAACGCGCAATTGAATACAGCCCATCCATTCGTGATTTACTTGCCGAAGAACGAGACCTCGAATTGCTGCACGGTAATGAGCGTTTTGAAAAGCTCTTACATCTAGCAAGCGAATAATGGAATAAACAGCATGAGCAGCCACTTTAATCTAGAAGACGCTAGCCAAGTATTGGTTGGCGCTTTTGCCCTAGCAGTCCCGATCTCATTTTCGGAGGAAGCGTGGCGATTGGGTGAGAGCCTACCAATGGCAAACTTGCTCATGCTGTTAAGTCTTTCTGTCATTTTCCTCAGTTTTTTCGCGTATCAAAGCGTGTTTCAAAGCCACATCAAGAATCGCGTATCCATCTTTATTTTTCGTGTGGTTATCGCGTACCTCATTGCGGCCGTTGTGGTAGCGTTAGTTCTTTTCTGTCTTGATAAACTGCCACTCATGAATGAGCCTTTGGTTGCGATAAAACGCGTTATCGTCATCACAATGCCTGCTTCGATGGGCGCGATCGTAGTCGACAGTTTCGACAAAGAATAGAGATAATCGCTACTCTTCTTCTAACGTTAAGTTCGACCCCGAGTGGTCTTTCCCTAATACATCTTCTGGGTTTCGAAGTGCGCAGGTTTCTAACGACAAGCACCCGCAGCCAATGCATCCGCCTAAATCGTTTTGCAACGCTTTAAGTTTTTGAATCTTTTGTTCTAACTGTTCATGCCAATGGCTTGCCATTTCTTCCCATTGCGCTTTGTTAGGGGCTTGGTGTTTCGGCAGTTCATCTAACGCATGTTTAATTTCTTCTAACGACAACCCAACTTGCTGCGCTGCTTTGATCACCGCAACACGGCGCAACACACTGCGATGGTAGCGACGCTGATTACCTTGATTTCTCCAGCTCGAAATCAGTCCTTTTTGCTCGTAAAAATGTAGGGCAGATACTTTCACTCCAGAACGTTTTGCCACTTCTCCTACGCTGATTTCCATCCTTGACTCCCTGCGTATCAATTTTGTTAAAAAAATGCTTTACCTCAAGTTTACTTGAGGTTTTAAAGTTGCACCATCTTAATTAACGCTAAACCCCGGCGATCTCAAGATAATGTATTCAGCGCGAACGACTTGGTTGTTAACCACAAGACAGTTGGACATCAACCTTTTGAAATCCATCGGGAGTTAGAGGCAAACATAATGAAAAATAAAACTCAGCCGTACTTAGCTGGCCGCTTCTTCGACAGTATCTCCTCTGGCTTATTCATGATGGCGCTGCCATGGGTCATGCTTTCCGAACCTAACATGGGCACTTTCGTAGCTTTAGTTTCTCTGAGCTGCACCGCGATTTCTTTTCTAGCAACGCCTTTCTTTTCCACTTTAATTGACCGACATTCACGCAAAGTACTACTCGTGCTCAATCAATGGATTCAATCGGGTATGGCTTTGGTGGTGTTCATTGCTTATTGGTTAGGGTTTGAGTCACACTGGTTGCTGGCTTTTGCGCAATTGGTGTATTGGGTTTCGAGTAATTTTGCATGGACGACCAACAACGCCTTCACCCAAGAAAATTATCAGCACCATGAGTATGCGAAAATTTCGGGTCAGCAAGAAATTGTAATGCAATCCACAACCCTCGGAGCTGGCGCGTTGGGTATTGTTTTGCTTGAAATGTGGGGTATGAAAGAGTTTGCTTTGTTTGCGGCCAGCGCCTCTGCGTTAGCAGCGATGTTCTATATTCTGACGCCTTATACCCAACAATTAAGGGCGTCAAAATCCGTTGCTTTCATCGCGCAACTCAAAGAGAGCAAACAAATATTCCGTCTCGAACCCCGATTTTATGGCTTTATTCTGCTCTCTTGCCTCTCTTATCCTGCATTGACGTATTTGAGCAAACTGGTGCCGATTTGGTTTTCTGAACAAGGCATCTCTGGCGATTGGTTTGCAGGGTTCAACATCAGTTTTGGCCTCGGTTCGTTGCTAACCGGCTTTATTGTCACCAAAGTGCTAAGCCGTGCCTCCCATAGCCACATTATGTTCGCTTCGATGGTTATGGTATCTTTTGCGCTTATCGGGATGAGTTTTGCGATGAGCCCGCTGACCATCTTATTGTTTACGGCGCTGTTTGGCGTATTTAACGCGCTAAATCGCATTGCGAGAGTCAACTGGATGCATCACACCGTAGCGGTTCATCAACGAGGTCGCGTCGATGGCGGCATCAGCATGTTTGCCACCACCATTCAATCTCTCAGTTACGTCCTGATTGCAATGTTGAGTCATTACGAACTAACACAATACGGTTTTGCAATCGCAGCTGCTGTCATGGTGTTAGCAGTGATTTTGATGGGATTACTCAGTCGAGACGTCGAGCCGTTTAACGACCTGCCCCTTCATGCAGCAGCAAAGTGAAGCATAGAAGTTGAGAAGTTGAGAAGTTGAGAAGTTGAGAAGTTGAGAAATTGAAAAAGCGAGATAAGAAGGCAACCAACATCGTCTTCCTATTTTTTACGCCAGCACTTTTGCCTCTATCGCTTATCAGCAAGGTTGGGTATTCTGAAGTGACCAACATGAGCAGGGGGAAATCGCAGTGAACTTAAGGCAATTAGAAGTCTTTTACGCCATTATGCAAGCAGGAACGGTGTCAGGCGCGGCTCGCTTACTGCACGTTTCCCAACCTAATGTCACTCGAGTTCTCGCCCATACAGAACAACAACTGAGCTTCGCTTTATTTGAGCGTGTAAAGGGCCGTCTCGTTCCCACTCAAGAAGCCAAAGCCTTATTGCCAGAGGCTGAAAAAGTCTATCAACAACTCGGACAATTTCGCTCTCTGACCAACAAAGTCAAACAGGGAACTCAACATTTACGAGTTGGTGCTCCGCCTGTTTTGGCCGCACACTTGTTAGCGCCGACTGTCGCGTTGTTATCGAAAGAGCACAGCATCTCCTTTGAGCTCTTAACGGCCAATCGCGATGAGCTGTGCTCAGGTTTACTGAAACATGAACTGGATGTCGCCATTGCGTTCGGTGAAGAAACACCACCAGCGATCATGGGGCACGTGTTATTGAAAGAAAACTTAGCACTGATCGCTCCTAAAAGCGCAGCGATACCCGCAGAAAAAACCGTCATTTTAGAAGAACTCATCAGTCACGATTTACCCATTATCGGTTTAGATAGCCGAGACCCTCTGGGCTTGCTGTTACATCAAACCTTGTCAGCGCGTGACGAGCATTATCAACATGCCATTACCGTCCGCAGCTACTCCGCGGCGGCTGAACTGGTGAAAAACGAAGCAGGATTCGCGATTGTAGACCCTTGGACTGCAAAACAATATCGCCAAGATAATGCCGTTTCCGTGCATGCTTTGGAGCCAAATATGTCCTTCTCTGTCTCTATTTTATTCGCAGAGCACACACCTCAATCCATTGCGACAAAGCAATTTATCACCGCCCTAAAACAACAGATGGTTTAAAGGTATAACCTGAAGTTATACCTGCCTAACAAATAAGCATTCGGTTTCCTAAATCAGTCTGGCTACATTAATGAGCAATAACGATGACGAAGGGAACCATCATGCAAATTGCTCAACCTTACCTACTTTTTCTTGGCGATGTAACCGATCCACTCGCAGCAAAAACCGCGCGTGGCATATATCAATGGCGACCTGAGATTTGTCTTGGCCAAATCCGCCTGACGCCAGAAACCGTATCGCTTAGTTTAACCGACATGACACTACAACAAGCGCAGCAGCAAGGAGCAAAAACGCTGGTGCTTGGCACTGCAAATCCAGGAGGCGTCATTCCCGAAGCTTGGCAAGCAACCTTACTTGAAGCGGCAGAGATGGGATTTGAAATTGCATCGGGCATGCACCAACGTTTGGCGGAACTTTCTCCTCTTGCCGATCTAGAACAACGCGGATTAACCAAACTGTATGATGTTCGCCATTATGATGCCCCGCTCAAGGTCGGCAATGGCAAAGCTCGCGCAGGCAAGCGAGTACTTACTGTAGGGACAGATTGCTCCGTTGGAAAAATGTACTCTGCCCTTGCCATTGAGCATGCATTGAAGCGTAAAAACTGTCGTGCAGAGTTCAAAGCAACGGGTCAAACCGGAATTCTCATCGCAGGCAGTGGCATTTCGATTGATGCTGTAGTTGCCGATTTTATCTCCGGCGCAGTAGAAGCGATCAGCCCTGAGTTCACCGATCACGATTGGGACATCATCGAAGGGCAAGGTTCATTGTTTAACCCTTCATTTGCTGGCGTAAGTTTGGGCTTACTTCACGGCGCACAAGCTGACGCTCTGATACTGTGCCATGAGATTGGTCGCCCGCACATCCGCAACTTACCACATGCGAACTTACCAACCATTGAACAAACGATAGAAGCGAATCTGGCCGCTGCTCGCCTAACAAATCCAAACGCTCAATTAGTGGGTATTTGCTTGAACACTTCGGCGATCAGCGAAGAAGATGCAGCCCAGTTATGCCAGGATTGGAGCGACAAATACCAGGTGCCCGTCACCGACCCTGTGCGTTTTGGCGTTGATGCGGTTGCAGATAGGCTCCTTACGATTTAAGAAACATTTACGGTTTAGAAAATAACTGCGGTTTAGGGAAAACTAGTGAGATGAAAATTCATGTAGAACCTGTCACGCTTGCCATGGCGACACCATTTCGCATCTCTCGCGGCAGTCGGACAGAGTGCCACGTAGTCCGCGTGACAATTGAACATCGAGGCATGACAGCCCAAGGAGAATGCACACCATACCCACGTTATGGTGAATCGGTTGAATCGGTAATTAAGGCGATTTCTCACGCCTCGCATGAACTGCAAAGTTTGTATGCCAAAGGCGAAGCTGATGTCATGGTTCTCAAAAGCCTGCTTCAATCGTTATTGCCCGCGGGGGCGGCAAGAAATGCATTGGATTGCGCCCTTTGGCATCTTCACGCGCTTTTGAGCCAAAAGCAGCAGGTTCACGACCTCTTTACGTTACCCGAGGCGATTGTGACGGCGATGACGGTTTCTATCGACAAGCCGCAAGCGATGGCAAGACAGGCACAAACTTACCTTAGCCAAGGCGCAAAACTGCTTAAGGTAAAACTGGATGGTGAAAACGTGATTGAGCGCGTTGCAGCAGTACGCGATGCCGCGCCGCACGCACAAATTGTCTTAGATGCGAATGAAGCGTGGCAAAACCTCGACCTCGCGACGGTATTTGCTCAACTCGAACCGCTAGACATCACCATGATCGAACAACCGTTGCCACAAGACTGCGATGACGTACTCGCCAGCATTCCGCACCCCATTCCACTTTGCGCCGATGAAAGTTGTCACACCAGAGAGCAATTGCATCAGTTGGTTGGCAAATATGAAATGGTGAATATTAAGCTAGATAAAACTGGCGGGCTCACTGAAGCACTATTATTAGCCGACGACGCCCAAAAACTCGGTTTTAGCCTCATGTCCGGTTGTATGTTGGGGACGTCGCTTGCGATGCGTGCTGCCTTACCCATTGCTGCTCAGGCAAGCGTTGTCGATCTTGATGGCCCGGTGCTGCTCGGACAAGATGTAACGCCAAGCTTGGTTTATCGCGACGGCGAAATCGTTCTTTCCAAATAGCCTAAACAATCCAGAGGTTTTGCTCCAAAAGTCAGAACCTCTGAGTTTATGATCTCGATTAAAAAACAATCAGCCCCATCATGAAATAAGTCACATAAATTATACGGTTATTACGGCATGCTAAGATTACAGTGGTCCAAGAAGGTGGTCTTATGCATCGAGTCATCCGAAAAATGACATGGAAGACGAATAGGCGGTAATCCCGCCCTACTCCAATGCAGTGCGTGGGTTTCTATAGCAACCCACTTCCTAGCAATTCGTAGGTTTTTCACGCCATCTTGCAAGGAGGCTCTATGCCTATCAACAAAATACGCAATATCGCTTTTGTCGGCCAAACCGGGACCGGTAAAACCACGCTAATAGAAAAACTGCTCTTCACCTGCGATGCCACGCACCATTTAGGCAGCGTAGAAAAAGGCGATACCGTTACCGACTTCGACCCTCAATCCATCCAATATCAACACAGTATTGAAGCAACGCCAGTCGCACTGCGCTGGAATAAACACCGGCTCAATATCATCGACACTCCGGGACAAAACGAGTTACTTGGCCGTACTATCAGCGTTTTTCCTGCCGTTGAAACATCTGCCCTTGTCATCGACCCTCAAACCCCACTTAACCAAACTTCCGATCGCTTATTCACCTTTGCTAAAGAGCAGCAAAAATGTCAGATGATCATCATCAATAAGCTCGATAACCACGGTAATCAGTTAGAAAGATTGATGGAGAACATCGTTGAGCATTTTGGGGACCACTGCTTGCCGATCAACTTACCTTCGGCTGACGGGGAATCTGTAGTTGACTGCTATTTCGAACCAGAATTGGGACGAGAAACCTTACTTGCAACGGTAGATGAAGCTCATGAGACCTTAATTGACCAAGTCATCGAAGTCGATGAAGAACTGATGGAACTGTATCTGGAACAAGGCTCCGAACTCACCGCAGAGCAACTGCATGATCCGTTTGAAGAAGCACTGAGAACTGGACATGTGATTCCGGTCTGTTTTGTCTCAGCACAAACCGGCGCGGGCGTCGAGTTGCTGCTGCGCACCTTGGCGGAGATCATGCCCATGCCAAACGAGGGTAACCCTCCTCTACTGGAAAAGAACGGCAAAAAAATCAAAGTAAATTGCGAAACCTTAGAGCACACCGTCGCACACGTGTACAAAGTCAGCGTCGACCCATATATGGGAAAACTTGCCTACTTACGTGTGTATCAGGGTGAAATCAATGCGGGCAGCCAGCTTTATATTGGCGAAAGCAACAAGGCATTTAAAGTTGGGCACTTATATCAACTGCAGGGCAAAGATAGAACCGAGATCCCTCGCGCGCTTGCAGGCGACTTCTGCGTTTTAGCCAAAGTGGATGATCTCGAATTCGATTCAATCGTTCATGACTCTCACGAAGAAGATGGAGTTCAACTCAAAACGTTGGACCTTCCTGACTCCATGTATTCTTTGTGCTTGAAGCCTCTTAAGCGTGGAGATGAGCAAAAATTAGGAGATGTGCTGAATAAAATTGCCAGTGAAGATCCTTCGCTGCGCATCGAACATCGCGCTCGCACCAACGAAACCATCATCAGCGGCCAAGGGGAGTTTCACCTCAAAGTCGCATTAGAAAAGATGGCGAACGTGTACAAACTGGACGTCGAAACCTGCCAACCAAGCGTCGAATACTTTGAAACCATCACCAAACCTGCCGAAGGGCATTATCGACACAAAAAACAAAGTGGCGGTGCAGGCCAGTTTGGTGAAGTGCAATTGAAGGTTCGTCCACTCGAACGTGGTGCCGGATTTAAGTTCATCAACAAAGTGGTGGGTGGCGCCATCCCAACCGCGCTCATTCCTGCTGTTGAAAAAGGTATTTTGCAAGCGTTAGAGGAAGGCGCGATTTCTGGCAACCCAATTAAGGATGTGGAAGTCACCGTTTATGACGGTAAATATCACTCCGTCGATTCGAAAGAAATTGCGTTTGTCATCGCAGGTAAGAAAGCCTTTTTAGATGCTATTAACAACGCCGATCCTATTGTGCTAGAACCCATTGTCCAGATGGAACTGCACATCCCAACCGCGAATGTTGGCGATGTTTCTGGTGATTTATCTGGCAACCGAGGCTTAATCGAAGGCTCCGAGCCAATCGACAGCAGCTTCACCTTACTCAGAGCCAAGTCACCTGTAAACGAGCTGCAAGATTACGCTCGTCGATTACGCTCTATCACTGGTGGTGAAGGCAGCTTTAGTATGACCTTAAGCCATTACGAGCCTGCGCCACCAGCAGTGCAAAAACAGGTCTGCCAAGGCAGTACACAACAAGGTTAATTCCCTAAGATTCAAATCAATCACATAAACAAAAAAGCGCCCTCATTTTGAAGGCGCTTTTAGGTAAAAGAAAAATTATTTATCGAGAGACAAACCTATCTGACTGATTTTGCTTTCAAACTCTTCGATGCTGTTCGCTTTGTAAGTCGGAGCACCGTTAAAGTAGCGCGGTTTCTCTGGCAGCATCGCATTTTTCAGCTCTTGTTCTTGATCGATATTGTCATGGTAAACCGTTACACGATTTGGAATATCCTGCTTCATTACAGCCATTTTGGTTCTCCTTTATTAAGACGAATAGTAAGCGTAGAACGAATTTATCGGAGTACAGGCGAGACTGTGTAAAATTTAGACACTCACAGCAAAATCATATTTAAACAGTTGCATTTAATATTTTTGAGGCACTTTGTCGTGGCTATTGGCAAACGTGAGTGCAGCGATTAAGGTGAGCTCTCTCTACATGAAGACAGGAAGTCCGGTGTCGCAACAAGAATTCAACCAAATGGGCAGTGCCAAAGTTTTTCTCATCGAAAAAGATGGCGTCCAAGTAATAGAAAAACGTAACCCTACTCAAATAGAAGTGGCGTTTTATCAACGCTATGCCGAACAGTTTAACGCGCTTGGAATACACGTACCGCGCTTGATTCAATTCGACGACCAGAAAAACGTTCTGCACATTGAATACGTTCCCCACGCAGTCGAGCAAGCATTCTTACTTGAAGATGATCGAGTCATTGAACAACTCGTCAAACTGCACCAACTTCCACCAACATCAGATGGTGTTTATCACCGCCACCAGTGGACACCACAAGCGACTCAACAAGCACTCGCTACACTTGAACTGGGCTCAGAGACAGAGCAGTTCTTCCACAACCTCCAACAACGATCGGCGCATCTTTTCGATGGACAGAACTTGATCTCCGGAGACTCGAATGCTGGAAACTGGGGACAGCGCGAAAATGGCGAGCTAGTGCTGTTCGACTGGGAACGCTTTTCTACAGGGCATGTCGCGATAGATTTAGCGCCGCTCATCGAGGGCATGGGCACATTTGATGATTACTTGAACGTAGCAGGCAAGTATATAGAGTGCGCAGAGAAAGGTGAAACAACAGAATTGGCGCGCGATATCGGACTAGCAAAAGCGTGGATCGTTGTCGAGGTAGTCAACATACTGGTCTCCAGAGAGAATCCGCAGACCAGCAAATATTTGGACTGGTTTCGGCAAACCTTGCCGCAATGGGCCAAAAGCCTTAGCGCTCAGGTGATGAGTTAGGCTCTGAGATTTGATATAAACGCCTTTCAGGTTCTGCGCATGAGGTTTCGCAGTTGCATACTTTATCAACACCGACGTTGTTTAAACCGCCGCAACTTCCTTGAATACGCTTGTTATGAAAAATGACGCCAAGTGACATCAACAAAATGATTGCGAGAAAACCAAGAAAGGTAAATAACCAAACCATATTAACCTGCCTTATTAGCCATCGACTCTAGCTTAAGTATAGCAGGGCTAGATGTTGCTTTGAGTAGCGCTTTAGGTCTTGCCAACAAGGAGGTTTTTGATTTTTGGCCACCACAACCACAGGAGCCGCAGCCGCCTTTTTGTTTGTGAACACTTTTCTTATGATTGTTTGATGGGCGTCCTTGAGAGGGCTCAATCAAAGGCTCTCTTGGAACCGCAAGCACATCTTCCAATGAACTACGAGTAGACAGCCTAAATACTGGCGTGCCACTGCTAAGTAGCTTTGCCAATACACGTTCACCAATATTTCGCACAAGAACAGCATCCACATTGTACCCTTGTAGAGACTGAATCAACTGAGACTTCGCATTACAACCCGCTTGTGGCATAGAAGCAATGTTCGCTAAGTTTTTTAGCATACCGTCAGTATCAGAATAAATAGCGATGTATGGTGCTTTTACAAAGTGGTTTGCCACCCGCTCACCATCATTAGGAATAGCATAAATCATAAGTTTGACTCCTCATTCGGAAAAACTAATGCATGACCTTCAACTAAACTTTTTGCGACTTTCAATCTTGCACTTTTTACTGTGTTACCAAAAGTTTGTCTAGAAACGCCCATCTGCTCCGCAGCTTGC
The DNA here is from genome assembly GCF_030248655.1 of Vibrio sp. D431a. NCBI lineage: Bacteria > Pseudomonadati > Pseudomonadota > Gammaproteobacteria > Vibrionales > Vibrionaceae > Vibrio > Vibrio sp. D431a. The sequence goes on along the minus strand of NZ_JAHGAP010000015.1, from coordinate 177,363 downwards.
TGCTGGCTAAGCCCCTCTAAGTCGGCTAAACGTAGCGCTTCTAACTCTTCTGGTAATATGGCGACTTGCTCCAACTGATTAAATGGAATGCCATTGGGCTTAAAGCAGTGGTGAGCCGCACGTCCGCATATTCGTCTTTCTATCTTTGGTCTTGCCATCATTGTCCCTCAAAAACACAGAGTCAAATTACGCCTTAAACTGGCATATGCCAATAACATTTTTAGCATATGCCAATAAACTAAGTTTGCAAAAATCAACACGACAAATACGTAATACATCAGCATTAATTAGACATCTAATAATTTAGAAATTTCGATGACAAACGAGCAAAAAGATCAATTCTAATTAACCGGATAATAAAAACGTTAATTTGCGCAGATTTTTCATACAAATACACGCTAATGTGTTCATTTTATTGAAGAAGAAAAACTATAATCCAAGCAAATCATTAGTTTGAACACTAATGATTGTTTTATTTAAAGGATGTATACCTAAGGAACGAAAAAGAGAAGTTTGACGATATTCGCCTGAGCTTAAAGAGTAATACGTTCGATAAAGAACCTGTCGAACGACCATTACTTGGCCTAGGTGCCCTACTCTTCTTGCCAAATTAAGTTTCTTGAAAGCGCTTAGGTATATCAGAAAAAGGAAGTACATATGTCTGACTCAAATTGGCTCAGCGAATTCCCGGAAATGGATGCCTCTGATCTCAGGGCGATTCGCAAAACACTCGACGGCGCCTACAGAGATTTCTCTCGCGAGTATGGTGAACTCATTGAGTCTCTGTTTGATCCGCTCCTTGCGTTTCTTGTCTGGTTTGAAAAACTTCTGATTTCTACACCTTGGTTCATTATTTTAGGTGTCTGCACCACTCTCGTTTATGCCGCCAGCCGCTCTTGGAAACTGGCCGCTGCATGTTTTGGTTCGCTGATTCTGATTGGCTATTTCGGAATGTGGGAAGACACTATGCGCACGCTCAGTATCATCACTGTGTGTACCATGCTTGCCATTGCACTCGGTATCCCTATCGGTATCGCTATGGCGCGCTCTAATCGCATTCAGTCGGTGGTAACACCATTACTCGACGTCATGCAGACCATGCCGGCATTTGTGTATCTCATTCCAGTTGTGATGTTATTGGGCATCGGGAAAATTCCTGGCCTTATCGCAGTAGTGATCTACGCGATTCCACCGGTTATTCGTTTAACCAATTTGGGCATTCGTCTAGTTGATAAAGAAGTATTGGAAGCCGCAACCGCATTTGGTGCCAGCACTCGGCAACGGCTTTTTGGGGTTCAGCTTCCGCTTGCAATGCCAACCATCATGGCGGGAATTAACCAAACGATCATGATGGCACTGTCAATGGTGGTCATCGCATCAATGATTGGGGTAAAAGGTTTAGGTCAGCCTGTTCTAAAGTCTATTACCAATCAATATTTCACTCTTGGTCTTCTCAATGGTTTAGCAATTGTCGCCCTAGCAATCCTTTTTGATCGTGCTTCACAAGCGTATGCGAAACGCACTCAAGCTCATTTAGGAGACTCAAAACATGACTAGTCCACTTATCGAAATCAGCGGTCTGTATAAAATCTTCGGCCCCAAGCCCAATAGCGTGATTGAGCGCGTTAAGTTGGGACATAGTAAAGAGCAGGTTTTAACGGAAACGGGCCACACGGTCGGACTAAAAGACATCAACCTGCAAATTCAAAAGGGTGAAATTTTTGTCATTATGGGATTATCCGGTTCTGGAAAATCCACCATGATTCGCCACTTCAACCGATTAATCGATCCAACCATGGGGCAGATTTTGGTAGAAGGGGTGGATGTCATGCAACTTTCGAACAAAGAGCTTGAACAGTTTCGCCGTCACAAGATGTCTATGGTGTTCCAGCGCTTTGGTTTGCTGCCTCATCGCACTGTTATCGACAACATCGCATATGGTTTGGAAGTTCAGGGAATGAATAAAGAGGCGCGCTTAGAAAAAGCAAATGAATGGTTAGAAACCGTTGGACTGACGGGTTATAAGCACCAGTATCCTGCTCAACTATCGGGTGGACAGCAACAGCGTGTGGGCCTTGCACGGGCACTGGCTACCGACGCCGAAATACTGTTGATGGACGAGGCTTTTTCAGCATTGGACCCTCTGATTCGGAGCGAAATGCAAGATCAGCTGGTAGAGCTGCAACAGAAGCTGCACAAAACCATTATTTTCATTACTCATGATTTAGATGAAGCGCTTCGACTTGGCGATCGCATCGCGATTCTTAAAGACGGTGAACTTGTCCAACAAGGTTCACCAGACGAAATTTTACTGCATCCTGCCGATGAGTACGTTGAAGCCTTTGTAAAAGACGTCAATAGAGCGCGAGCACTGACAGTCGAAACGCTGATGCAGCCACCTTCGTACTGTGTTCGCGCTGAAACCATTGAAGATGCGCTGAGTGAAATGAAACGTGTTAAACGTGATTATGCCTACCATGAGACCAATGCAGGCTATCAAGGCGTGATAACACAGCAAGGATTGCTAAACGCAGCGAAGTTAACTCACCGATCAGATTGGCGTGATGATATCTATGAAGAGGTGCCTATCATCTCTCCACATTTAGCCATTGAGCAAGTGCTGACTGAAGTCATGTCGTGTGAACATTCACTGCCCGTCATCGATGAGCACGGCCATTTGAAAGGCGAATTAAATCGTCAGGTTATTGCGGAGCTGTTTTCTGATCAACGAAGCACAAAACGAGGCACTTCACACTCAAGCTTCAATAACGTTTCTTAGATGATGTTGATAATACAGCTCACAACAATGTGAGCTGTTATCAATTAACTCGCTCACAATCCCCTTTTAGATATTTGTCTGTGGGCTCAAGCTTGATACCCAAAGCAACATTTACATTGTTCTGATTTTCCTGACAATTTCATGCTCATATCCGGTTTTATTGACATAGTTAGATCATTCTATTGCTTTTTGATGACGCAAATCCTCGATAAATGTCTACTATTACTCTCATACAAAATCTTGATTTAAAGAGGGATAAAATGAAAAAGACAATGTTGGCACTAACAGGCGCGGTAATCATTCTTGCAGGCTGTCAAGATGAGAAACCTGCCGAAACAAGCGCAGTTGAAGTACCTCAGGCAACGGAAACTGAAGTCACCACCAGTGCAGACGTTACGACTGAGACAATTGACACGTTACCAGTAGAAGAAGAACAGGTAATTACTGAAGAGACATTTGTAGACTCTGAACACAACGCACAAAGTGCTCTGGACTGGAACGGCACCTACAAAGGAACACTACCTTGCGCGGATTGTGCTGGTATCGATATGACCATCACACTAAATCAAGATGGCACTTACGTACTTGAAGAAAGCTACCAAGACAAAGAAGACGGTCAATCAAAATCTGAAGGTCAATTCACTTGGGACGCAAATGGCAGCATCGTAACGTTGACAAATGAAGATGCACCAAACCAATACTTTGTTGGTGAAAACGTACTTATGAAGCTAGACATGAATGGCGAAAAAGTAACGGGTGACCTAGCACCACTATACAACTTAACGAAACAGTAAGAAGCTAGTATCAATACCTGATAAATACCCAAAATCCGAGCCACCCCAGCTCGGATTTTTTCGCTGTTTTAACGAAAGCTATTCCAGCAACCTTTCTATTCTGAAGCAACATTCTGCTTCTTACCCTGATTGTTCATTACATTTCCATACGCTTTGCCGATAGATGCTTACAACGTCATTTTGTACAGTGTTCAAAACAAAACAGAACAACTCGGAAAAATGATGAAAAAAACATTAATTGCACTACTTACTCTGACAGCTGCTGGCTCAGCTTTCGCTGGCGATACTTACATTCGTAACGGTAACATCTACAACAACGAAGGCGGTTGGAACGTAGAAGCTGGTGTGGCTCAAGGCAGCGATCTTTTCAAAGATCAAAAGCATAATACAGCACCAATTCTCAACGGTGGTTACCATGGTGACGACTTTAATGCCGACCTAAGTGGCATTAACTACCGCTTCTTCGGTAACACCAATGAGTTAATCAACATGAGTGCCTACCTTGTAGGTAGCGGTGTAATGCGCGACGGTGATACAGCGAAAAGCCTGAAAGGCACAGATAAACGCCGTTTCGCCGTCGATCTAGGTTTAAACGCAGACTTTACACTGGATCAAAACAACGTCATTTCTACATACCTTCAGCACGATATCAGCGGTGCTTACAAAGGTTACTTAGCGGGCGCGACTTACTTCCACATAATGAAATTCGGTAGTGTTGATTTTGTTCCTTTTGCTAACCTAACTTATCAAAGTGAAGACTACGTAGATTACTACTTTGGTGTAAAACAACGCGAAGCAAACGCAAACCGCAAAGCATACAAAGGTGATTCAACGGTAAGCTATGGTGTGGGCTACAAACTTGTTATGCCAATCAACGACAACTGGCAAGTAAGCCAAATGACACAATACACGCGCCTAGGCAGCGGTATCAGCGACTCTTCTATCGTTGATAGTGCAAACCAATGGGTTGTTGGCGCAAGTGTGTCGTACAACTTCTAATCCGACACGCCCTTATAAAGCCATCATTTCGATGGCTTTATGCGTTGGACATTTGCATCATCTTGCACACAGACGTTAGTGTGAATGAGCAATCCATAACCTATGTAAGTCGCTATAGCCTGTATTCTTCACCTGCACACCTCGCACTTGCTGTGTTTTTGTCACTTCTTCGTAGCCAACAAACAAAGGCAAATATAGGTACTGATCGCGCAGCGCTTTCTCTAGGTTTAATAAAGACTGCAGCGAGTGATCATCAGCCATCGCCCTGCGAACCTTTTCTCTGTGGCTTAACATCTGGCTTTGATCAAAACTAAAACGCAGTCCAGTTGCTATCGACAGCCATTCGAAGATGCCATATTCAAATGGTGCTTCCATGACTTCCTCAATGAAGAGCAAATCTGCTTGGTGAGACACTACCTCAGGAAAACTAATGTCATCAATAACGACGATCTCCAACTCCAATCCCGTCGCACGAATCACACTGTGCAACCATTCGGAATGACGAATTAAACTCGGTATCGTCCAGACAGGTTCAGCTAATACCACTTTACCTTTCAGTTTAGGTATCACACCACCATCTGTTATTGATAAATCTTGCTCATGAGTCTCTAACTGAATGCTGTCAACGGCACTTGGCGCATCATAAATTCGCTTTTGCACATGGATGTAATCAGCGAGTTGATACCAAGTCTCTTTTGTGAGTTGGGATTCCGCGCGTTCGCGGTAGATCAGATATGAAAATGCGCTAATTTTTTCCACTTCAACGTGATCGGAGCTTTGGTTAAAGCTCAACATATTTAAGGTTTTAACATCACCATGAGACAGCGTTATTTGATCTAACAATGCGCGTGCTGAAAAATACTCTTTGTGCGCTTCAAGAGTCATACTCTCCTGGTTCCAGCCGCTGATTTTAAATGGCCCAGTCCCTATGTGGTAGGAATAACTAGAACCGAAAGAGACGACATCTCGACACAGAATAGACGCATGAGGAGTTGCTAGCATGTATGGAAACAACTTGTTCGGATACTTCAATATGATTTTTAAGCAGTTAGATGTTTCTGCAACCACGCTATCAATGCATTGCCAGAGCTCGTGAACTGGTCCTTTTATCTCCCTGAGTCTTTCTATACTCCAAACCACATCCTGTATATTAAGGGGCTCGCCATCATGGCGATATATGCCTGGCCGCAACCATAACGTCATTACCTTGCCTTCCATTTTCCATTCGTGTGCTAACGATGGCTCGATACCACCATTGGAATTTTGGGTCAGCAATACGTCATAAACGCTTTTCGCGACGTGTAATTCAGTGTGACGGTAAGTATTCGCAGGGTCGATTTTGGATACCCAAGGGTAAGAAGAAATCAAAATAGCGTTATTTGATTCGTTCAATCGATTCACTTTTTCAGAAGCGATAGTCAGTGCTCTAACCGCGGTTTGACCGAACCAATCAATAAGTTTCGTTATTGAGTTCATTCTTCCTCTGCCAAGCTCCTCAACCAAAAACTCGGTCATCGCTTGTTGGAGGGAAATATTAATACTGAGACGGCTAGCGTTACTTCGGCCAATCGCAGGTTGCCAATCGACCCAATCGTAAGTGGCAAGCTTTTTCATCACAATAGAAACATTGCGCCTCGACGTGCAAATCACCGCTTCTAGCTCAGAAAGCGTAACAAGGTGATACTGGTGAGGTTCAAAGTGCTTTAACAGTAGATCCAGATACCTAAGATTGACATCGTTCACAAAGATTCCTAAGAGTTATTCCAAAGCAAAAAAATAGCACAGGACGCTTAGCAACTAAACTTCCTGTGCTATATCTAAACAAATTCAAAGCTTGGACTCAGCTCGACCAACAGAAGTCAAAAACGTTTACTAAGCCAAGAGGTAACTTGAATAAGTATTCTTAGAAACGGTAGCTCATACCTACAGAGAATACATTGATGTCTGCATCAACCGTTACTTTTTCATTGCCAAATTTCGCAATGTCTAGCTCAGGCATCATGTATTCCCATTCAACTTGTAGAGCAAAGTTTTCAGTAATAGCGAACTCTGCACCTAAACCGTACATGCCTGTTACAGTGCTGTCAGAAATGGTGGTATGGCCTGCGCTACCGTCAATCACAGAGTTGCTAATTTTGAATTCAGCATTGAAGTAAGAAAGACCAGCTTTAGCAAAAAGGTTGAAACGATCGCCAATCGGTAGAGTCGCTTTTGGCTGAATCGATAGATACTTCATATCACCAACAGTAACAACTTTGCCGTCTAAAGCATCGTAGCCACCAATGGCTGCTTCTAGAGAAATGTATTCGTTGAATTTGTAACCACCGAATACTTTGCCTGAAAGGCTTGAGTCATCTTCAAGTTTAAGTTTAGTGCTAGCGTTAGTACCACCACCATTGATAGAGCCATTAACATCACCAAACGATGCTTGACCTACAGATGCACCAACGTAAGGAGCTGCGTTTGCAACAGAACATGTTGCTAGAAGGGCTGTCATTAGCCATGTTTTTTTAAACATTGTATTTCACTGCCTGTTAATTATTGAGGTTGTGTTTTGCCCATCCTTAAGCATGCCATGCTGTCCATTTCACTTGGTTTCAAAACCAAGTGGATGTTAATGAATAAAAACTCAATAAAACATGAAATATTTAGACACAACTTTGCCACTTTCTTTCTTAATTTTGACAATTTAGTCATTTCACAAGCATTGCTGCTTCAACCAGTTAGTGAGCTTGATGATTTCCGCTTGCTTGGCTCGACTCTTTTTATGAATAAAATAAAAGCTGTCTCCGGTTTCCAATCCATGAGAAGGGATATACACCAAATCGTGCGCTTTATCTCTTTCATTGAGCATAAAATCATTCGCAAATGCGATGCCTTGGTCATAACGCGCCGCCTCTATTGCCAACAACATATGACTAAAATGTTGAACATCGACATCTTTCGGCAAGGTGTAACCGCCCGCTCTGCACCACTCAGCCCAGTCTTTTCCTCTCTCACGATAAATTGAGTCTGTCGACAAAATAGGGTATCGCCAAAGCGCTTCTGGAATCGGTTGATCTTGCAACTCTTTCCAAATTTTATGGCTGCAGACCGGATACAGCGTCTCCGCGTATAACTTTACCGACATGTAGTTTCGCTTTGGCTTTTCTACCGTGATAAAACAATCGCCAACGCTGTCTGTCTGTTCAGGATCACCAACGACCATATTGAGTGTCAGATCGATTTCTGGATGTAAGCGCTTAAAATCAGACAAACGCGGAATAAGCCACTTTACGGCAAGCGAGCTATAAATCGCCAACCGTATGCTGCCTTTGTCCCCTTCTCGCACCTTTTGGCTGGCCATCGCAATTGAGCTAATTGCTGGGCTAATATCCTCTAAATAGCGGGTGCCCGTATCGGACAAAGAGAGCTTTCTGCCTTGACGGATAAATAATGATTCACCCAAATAATCTTCTAATAATCGTATCTGGTGGCTAACGGCACTTTGCGTCACATTGAGTTCTTCAGCAGCAAGCGAAAAGCTAGAGTTTCTGGCAACAGATTCAAAACAGTGAACCGCTCTGAGTGGTGGCAATTTCATTATCTAAAAATCTCATACTTAAACTAATAAATATCACTTCACTTCATCCTATGACATCACCTACTCTTTGGCAAAGAAAGAGGAGAGGAAAAGTGAAAGTTACATCGGTCGGAGCAGCGATGCTGCTATTAATTGTTGGAAATCTCATTGCGGTGCTTTCGGACTCTTTAATTAAAAGTGTCGGAAATGAAGTGCCTATTTTTCAATTTGTCTTTTTCCGACAAATTTCAGCGGTGCTTTTCCTGCTGCCAGTCTACTTGCTAACAAAAAATGCGCCTTTTCTTGAAGGGTTTAAGTGGCATGCTGTTCGCGCTCACGTATGGTTACTTGGTGCAATATTCATGGTTTTGGCGATCTCATCTTTACCGCTCGCAACTGCGAACGCGATCTTTTACGCCGCGCCATTGATCATGTTGCCGCTTGCAGCAATCTTTTTTGGAGAACAGTTGTCTAAGCAATCGGTCGCCGCAGCGATAATGGGCTTTGCCGGTGTATTGGTCATCATTCGTCCAGACCAAATCGATTGGGCAGCGATTTCAGCTTTAGTTGTTGCAATTACTCTAGCAATCAATAACTTGCTCATTCGAAAACTGCCAAAAAATCAGTCTGTGATGCAAACGTTATTGATGACAAACTTGGCAGGTATTCCAGTAGCCTTCTTGCTTGTTCTGATCGAAGCAGAACCTTGGGACTGGAGTGCTTTCCCTGTTGCTGCTGGCTCAAGTTTGTTCATCATGATTTATGCAGCAACATGTGTCATCGCTTACCGCTCGATCGATAGCAACAAAATTGCCAGCGCTGAATACAGTGGCTTAATTGGTGCCGTGTTTGTGGGATTGATTTGGTTTGGAGAAGTGCCTGATATATTTATGGCAATAGGAACCATTATGATTGTTGTGCCTCTGGTTTGGCTTTCTAAACGAGAGCGTCGCAAGAAAAAGTTGCAAGAGCAACAAGAAGCGCACGTTACTTAAAGTTGTGCTCTAACCCAAAGACTAAAAAACCGAGCCGTAAGTGCTCGGTTTTTTTATGTGGCTCTAATCGGTTTTTACGTAAGCGACTACGTGAGATAAAAACTGCCTTGCAAAGCGATCATTAAACCGGATGCGATATTCATGATCGGCTTCCGACACTAGACGCCAGCCTTCAGCAAAGTATTCTTTGATATCATCAACCGCCTCTTCTTTATTTTTGATGTGTTTCGCGTTCCACTGATAAGTGCAAGAGACAACGATCAGCCCACCCACCTTGGTGGTTTTTTTTAGAGCATTGATCACGCTAAGTGGCGACTCACATTGATCAATCACATTTAAACATACGACTAAATCAAAGCGAGATTGGAGAGTATCAAGCTCAAAAGGCTGGTTAATTAGCGTCAAATCAACATGAGCACATTTCTGTACGATATCTCTATTCTCTACCTCTAAAGTGTTTAAGGTGTTCACATCGTGAAGGTAAGTAAGCTCGACGCGTTGTTCTTCTATTAATAGTTGCTTCAAGCCATCCATTAACCTATTTGAAGGCTCCACAAGCGTCGCTTCTCTAAGGTTAGGTAAGCGTTGCACTAACTCATAATAATTTCTTCCCAGCGCCGCCCCAACCTCAAGTAGGGAATACGGCTGAACGCTGCTTTCGATTACCGCCTGCGCAATAAAATCAGCAACTTGGGAGCAGTGAGGTGATGACAAAAAAGAAAGTGGGACTTGTTTTGAGCGACTGGTTATCATCTCAATCTGTTGATCCTCAATGAACTTGTCGAACCATTGCGCTTCGAAATAACCAGCCAAACCGTGCTCGGTCAGGTAAAAATCTTCCATGTTTTTTCCGTTCGTACTTTTAGAAAAGTGATTGTATCGAACACGGAAATTAACGGGTATTTCTGGCCGCACATTCCAATAGGAAAACAGATGAAAACGCCGCTTGTGTGAAAAAGCCCTTTCATCTCAAAGATAAAAGGGCTTGTTAATCGCTTCGGTTAAGTCGCTAACTATTGTGGTAGAACAACGTTACCATCTTGAATTGGGAACGTTTTTGTCGCTGGCTTGCTCGCCAAACGAACCGTCGTTGGTGCACCTGAAACTTCGTAAGTGACGTCGTAACCCACTACTTTATCAGATGTCGTATATTCTGTATGACACTGTTTTTTCGTCGTTGTTACTACATCACCTTTTTGCACATTCTCCTGGATCTTACGACCTGTCAGTGCACCAGCAATCGTACCAGCTGCAGTTGCAATCACTTTACCTGAGCCACCACCGATTTGGTTGCCCAGCGCTGCTCCAGCTGCTGCGCCACCAACCGTACCAATAATTTTATTGTCATCCGCAGGGGCAACTTGCTCGGTTACTACCACGTCTTTACATACTTGGTGCGGCTTTTTCACCGTTTCAGTCACCGCTTCAACCAAAGTAATGTTTGCTTGAGTTGGAGCTGGTGGCGTTTTGTCTTTACAGCCTGCTAGTACAGCAACAACTGCCGTTGCAATTGCGATAGATTTCATATTCATGATTTACATCCCAGTATGGTTTGCTTTGATGAGCGTTATGGTAAATCGCAAAAGGGAAATCACATCAGACGAAAACAAACCCTCTGTTATTAACAAGTAAAGAAACACTGTTTTATAAGAGGTACGTCAAGAAACACTCAGCAGAATGTCAACAGAGCTAAAACTGTATCACTACTGATTATGATTGGGCTGGACTAGTCTATGAGATTTATTTTTAAGCCAAGCTCAAAAATAGTTCGTCATCCGTTAAATACTTATGACGGTGGCTTAGATTACGCACGTGCATAAACATAAAATCAGGGAAACCAGGCGCTATAATGTTATTTGGTTCCCAGCATACACCGCCAACAAACACATATCGCCCCTGCTTGTCATCTTCGTGAAGGGGGTTATTAAGAGGAGAAGAAAACTCTGCTCGGCAACCTTCAACCACACAAACAATTTGTCCTTTAAAAAGGCCAATCACGCGCTTTACAAGATTTGCCTTGATACCACACTTCCATGCTTGGCGAGTGGCCATCTCATAGCCATATTTTCGGATCGCTTTCTTTTGCAAATGTACTACTAGGTTCATTTTGACTCCTGATTCAAGCAACTACGTGAAGCCCAAAGTCATAAAAGCAGATAGACGTCTATACCCGAGTGAGCTCATGGTACGTGGGAATAAACTACGTGATTAGACTGAGTTTAGTGTCGGATGAGATACACCGTCCACGATGCTGTAACGTATCGATTTACACCAATCAAAGGCAGATAACACATCAACTTTTGAGTGCTTTCCTGCGCTGTGTCTGGTTACTTCTGTATATTACTATAACGAAATCACCCTCCACGTTTACCTATATAAATTTGTCGTAACGATAGAGGGTGCTTATCATGGAGAGAGGATAACGCCTACGCGTCGATGAGATAATTTTGACCTTCAGTTTCTAAACGATCGATCATTTTACGACACTCATTTAAATCAAGAGGTTGTTCAAAGCGGCGCTTGAGATTCATCAAAAAGAAGATATCTTCACACATGGCTTTCTCAGGTTCGTCACTGATTTTGGCGACCGGTGAACCATTGCACGTGACCATTTTTATCACGATAGAAAGTGGCTGGTAGGCTTCACCATCTTTATTGACATAATCACCCATATCATTGGCAAGAAAAGTACCGATACCAAAACTCACCTGAATACGTCCTTGGAAATACTCGCAAATATCTAACGCTTGTTCGAAGTTAAGTCCGTCGGTAAACACCAGTGTTTTTGTTAATGGGTCTATATTCAGCGACTGGTAGTGTGCAATCATTTTTTCACCCCAGCTATAAGGGCAACCACTATCGTGACGTACACCGAAGTACGCGTTACTTAGTTCTTCATCAAAGTCTTTAAGGAAAGCATCGATACCAATCGTATCGGTTAACGCAATACCTAGTGCACCATTAAACATTTTTTGCCAACGTTGCAACGCCACTTTTTGCGAATCTCGCACATTCACCAGAGCTTGGTGTCCCATAAACCATTCATGAGCAACCGTGCCGATAGGCGTCAAGTTTAGCTCTTTTGCTAAGTGATAGTTGCTTGTTCCTGTCAAACATTCCGGCACTTCCTGGCACAAATATTCCAGCATAGTGCGCTGAGCTTGAAAGGAAAAACGTCGACGCGTCGACATGTCAGAAAATTTAAAGTTAGTAATGTTACGACGTTTTAGTTCCGACTTTAGGTGTCGAACTTTCTCTTCTAAAACAGTGGTAAATTGCGCAACAGGGATATCTGACCAACGCTGACGGCTACGAACTTCAGACACGATACTCATGATGATCGTTTCGTACAAGATGGTATCTCGCCACAAACCGTTAATGGTAATTCTTAACTGGCTTGAGCCATCAGCCATGGCTTTATTATGGAAAGAGACATCACTTTGTGGGTTGAAACGGAAATGGCGCAGTGCATCAACAAAGTCAGGATTCAGGTAAGGCGCGACACGCTTAATATATTCAATTTCTTCTTGCGTAAATTGAATATCTTGCAGTTTAAGGACTTCGGCTTTTACCTCAGGCAAAAGCTCAGAGAGGTCTTCCTCACTGCGCACGATAAACTTATATGACACCATCGCATCAGGGTAAAGCGCTGTTACAGCGCTCATCATATTGACTTTGTAGACATCGAAATCCAAAGCGCTTTGAATGATGCGGGAAGAAAATAGTTTGGTGGTCATTAGGTGCCCTTCTACATGCCCTTCCTGGGTATATAACTTTTTGTTACTAACTAATTTGCGTAAACAATAAACACCCATCTATAGTTTGTCAACTTTTGTTACTAACCACTCATTTTTATAAGGTTTTTTTGTCTAGAATTCGAGCAAGCATTGTGAATAAGTCAGAGTCATCCGTAAATTTATGCTCAAACCGTATTACGAACACTACCAAAAACGTTTCTAACAACTCGTTACTTACCCATTGATTGACCACTTGTTATGCGCTAGATTATTTACAAATCAATATTAGGACCCAACCATGATCGTATCTGTCGACATTATTCCATTCAGGCTATCTGGCTGTGCCGATAAGGGATTGGAAGTGTTGTTGATTAAACGTTCAAATCCAAATCGGCCATACCATGGAGTCTGGGCACTACCGGGCGGATTTGTCTTTGATAAAGACTTAACCAGTGAAGGCGGACGCCCGGCCGATGAAAACTTTGAAGCGGCGCGTCGCCGAATTTGCCGTGAGAAAATCCATACCTACCCTCGCCATTTTAGCGAAGCGTTTATCGACGGTGATCCAAAACGCGATCCAGAAGACTGGAGCTTAAACATTACGCACTACGCCTTAGTTGATCGTAACAATGTAGAGCAAATAAATAATGCAGGTGTACCGGAATGCCAACTTAAATGGTTTTCGCTACAGGCTATTCTCAATGGAGAAGAGACTCTCGCATTTGATCATCAAAAAACCATTGAAAAAGCGTGGCAAAAGCTTCGTGCATCCATTGAATACACATCGGTTCTTTTGTTTGCATTAGACAAAGAGTTTTTGGTTGCGGACATCATTTCTGCTTATCAAGAGTTTGGTATTGATATCAGCCGAATGACGATTAAGCGCCGCTTGATAGATTCAGGCGTACTAAAACCCACTAATAAAGTCGCTTCAACCAACAAAGGCAAAGGTGGAAAACCCGCAATGGTATATACGCTGACTAGCGACGAAGTAACCTTTTTTCAAAACTGTTTGCGTGGATAAACGCAGACAATCAGACAGACAAGGAGTCTGCCATGACTGTTCGAGTAAACTATCAAACTACAGCAGTGATCGACGTTGATCCAGAGAAAGGCTTTAGTGAGTTATGTCCAGATGAACTGCCCGTTGCAGGTGCGTTGGAAATCGTACCGGAACTTTTGAACAATCATGCCAAAGGCCGATTAAAACTGGTCAGTCGTGACTTACACCCACCAAAAGCAAAGTGGGATGCAGAATCGCCATCCAATATGCTTGAGCCCGTTGGTTTACCGAATGTGGATATAAAGTGGAACCGTCACTGTGTGCTTGGCACAACAGGTTCTGAGCTGCTAGATGGCTTACCACCCGTGTTGGACTATGATTTTCAAGTTAATAAAGGTATGGATCCTGACGCACACCCTTACGGTATTTTTTTCCATGATATTGCCGACACCAAAACGACAGGCGCGCATGAATTTCTAAAGTTCAACGGGATTGATACCTTAGTTATCGGTGGCCTTGCCTTAGACTTTTGCGTGAAAAAATCCGTCATGCAAGCGCTGGAACTTGGCTACAATGTGGTAGTTAATCTTGCTTCAACTCGTGCGGTGCTGCCTGATAATGTAGAGAATGTGCTGACAGAGCTCAGAGATAATGGCGCATTATTTGTCGAAAAAGCGGACGACATCATCGTAGAAAAGTTCGCTTAGAAACGATAGTAACCGAGAAGGATTTCACCATGCATCAACATGAAAAATTGAATTACGTTGAATTTGGTTCCACTAATGTCAGTGCGACCAAACAATTTTTTGAGCGTGCTTTTGACTGGAGCTTTACCGATTATGGTCCAGAATATTCTGCATTTTCAGGACAAGGGTTGGATGGCGGATTCTTCAAATCTGAGTTTATAAACCAAACCGCAAATGGTGGCGCACTTTTAGTATTTTATAGCTCAGACATTCAGGCCACTCAGACAAAAGTAGAGCAGTATGGTGGAAAAATTATCCGCCCTATTTTCGAATTCCCCGGCGGCTGTCGATTCCACTTCACTGAACCGAGTGGAAATGAATTCGCAGTATGGTCAGAGAGCCATTAAGTCATCACACATCAACAACACACCATCAACGTGAGCCCAAGCTAGCCAGATCCGGAACTGGTATTACATTTCTGGTTGACCTCATCCTTGGTTTAATTCACTGTTAGCGCAACAATTAATCGATGAGGCGCTAGACCTCGACCAAGGATGTCAAATGACTGCCGTCAGTTTTTTTCGCTTACTCTGCCTCGCTGCTATTTGGGGTGGCTCGTTTCTGTTTATGCGAGTCGCCGCCAACACATTCGGGCCGGCTTACTTAATCGAATTTCGAGTTACATTTGCCGCCGTCGCTTTGTTATTGATCGCCGTATATTTGAAGAAGAAACTCACGTTAACTGCGCATACTAAACACTTCTTTATTATTGGCTTATTCAATAGCGCAGTTCCATTTTTACTCTTTGCGTACGCAGCCCAGACACTGAATGCATCAACTTTAGCAATATTGAACTCAACCGCCCCAATATGGGGAGCACTAGTTGGCTTTGTTTGGTACCGCAGCCCACTCACAGCGAAATCTGTTCTCGGTATGCTAATAGGCATTGGAGGCGTTGCAGTCTTGGTCGGCTTAGATACTTCAACCATAGGTGAAGAAGCCATGCTCCCTATTGCCGCCAGTTTGATGGCTTCTTTCAGCTATGGCATTGCTACCAACTACACTAAAAATGCGCCACAAGTACCAGCTTTTGACAATGCTCACGGCAGCATGTGGGCGGCGGTTATTTGGGTACTGCCGCTGCTACCATTCTTACCAATGCGTGCAGAACCAAGTCATTTCGAATGGAGCTCTGTTGTCACGCTCGGCGTTGTATGCACAGGGTTCGCTTATTTGCTCTATTTCCGCTTAGTTTCTGATATCGGCCCAGCGTCAGCACTGACTGTCACTTTTCTTGTTCCTGTTTTTGGTATCTTATGGGGCTACTTGGTGCTAGATGAGCCCGTCGGCTCTAACACCATCATAGGAACAATTCTAGTGCTTAGCGGCACTATGCTAGTCACCGGTTTCTCCCCAACAGCAATGCTCGCGAAGCGAAAACAAAGCGTTGCTTAATCAGCCTAATATAACTTCCACACCTCGCTTTTTGATTTGTTCAAGGTCGCTTTTCGGAGCGGCTTTGTCAGTCAGCAGCACTGATATTTCGTCAGTCTTACCAATTGATGAGGGATAAATTTGCCCAAATTTACTAGAATCCGTTAGAACAATATTGCGCCTTTTTTTCGCAATGATGGTTTCTGCGATCTCAGCACGCATCATGTCGCGGCTAGTAAAGCCAGTGTCTTGATGGAAGCCGTCAATACCCAAGAAGGCTGTGCTGAAATGAATGTTCTCAATACACAACTTAGTCAGCGGTCCGACCAAGCTCTCGCCTTGGTGCTGATACACGCCACCAAGCAAGATAATGTTGGCAGAAGTGTTACGGATGAGATGGGCGATATACGCCGATGGCGTAATGATGGTCACATCGCCGCGCTCAGCCAAAGTCCGAGCCAACAACGCATTGGCACTGCCCCCTTCAATCAGCACTGTCTCATTCGATGCGACCAAATCCGCAGCTTGGTTTGCGAGCGATTGTTTAATATCGAAACGAACTTCCAGGCGGGCATCAATGTCATCACTTTGCAACGCGGTAGCTGCGCCGTGAACGCGCTTTAGGTAGCCCTGTTGCTCCAGAAAGTTCAAATCCTGTCTGATGGTCACGCCCGACACGCCAATGATGTCAGAAAGCTCCGTGACTTGAACGCGTTTACGGTCGTTCACTAATTGCAGAATTTCATTTTGTCTTGGGTTCACAGATTCGCTCCTTATTGATGAGCTTACAGTATACTCACCTGATGTTTCATATGAAAAGAACTTGAAAGTAAAAAGGAAAAAGCACGTGGTCTGATTAGCCAAGCTGCACCTTGCGAATATCGCTCCCATCAACAGATAATAGGGCAACGAAAATGGGATGGAAGAAGAGGGGTTAGCTCCCTACATCCCAACAACGGTAAAGACTAGGATAAAAGTGATGGAAGAAATTTACTTCGCTGGCGGCTGCCTTTGGGGCGTGCAAGAATTTATGCGCCACCTTCCGGGCGTAATCAACACAGAAGCAGGGCGAGCAAATGGCACAACGGATAACACTCAATCCGAATACGATGGCTACGCAGAGTGCGTGAAAACCCAGTTCGACCCTGAGCAAGTTTCGGTTGAAACTTTAATGGGGTATTTGTTTGAGATAATCGACCCTTACAGCGTTAACAAGCAAGGTGAAGACGTAGGTAAGAAGTACCGTACTGGTGTTTATAGCCAAAACGAACAGCATCTCACCATCGCGAAAGCGTTTATCGCAGCGCGACCGGACGCCGACAAGATCGCCGTAGAAGTACTGCCACTTACAAATTATGTGCCAAGTGATGATGAGCACCAAGACAGACTCACAAACTTTCCGAATGATTACTGCCACATCCCATTAGATTTACTACATAAATACAGGGATAACTCGTAACCATTCAGTCAGCATCGCTTTAAAAGGCAAGATGCATATCAGTTTAAATCGATGCCTTCCACTAATGACAATGTCAT
Source organism: Vibrio sp. D431a (assembly GCF_030248655.1). Classification (NCBI taxonomy): domain Bacteria; kingdom Pseudomonadati; phylum Pseudomonadota; class Gammaproteobacteria; order Vibrionales; family Vibrionaceae; genus Vibrio; species Vibrio sp. D431a. Next base: position 159,838 of record NZ_JAHGAP010000015.1, on the reverse strand, counting down.
TTCTGCCGCCGATATTTCCTTACAACCCGACGAGTTTTGTCCGCACCACAACGGTGTGAATTCATCTCGGTTTTGCTTTTCCATAAGCGCTCTTAGTTGAGCCATTTCAATGGAGGCGTATGGGAATTTCGGCGCAAACTCACTGATGTAGCCTAGCTCCGACATCGCGCGATTCACAATGCCTCTCGCTGGTCGGCCCGAGAAAACATTGGTCACAGCGGTATGTTGCGCGCGTTCACTGGCAATGGCATATCGATGTAAAGACGATGTTTTCGCCTCATCACACAACAAATAGGCGCTGCCAACTTGAACGGCACTCGCTCCTAATCTCAACGCGGCTTCCACCCCTCTTCTATCAGCGATTCCGCCTGCAGCAATAACAGGCAAATTCACCCGTTTGGCGATTTGTGGTAATAACGCAATCAAACTTAATTGAGTAGTTAAATCATCCGATAAAAACATACCTCGGTGTCCACCAGCCTCCAAGCCTTGGGCGATAATACCGTCAACGCCTTTTGCTTCTAGCCAAAGTGCTTCGTCCACCGTGGTCGCTGACGAAAGGATCTTCCCTCCCCACCCTCTAATTCGAGCTAACAGATCATCGTCTGGCAAACCAAAGTGGAAACTGATCACTGGCGGTGCAAATGGTTCAATCGCGTCAGCAATATCATGATTGAAAGGCATCCTTGTCGGAGCGTTTGGCTGAGCCTGAACGGTTGCATCAACCTCGGAAAAATACGGTTGCAGCGTTTTTTGCCACTTTTCGTGCTTGTTGCCGTCATACTCCGGCATTTCATGGCAAAAGAAATTGAGGTTAAACGGTCGGTTAGTTGCCTGCTTGATAAGTTGAAGTTCTTTTACGATGGCGTCTTTGTTCAGCATTCCACAAGGTAACGAGCCAAGCCCGCCAACATTACTGACGGCTATGGTCATTTGGCTGTCTTGCACACCGGCCATTGGTGCTTGAATAATCGGTAACTCTGTTCCCAAAAGTGTATTAAATACCTTATTTATCATGATCTTTCCTTGAAAACTTAACCTTTACCTGTGATGGATTTGCGCCATCGTTATCCAGACTAGACTTTCACATGATTAAACACTTATAAAGTTAAAGTGATGCATTTGTGCGCTATGCACTTTTGATAGAAATGACAAAGGGAGCCTATGGCTCCCTTAATATGCTGAATAACAAGAATCAAAGTGACTATCGTACGACATCTGATTCAAGCTCTAGCTCTGCCACAGACAGCATGGCAAACTCTTCCTCGGCGGTTGCTGCCACCAATTTGTTGCGGCTGTATAACCCATAATAAACACCACCGATAAGAAACAATCCCATTGTCATGAAAAAGGCTGAGGGATCAAAAGCATAAACACCTGTCATTGCGATCAAAGAAAGCACCAGAGAAATACTCGAAGTAATTATCCCACCAGGCGTTTTATATGGACGAGTTAATTCCGGCTGTTTAATTCGCAATAAAATATGGCTCAAGGACATTAATGCGTACGATACAGTCGCACCGACAACAGCCATCGCCAAGATTAAGTCCCCCTCACCCGTAAGTGAAACCAAGAACCCAAAAACGCCCGGAACCAAAAGCGCACGAGAAGGCACTTTTTTGTCACTGGTTAATGACAAAGTTTGCGGTAAATAACCCGCGCGGGAAAGCGCAAACACCAAGCGACTGTAACCATAAATGATTGAAAAGAAAGAAGCGATAAGGCCAGCCAATCCAAGTAAGTTCACGGCCATTGCTACCGTTGAATTGCCCGTAAGCTTTAGGGCGTCAACTAATGGCACCGCGCTATCGCCTATGACCTTTGAGCCAACCGCACCAGCCAAAAGGAAGACTACGAGAGTTGCGGTTAGCAATAAAAACAGCATCGCACCAATGATGCCTTTGGGAACATCTTTTGCCGGATTTTTTGCCTCCTCTGCCGCTAAAGGCACACCTTCAACCGCAAGAAACAACCACATTGCAAATGGCAACGCAGCCCATACGCCATACCACCCAAACGGCAAGATTTCTGTTGCCTGAGCCGTCGCCGGAGCAATATCGAATAAGTTATTAACGTCAAAGTGACCAATAAGCACAGCAGCAGTAATTAGAATAGCTAGCACAGCCAAACCGCTGATGACCATCATTACTTTGAGAGCTTCGCCAACCCCTGCCATATGAATAGCGATAAAGACGGCGTAGAAAAGTGCGTAAACAACAGGACCATCGATACCAACCAATTCATTAACTGCTGAGCCAATAAAAATCACTATCGCAGCAGGCGCGAGCGCATATTCAATCAAAACTGATAAGCCAGTGAAAAAGCCACCTGTCGGCCCCATCGCCTGTCTTGCGAAGCTGTAACCACCACCCGCAGCAGGAATAGCCGCAGACATTTCAGCTAAAGACAATACTAGCGTGAAATACATTACTGCCATCGCGATAGCAGCAATAAGAAAGCCTCCCCATCCTGCTTGAGCGATGCCAAAGTTCCAACCGGCGAAGTCACCAGATATAACATACGAGACACCTAAGCCCGCAAGTAAAATCCAACCTGCGGTGCCTCTTTTTAGCTGCCTTTTGGCCAAGTACTCCTGATGTTTAGACATAGTAAATCCTTCTACTTTGATGAAATTAAAAAGTTGTCGCTGTGTTTATCTTCAACGCTTGCGCCACTTGGCTCATTGATATCTGAGCGATCTTTCAGATTCACTCCTGACAGTTGTAATTTTCGAGCCTCCTTGAGCAAGTAAAATGCGCGTTCACAGGCATCGTCATAGTTGAGTCCCTGGGGACGCACATTGGAAATGCAGTTTCTTTGGGAATCTTTAGAGCCTCGTTTAGCCCCCCAAGTGAGATACATACCCATGCTATCCGGAGAAGTTAGACCGGGTCTCTCTCCAATTAAAACCAGCACGGCCTTGGCGTTAAAACATTCACCAACATCATCCCCTACCGCTACTCTTCCTTGCTTTACGATTGTGATAGGTGCGAATTTCCATTGATGTTCATCATCAGCGCTTAAAAGAGAAATCAATCGAGTAACAACAGGCACGGCATGGTTTTGAATTGCGACGGAAGAAAGTCCATCAGCAATAACAATCGCAAGATCAATGTCAGTGTTATGCTCATTTGCTATCAAGTTGAGCGTTTGCCAAGAAGATTCATCGAGTTGCCTTCCTAAATCGGGCCTTTGCAGGTACATAAGCCGATCACTTACTCGGCTGCTCACTACCACTGGAGGCTCTAAGGTATTTTCAAGAATCGAGTAAGAGTCCGACAAACCAGCAACGAGAGACTCAATATTCAAACTGCAATGCACTGCATCCATAGCTTGGGCATGATCCAGCTGAAATGAGAGTAACTCGTTGGTTGGTACACTGTTCCCGCTACGACCCAGAGCGATCCGAGCAGAGGTGAAGTCACGTAACTTGCCCCACGGGTTGTATGTGACAACTTCAGACTCATCTTGTGGGGACTGAGCAATGGTGATTACTTTACCCATGAGAATACCCCTTATTCAGTTGGTTAATTGCTCCCGAAAACGAGCGAGAGATTTGCTCACTTAACCGAACGTCTTGCACGCTCTCGAAAATCTGCATCTCCATTAACCATTGTTCAAACTCTGGAGCTGGCTTCAGACCGAGTACTTTTCTTGCGTAAAGGGCATCGTGAAATGAGGTAGTTTGATAGTTGAGCATGATGTCATCAGACCCTGGAATACCCATGATGAAAGAGCACTCGGCCACGCCTAACAGTGTCAGCAAATTATCCATGTCATTCTGATCGGCATAGGCATGATTGGTGTAACAGATGTCGCAACCCATGGGTAAACCAAGCAGCTTCCCACAAAAATGATCTTCAAGCCCAGCACGAATGATCTGTTTGCCATCAAACAGATACTCAGGGCCAATAAACCCAACAACTGTATTAACCAACAAAGGATCGAACTGTTTCGCGACAGCATAAGCACGGGCTTCACAAGTCTGTTGATCGACCCCATGAAATGCATTCGCAGACAGCGCGGTACCTTGTCCGGTTTCAAAATACATCACATTGTTTCCTACGCTACCTCGATTCAAAGACAACGCGGCTTCATGGGCCTCTTTCAAAATCGACAAGTCGATTCCGAAGGTATCATTCGTCCCTTGCGTGCCGCCTATCGACTGAAAAACGAGATCGACTGGTGCGCCCATTTCAATGGCTTCGATCGTGTTCGTTACATGAGTTAACACACAAGACTGAGTCGGTATTTGATAGTGTTGAATCACCTCATCCATTAAGTTCATTAACTTGATAGCTTGAGGCACATTATCTGTTGCCGGATTGATACCGATAACCGCATCGCCATTTCCGTACATCAGACCATCAAAAATGGTCGCTGCGATACCGTTGAGAGAATCAGTGGGATGATTCGGCTGTAAGCGAGTAGACAGGCGACTCGGCAAACCTATCGTATTCCGAAAAGCCGTGACAACTTGGCATTTTTTAGCAACGAGAATCAAATCCTGGTTGCGCATAATCTTACTGACTGCGGCCACCATTTCTGGTGTTAAACCTTGACGAATTTTAGCCAACGTTTCACCATCGGCTTCTTCACTCAGCAGCCAATTTCGAAAATCTCCGACCGTCAAGTGCTCAATCTGCTTAAAGGCTTCAAGGTCATGCGTATCGATAATTAGGCGAGTGATATCGTCGCTTTCGTATGGAATAACCGCCTCGTTAAGAAACGTTTTAAGTGGTAACTCAGACAGCGCCATTTGTGCGACTACACGTTCTGCCGCTGACTGAGCACAAACCCCGGCTAACGCATCGCCTGAGCGCTCCGGTGTCGCTTTCGCCATCAAGTCAGCTAATGACTTAAAGGTATAGACTTTACTTCCTTGTTGCCGACGATAAGTTGCCGTCATTGCTCTTCCTCTTCACTATTTGGTTCGCTTTTTGCTGAACTATCAATAAGCTTTAAGAAAGTATTGCCAAATGTGTTCCGTAGCGTTATCAAAAACTGGCAACATTTATAAACCAATAATAAACAATGAGTTATGTAAATACTGCTCCAACATGACTCACAAAAAAGGAATGAGCATCACAAGGATGAGTAACCAAATGCCCCAAACTGCACCAATGCTGTGCATCCATCACACTAAGGATGCAAACCAACAAGCTGCGAGTCTGATAAACTGGCAACAGGAATATGACCAACTCAGCGATGGTCGATTTTTAGGTCAAATTCGAGAACGACGATTTCCCAATTTCCATGTGTTTCGTGAAGACAGTAACCGCTCGCTAAGACAGCAATGCAGGGTTGAAGAGGGAGGTATTTGGTTGGGTTTGAGTGCGGAAAATAAGCCGCTACACCTAAATCACAGTCAGTTTAATTCAAGCCAACTTTTGCTTAGGCAAGGTGGCGCTGATTTTGAGTTAATGACACCGGAGCAGTTTTCTATCTATGGAATAGTGCTCGACAAAAACTTCGTTCACATCATAGAAAATCAACTTGAGCTTGGGAGTATCCAAAACAACACATTACACTTAACGGGTTTGACGGAAAAACACATTCAACAACTTAAATACTACTTAGGCACGTTACTTGGTTCCGCCGAGCCAAGATGGTCTGAAACCACACATCAAGCAATCTTAAAAGATATTGTGCTGGAGTTGTTCTCACTCAGTTCACTGCACACGAGCCATCCGATATCAATCTCTCATCGTCAACACGTGATGCACCGTATAAAACAACAGCTACAGGATCTAGACTACCGTACACCGATAACCGTCAGTGAACTGTGTGACGCAGTACACGTCAGTCGTCGCACACTACAGTACACCTTTGAACATTGCTGTAATACTTCCCCAAAGCAGTTCATACATCGAATGCGCCTGAATCAAGTACGTAGAGTGCTACAAAACCCTGAAGATAATCGAACAATTGCAGAAATCGCTTTTGACTTTGGTTTTTTCCATCTCGGGCAGTTCAGTCAAAGCTACAAGCGGCTATTTGGTGAGACGCCAACTGAAACGAGAAAATGGGAGCCCAGCAAATAAAATGACAGGCAGTATATTCTTTCAGATCCTGCGTTGGGGCCATGTTATGCAGTCGCAATGATTTGCTGAAACTTAGCATGAAGCTCTTCAAGTGCCGCTTCAACATCCGGTTCTGCACGGCTCAAGTGCGAGATTAACGTCATAAAATAGCAGTCAAAAATCAGCGGTATTTTTCCCTCAAGGACGGAGCTTCCGTTTACAGATTGAAACAAAGCTTGGTTAAACGACTGATAATAATCCAAATCCCAAATCACTTCTTTCAACAAAGCTCGGCTCAGCTCAACGTTCGCAAAATAGTAGCGATAGTATTTCTCCGTCAGCGCCAAACCAATGTCGATATCGGTTTTACCTTCCACACTGACTAGCGTTTCTTGGCTGATCTGTTGCAGTTGCGCCAGCATCCCTTCGCGCAAAATCGACAGTTTAGTCGGGAAATGGCTAAACACTGTACCATCGGCTACTCCTGCTTCTCTCGCTATCTGCCTTGTGGTCGTCATGTCATAGCCATTTTGAGCAAAAGATGCCCATGCGGCTTTTAGAATTTTATCTCTGGTTTGTTGTCGCTTCGTCATTGATGTGTCTGCTTAATGAGCCTGAAAGGATCATACCTTGCGTGGTTGAGATTGACAAATTGAGCGCGCTCATTTATAAGATTGAGCATGCTCATTTTATATAAAAACAAAAGGAATCGCTCATGTACGTATTAAACAAACTAGGCCAAGGATTGATTTTCTTCCCGACCATCTTCTGCTTTTCGTATATTTTAAGACCGATATTAATGGTCATCCTTATTCCAGGAGGACTCGCACTTTTGGCGTTAATCGGTGGCGCAGAAGTCAGAGCGGAACTCAAAGCCATGCTGCTTGAGGAGTTTTTTGGCGTTAGCCCATCGCACACCACCTCGAAAAAGGCGTGAGTGCGCTACAAACGTTGGCAAGGCTAAGTAAAAAAGAAAACGCGCAGATATCGAGATCTCAATACCTGCGCGTAGATGCGGTGAAAATAAGACTGGCTTTAGTCAGTATTCATGTTCTGGCCAATTCGCCATAAAACGCCACTAGGGTCAAACAAACAACATTCGCGCATGCCCCAAGGTTGCTCGACTAGCTCTGTCAAACGCGAACCAAATTCCTCATGACCCACTTTGGATAAGTGTTGATGCCAACTTTCTGCGTCTTCTACGAGCAAGTGCATCATGAAGTTATTGCCGTGTTCTGGCTCATAAAAATTCTGTAAAAGAAACGCGCAGCTACCTTGAGAGAAGTATGCTACATCACCGAAGTCCGACGCCATTTCAAAGCCAATCGCCTCATAAAAGCGTTTTGATAGCGCGTAATCTTTCGCCGGAACAAATGATTTGATTTCAACAATATTGAGGTTTTCCATTTCCAATTTCCTAAGCCTTTTTCCATAAAACTGACTGACGTAATCTCGCTCTATGCCTTCTATTCGCCTTGCGTAATCTGCTGTGATGACAGTGGCACACACTCTGCCATTTGCGTTTGTAACCACGTGATAAATTTATGTTCGAGTTCTGTACGCTTTTTATCTTGACTCAATAAAACGTAATTGCAACTTGATGGAGAAAACCCAAATGGTGCGACCAAATTACCACGCTTAATATCGTCCATGACAAAAGGATACGATCCCATTGCGACGCCTAAGCCATCCACTGCGGCTTGTATGCAAAAATAAAAATGCGCGAATGATTGCTGAGTGTTGCCGTTGAAAGTTTCACAACGTGTTGATTGCTGCCAATCCGCCCAAGCATTCGGTCTGGTTTGGCTATTCAACAATCGAGCTGCTTTCAAATTGTCTTTAATGGATTGCCAATACTCAGGAGAAAATACCGGCCCCACCCACTCTTCCACAAGAATGGTTTTGTCGTAATCGTGATGCTGCGCAAAATCGTCTCGACGAATCGCCATCGAAAGCCCAGTTGATCCTAATGTTACCGGGCCACCAGCCGTCGACAAACGAACATCAGCACGGTGTTCATCATTAAACGCGGCCAACCTTGGCATCAACCAGCGCATGGTTAATGTCGGTTCACAAGACACTTCAAGATGCTGATGCTTCTCTTGAATAAGCGTATTCACGCCTGTTTCTAGCGTTTGGAATGCCGTTTCTGTGTATGTCTTGAGTAATTCGCCTTCTGCCGTCAACACGACTTTCCTGCCCTCTTTGAAGAACAAAGGTTGAGACAGATATTGCTCAAGTTGCTTGATCTGCTTACTCACGGCTCCGTGGGTAATGTTCAGTTTGTCAGCCGCTTCAGTGTAGCTTGAAGAACTCGCCGCAACGTGGAAGACATAAAAAGATTTCAGGTGACGCATCTGTGAGTTTTTCTCACCAATATGGGAATGTTTTTCGATTATAGTCAGTAATAAAGACGCCTACAATTCCGCTACATCCCAGACTTCATCATTCAAACAGGAAATCGATATGGAATTTGTAACTCTTGCGTTATTAGGTGTGCTTATTGTCATTAGCCCTGGCGCAGACTTTGTTTTGGTATTAAGAAATAGCTTAAATCAAGGACGAAAAGCAGGCGTATACAGTGCGATTGGTATCAGCATGGCGATCAGCATCCACATCGCTTACTCCATGCTAGGGATCAGTTACTTAATTTCACAAAATGAATGGTTGTTTAATCTCGTGCGCTATCTTGGGGCCGCTTATCTTGTCTACCTTGGGATTAAAGGAATATTCTCCTCGCAGCCTGCGTCAAACTCAGAAACCATTCAACAGAGCGAGTATTCAATGTGGCGATTTTTCATGCAGGGATTTCTGTGTAATTTACTCAATCCCAAGACGATGCTGTTTTTTCTGAGTATTTTTAGCCAAGTGATTTCTCCCGACTCTAGTCAGCAACACATCGCCTTGTTTTACGGGATTTATATGATTGCGCTGCATGGTATTTGGTTTTCTATCGTTGCTGTTTTATTCACGTCATCCCAGCTACAAGCTTTCTTGTTGAAGATTAAGCATCGACTCAATCAAGCATGTGGGGCGGGATTAATCATTTTCGGCGCAATGCTGGGCTTAAAGGTGTAGTGCGCTTGCGGTCCGATTACCCCAGTTCAAATTGATCATTGAACAAGTGGCAGTAATCAAATAAAAATCTACATTATCAATACTTTAAATTAGAAAAAAACAGCCAACGTGCGCTGGCTGTTTCGATACAGTTAATGGATGACCCGAGCGTCCCCTTTAAATAACTGAGACAGATCGATAGTGAATATCGTCACTGTCGGACGTTTAGGCAGAGCATTTTCGATCGAAAACTCTGGCCCAGCTGGAACGAGGGGGAAGTGAATAGCAGTCGGCCACGTTGACGAAGCTTCATTACCGCCCGGCTCAGATATTGAGAAAGAAAACGCAGGTAAACGGGTCATAACACTTACCTCAAATGACTGATTAGCGGGCTCAAGCGAGCCCGCTTAGGTTTTGCAATGTTATTGTTATTTTAACGCTTACTTAATCACTAACGATTGATGACGTTAGATATCAAGTTCTTTGTCTTCAACGTGGTTGGTGATCATCGCTTCAGTGGTGATCATCAAGCCAGCAACAGACGCTGCGAATTGAAGCGCTGAACGTGTTACTTTCGCAGGGTCCAAGATGCCCATTTCGATCATGTTGCCGTATTCACCTGTTGCAGCGTTGTAACCGTAATCGGAATCACCAGCTTTGACAGCGTTCGCCACAACAGAAGCTTCGTCACCTGCGTTAGTTGCGATTTGACGAAGAGGCTCTTCCATTGCACGTAGCGCAACTCGGATACCCACGTTTTGGTCATCATTGTCGCCTTTTAGATCCGCCAATTCTTTCGCGATCTTAGTTAGGGCAACACCACCACCAGCAACAATACCTTCTTCAACCGCTGCGCGAGTAGCGTGTAGCGCATCGTCCACGCGGTCTTTCTTCTCTTTCATCTCAACTTCGGTTGCAGCGCCGATCTTGATCACCGCTACGCCGCCAGATAGCTTCGCAACACGTTGTTGAAGCTTATCTTTGTCGTATTGAGAAGTGGTTGTTTCGATTTGTTTTTCAATCGAAGCCACACGATCAGCAATCGCGCTTGCTTCTGCTGCGCCACCCACAATGGTTGTTGTGTCTTTGGTAATGGTCACTTTCTTCGCACTACCTAGTTGCTCTAACGTTGCTTTTTCGAGCTCTAGGCCGATTTCTTCAGAGATGACCGTACCAGCAGTTAGTACCGCAATGTCTTCCATCATCGCTTTACGGTTGTCACCAAAGCCAGGCGCTTTCACCGCGGTCGCACGCACGATGCCGCGCATGTTGTTCACAACCAATGTCGCTAACGCTTCACCTTCGATGTCTTCAGCAATGATCAATAGCGAGCGAGAAGATTTCGCTACTTCTTCTAGTACAGGCAATAGCTCGCGGATGCTGCTGACTTTTTTGTCCACCAATAAGATGTATGGGTTGTCTAGCTCGACGCTGCCATTTTCTTGGTTAGTGATGAAGTATGGCGACAAGTAACCGCGGTCAAATTGCATACCTTCAACCACAGACAATTCGTTGTCTAGACCTTGGCCTTCTTCCACCGTAATCACTCCATTGCGACCCACTTTTTCCATCGCTTCTGCAATGATTTCACCGATCGCGCGATCGCTGTTTGCAGAAATGCTACCCACTTGGATGATGGATTCTTTGTCGCTGCATGGCTTAGACATTTCACGTAGTTTCTCAACCGCCGCTTCAGTGGCTTTGTCGATACCACGTTTTAGGTCCATTGGGTTCATGCCAGAGGCTACCGCTTTAAGACCTTCATTGATGAAAGATTGCGCCAGTACGGTAGCCGTCGTTGTACCGTCCCCCGCTTCATCATTCGCTTTGGACGCCACTTGTTTCACCATTTGTGCGCCCATGTTTTCGAACTTATCTTTCAGTTCGATTTCTTTCGCTACAGACACGCCATCTTTGGTGATGGTTGGCGCGCCGTAAGATTTATCAAGCACAACGTTGCGGCCTTTCGGGCCTAGTGTCACTTTTACTGCGTCCGCCAGTAAGTTCACACCTTTCAGCATTTTTTGACGTGCGTCATTAGCAAATAATACGTCTTTTGCAGCCATGGTTATCTCCTCAAAAAACTACTACAAAAATAATTACTCAACGATTGCTAACACATCAGATTCGGACAGAATTAAGTATTCTGCGCCGTCAATTTTCTCGGTTTTCACGCCGTAACCGTCATTGAAAATGATTTGGTCGCCCACTTTGACTTCCATCGCAGCGCGTTCGCCATTTTCAAGACGTTTACCTAAACCAACAGCAATGACTTTCCCGCGGTTTGATTTTTTCACCGACTGAGAAGTTAAAACGATTCCCCCTTCAGATTTATTTTCCACCTCTTGTCTTTCAACAATTAGCTTGTCATTTAAAGGACGAATTTTCATTTTTAAGTGCCTCCTACTTGGAACCAAAAAATAAAAGACAAAATAAACATCAAGATGGATTTGCGAGTCGACAGCTCGCTTTCGATGAAAATAATAAGGTCGAAAAATGAGAGTTCAAGAGGTGAATTTGATAAAAATTTTTTATTAAATTAAATAAAATTTTCTATCGAATTATCGCATTCACAACCACTTAGCATCTCTTTATGATAGAAAATGTGCTCAATCAAATCTAGAGTGGTTACGTACTCTTAAAAAGGATAATCAAACAATGAAAAAGGCCGTATCTCTATTTCTTGCAACGTTATGCGTTGGCTTCCTCTCACCCAACGTGTCAGCTTCTGAACGCGCTGAACAAGGTTGGCAATTGATTGACGAGGGCGCGATGATTGTCGATGTGCGCACGCCGCAAGAGTTTTCTGAAGGGCATTTGGATAATGCCGTCAACTTCCCTTTATCTGAACTTGATAAACATTTTCAAGACGTCGATAAAGATCAAGCTATCGTGTTGTACTGTCGCAGTGGTAACCGCTCTGGCAAAGCGTATCAATACTTACAATCGCAAGGCTTTACGAATCTGCACAATGCAGGTGGCTTTGAAGAACTACAAGACGCCAAATAGTCGTCTCCGTTCTAATATACAAAGTAAAAGCACAGAGCGCGTCGCAAGCGTATTGTAACGCGCTCTGTTTCTAAATACTTATCTACAACAACTCTACTATCTGGGCCCTGCATCAAATTGAGTCAGGTTATCCGATATCTCGATCCATGGCGCTTTCGATGCGACAAAAATATGGAAATCAGGCTTGTGAGAAGGTGTGTCATCCAAGATACCAAGGCGAATATTGACGATCCCATTGTTCTTTTTCGAATACAGGCTCGATCCGCAGTGGCGACAAAAGCATAGCATGGTATTTTCGCTTTTCTGATAAGTTTGAATATCTTCTTTCCCTTGGATAATAAGCAGTTTATCCAACGCAATACCACCGGCAGATGAATAGTCAGAACCTGTGAACTTGCGGCATTCAGAGCAATGGCAATTTCCCATGTACTTAAATTCATCTGCCACTTCCAACTTTACCTTGCCGCACAGACATGAGCCTTTTAGTACTTCCATTTGAATTCCTTTTTGTTATGAATCTAATTGAATTAGATGGCTATCTCGACACCATGCCATTGCAATACGAAAAATTAAAGACAGGCAATACAGGTTTTCAAAAATGAAACGAAAATGTAAAACTTTCCATTCAGAGGGAAGTGCGCTGACACGTGAAAAATAGAGCTATTTTAGATACAAAAACACCAAGCAATAACGCTTGGTGTTTACCTCACAGAATGTCGCCTCAGAAAAGGCGCTTTCCGCTGTGCTTAAAAAATGCAGTGTTTAGTAAAGCTGGTCGCTTCGTTTGCAGTCCAGTCACCTTTCGGCTTATCTTTCAGGTTTTCACACCATTGCTCGCTGCCGACACCATCTTGCAGAACACAATGCTTTGCAAAGTCTACCGCGTTGTCTGCTGTCCATTCTGTTTTTGGCTTATCGCGCATGTCGTTACACCAGCCTTCAGTGCCCACTTCATCACTACAAGCGGTCAAAGCAGAAGCCGCCAACATCAGCATGACTAGTTTTTTCATAAATTTAAGGTTCCAGTTGCAAACAATAGTAAAATTAAACTCAATCTCTTCAACACGTGCCCATTCAAGTGTCTGAATAAAGGCGTCACTAGCTGAAGTGACTTTTGTATCAACTATAACGAAATTATCAGTCTACGTGTTAAGACATCGAAAAATTATTGAGCGACTCTGTGTAAAGCGCGCCATTCTAAAAGCTATAGGCAGCGCGCTTTTGTTAGCTCACCAACCTTAAAAGAGCCAGTACCAAAGCACGTTAAACGCAGCTCTAATGCCATTTGTTCAAAGTGATCGACGACAGACTGCGTGCTGATCGTCGCAGCTTTTAATACCGCACCAGCTTGCCCAATGAGATTAGCCCCCAAATGAATGGCTTTCGCCGCTTCAAGTCCGTTATGAACACCTCCCGAGGCGATCAAGGGTAATGTAGGATGCAGTGCGCGGATTTGAGCCAAACATGTTGCTGTAGGGACACCCCAATCGCGGAAAAGCTCGGCTGCACGCTGCATTTTCGGATTATCTTGGCAATACCCTTCAACCGCACTCCAGCTTGTGCCACCCGCGCCCGCAACGTCAATTGCATCCACACCAGCATCAATTAATCGCTGCGCAACGTGTCCGCTAATACCAAAACCGACTTCTTTGATAATGATAGGAACCTTCACGCGAGATTTAAGCATCTCAATTGCCTGGAAAACACCAACCCAATTGTGGTCGCCATTTTTCTGAAACGCTTCCTGCATTGGATTAACGTGCACAAACAAGGCATCGGCTTGAATCGCCTCAACCGCACGTTGCGCATTATCGAGTTTACCTTTATCGAGCAATTGAGCGGCTCCAAGATTGGAATACAACGGTACTTCTTTCGCCAACTCACGAATGGTTTTACCCAAGCCCGAATGCTGACTTTCTTCTAAGCTAATCCGTTGCGAGCCCACACCCATGGCAATACCTAATTCACTTGCTGCTTCAGCTAAACGACAATTGATCGTTTCTGCGTCTTTTGCTCCGCCAGTCATCGAGCTAATCAAAAACGGTAGCGCTAATTGATGACCAAGAAACTCTGTCGATAAATCGATCGCGTGAAAGTCACATTCTGGCAGCGCACAGTGTTCAAACTCGACAGACTCAAAACCCGCCGTTTTATGCTTCATGCTCATATCATGATGTAAAACAGCATCTAGGTGTAAATCTTTTCGGTTAGTTTGCGGAGCCATAATGTCACCCTAAAGTAAAACAGTCGCGCAGTATTGCGATCCTTATCAGTAACGTCAATGCGAATTTTGTGAATTTGCCGGATTACTTTTCCGAAACGAGTAATGAATCTCGACTGCCCCTGACATTATAAGAAAAGAAACTCGCTTTCCGTTTTAAACAAGCCGGCAAGTTTCTCTTCAAATTGAGATAATCAGCGTACGATACCCATGATGAAAATGGATCACATTGCTCTGTAGTTTACTTTACGCTGTCCGACAGAATTAGCGACACAACAGTGCTTGTCGTCGTTGGTTCAAACTGTTCGGGATCATCACAGAATTGAATTTTTCCTTTTTCTTCTACATGGAACAGCGGTACAACTGAACTACCTTTGTGATGCGCTAAATAATCTTGATACGTGAAGTTATCGCTCAATTTCGTGTGTTTAACCTCTGCACCACGACTTAACATACTGGCTAGCTGGGTATAGCTTACATTGCCGCCCATCAGCAATTTACCATGGTACTCCTGAGCCACGGAGTGCTTCTCGCTGCCATTGCCGTTGGTTTTCACTTTTTGTAAGCAGTGAACTTTATCTTCCCCAAACTCGTCGACGAATTGCATGCAAGCCATAATGTTGAAATGCTGATCGGGCGTTAATGCAACCACTTGTCCAACTCCTATCAAGTTCAAGTTGTCGTCCGCGTGACTAGAAATAGGGTTGCCGTAATAGTAATCCAACCCCAACATACGAACCTGACTGATGTACTCCCAGTTTGAGTCAGTCATTAATACGCGGCGGTCATAACGCGCCAGCGCCTGCCCTATTTCTCTTGCTACTCGGTTAGCACCAATCAACAAGAAGCCGCGTGGTGCTGGCTCTGCAACGCCCAACGTCAGCGCTACAGGACGTGCCGTCGCACTTTGTAACACGACCGTTCCTATAATCACCATGAAGGTCATAGGGACCAGTAAAATCGCTTCATCAATGCCGTATTCGGTCAATTTGATCGCGAAAAGAGACGAAATCGAAGCAGCAACAATACCGCGCGGTGCAACCCAAGACAAAAACAGCTTATCTTTAAGACGCAAGTTGCTGCGGAAGGTTGAAAGAAAAATCGATAACGGACGCGACACTAACTGCATAAATACAAACAACAATAACGCACCGCTACCTAGCGCAGCAAAATCATCCAGACTGATTCGAGCCGCAAGGAAGATGAACAATCCGGTGATCAGTAAAATGGTTAAATGCTCTTTAAAGTGCAGAATTTGCTGAATATTGATGTCTTTAGCGTTTGCGAGCCACATACCCATTACGGTGACGGTTAGTAACCCAGCTTCAGACTCAATGTGGTTAGAGACCGAAAATACACCTAGAACCACCATCAAAACCGCAAATGGCTGCAAATATTCCGGTAGCCAAGAGCGACGCATGATCGTCGCAACTGCATAGCCTGAGGCCGCACCTAGCATGACACCGACAGCAATGATCGCCCCAAACACTTCGACGCTATTTATCGCGCTGTGAGATACGATAAACTCGTAAACCATCACAACAAAAAGCGCACCGAGCGGGTCAATCAAAATCCCTTCCCATCGCAAAATGTTAGCAAGCGTACTGTTAGGTCTTACGGTTCGTAGAAGTGGCACGATGACCGTCGGCCCTGTTACTACGGTTAAGCTGCCGAACAACATGGCAAGCTCCCAAGTAAAGCCGAGGAAATAGTGTGTTGCGATACTGGTCGCCGCCCACGAAATGATCGCCCCGATGGAAACAATGCTCCATACCGAACCACTCACGCCACGAATTTCTTTAAAATTTAAGGTCAAACTGCCTTCAAATAAAATCACTGCCACCGCCAAAGAGACCAACGGAAAGAGCAAATTACCTAATATCTCATCAGGATTTAACCACTGCATAAATGGCCCGACGATCAGCCCTGCCAACAACAAAAATAAAATCGCTGGCAAACGCAATCGCCAAGCTAACCATTGGCAACCTAAACCAATAACCCCAACCGCTGACAGCACCAGCGCTTCATTACCCACTTGCATCAATAATTACCTGTTTTTGTCTTTTTTCGCGTGAATGCGCTATACCCGAATACATTCAGCCTTACGGTCAAATAGAAACAACCGAACGTGCAAATCAAACGACTGACCTTCGATGACATCGCTACGAAACGCACATGTTTGAAGTCCTTTGGCGATCGCATCAGAACTATGAATATAGTTGACCCCCAATGACTTAACGACTCATTTTTGTTCATCAGGTCTTAAAGTGGCACACAAGTGTGCGACTTTGTCGAATTCATCATTACGCATTGAGTTTCATTATGTAGAATGATTTCTGAAGAAAGCGCGGAACCTAGCACTATATGAGGCTAAGGCATAGAGCATGAACTAAGCTTTAGCGTAAGTGCTCAAAGTTAAGAATCGTGGGTCACGCGACGTACGCAAGGAGAAATGGATTGTACGTAATACTAGCACTGTTCATGGCGTGTCTCGCCATCCTCATCGGAGTGAAAGCCGCCAACCGAGCTGCACTTTTAGAAAAAGAACTAGCCAAACTTCGTGAGGAAGTCACATCACTACGAGCCAGTGTCCATGGGGGCTCAAACCCACAAGTGCACCAACAATCCAGCATCGAAAAAGACACACCATCTGTAGCGACGTCACCTCACATAGAATCACAACAGAAAAATGTCTCATCCTCTGGGGAACATGATCCAGCTGCCAACTTAGACTTGGACCAGAGCGCTGCGAATCAAGGGCACGCCCAGACAAGAGAAATGCAACTGGATGTTTTTAGTCAAGAAAATGAGTCATTCCTTCAGAGTAAAGTTCAGAGCCTGCTTAGCAACATCCAAGAAAATTGGTTGGTTTGGGTAGGCGCATTGGCCATGCTGATCGGTGGAGGTTATCTCGTACAGGTGATTGGTAGCCACATCCAGTTTTCGCCATTTATGCGAGTGTCCTTTGCCTTTGTGCTCTCATTACTTATGGTGCTTGTTGGCGAGTGGTTTCACCGTAAAGAACAACAGAATCCGCAACGGGCAGCACGAGCCCAAGGCTTTACGTATGTTCCTGCTGCCGTTACCGGTACGGGATTAACGGGCATTTACTGCACCGTCATTTTTGCCTTTGTGGTTTATCAAATGCTAACGCCAAGTATCTCGTTGATCATTTTGGCTTCAGCGGCATTTTTCAGTTTAGCATTATCATTGCGACAAGGGCCGTTAATGGCCGTGCTTGGCTTAATTGGTGGCTACACAGCACCACTGTGGATTGGAGGTAGTGAACCCAACTACTTTTTGTTAGCCGGATACATCTGCGCGATTTCGTTCGCGGCGACCTTATTGATGCAAAAAGTGCGTAGGGCATGGATTACGCCAAGTATCGCGATTCCACATGTCATTTGGATGTTGCTGTTGATTGAGAGTGTACCAACAGAACTGTTGTTCTCGTGGCTCGCGATTTATCTCTCCATCACTTTGTATCTCATTTTCGCGGTTCCGAGAATGGGTTGGATGCTCAATCCTCGCTTTCGTCACTATCAAAGCAAGTGGACAAACTCGCCGACCGCTACCGCTCTCGCAATTGTATTATTGACCTTTTCTGCCGTCACCAGAATGCCGGAGCTGAACACTCTACAAATAGCGTACTGTTATACGCTGCTTGTTGCGATCATCTGGCTACCAGCACTTCGTACAGGCTGGTCATTACGTGTATTTTTGCCATCCATTCTCGTCTCGGCAACCGCGCAGATTGTTCTTACTATCGCTTTTGATGCGCTGTATATGTTAGAGCGAGAAGCTAGCATCCTATTCGCATTGGCGGTGAGTATTGCGCTGATCTGCTATCGAACATATTGCCAATCACTTAGTGACCGTTCGCAACTCAGTGGGCTGCTTCTGCTGGTACTGGCTC
This sequence comes from Vibrio sp. D431a, assembly GCF_030248655.1. Lineage (NCBI taxonomy): Bacteria > Pseudomonadati > Pseudomonadota > Gammaproteobacteria > Vibrionales > Vibrionaceae > Vibrio > Vibrio sp. D431a. Next base: position 141,612 of record NZ_JAHGAP010000015.1, on the reverse strand, counting down.
CCGCGATGAGCTTAATTACGTTGTTTTATATTGACGAATTTATGCAAGGCTACCTGTGGTATTGGACTGCATTCTGCGCATTGATGGCCACTTACTACGTTGTGCTTGGTCAGCGTGCACGTTCGTTGGCATTAGAATGCTGTGCCGTTATGCATGCTTTAATCGTAGGTATCGCTTTTGTTTGGTTGAGCGATACTTGGTTAACAACAGCAATCTCAATACAAGTTGCGATAATGGCCTTACAGGCTCAAGTCGGGTTATTTCGACCTGCGAGTTGGGCGATTAAAGTGGCAATGGGAATACTGGTTATCCGACTCACGCTGCTACCTTTCATCCCCGAATGGCAACCGGTAGAAGCTGGGCATTGGGCTTGGGTTCTTATGAGTTATCTGCCTTCTCTCTTCATCTTGTCTTATGCTCGTTCAACACTAAAACAAGTGGACCGAGAACTGACCAACTGGTTTGAAGGGGCGTTTTTACATGTATTCTTAATGGCATTGTTCACCCAAACTAACTACTGGTTAACGGGGCAATATGGTTACTTGGGGCACATCGACTTCACAAGTGCGGCAGTCTTTGCCAATCAAGCATTAGTTATGGGTTTGGTATACAGCTACCGCAGCCAATTTGCGCAACGCTTAAGTCGTATCTACGAAATCTATAGTTACTTGCTTTGGTGCGCGTTCGCTATATTGATTATTTTGCTTAATACGGCAGAATCGCCGTTGGTGACTGATAACGTCTCGGCACAAGCACTTCCCATCTTTAACATGCTGAGTATCGGCTGGCTGTTACCAGCTTGCATCCTGCTTATCGCAACATTTAAACGCTGGAATACGTTGCAAGTTCATCGATTTGCGATTGCTAGTCTAGGCTTTTTACTTGCAGCCATTTGGTTGGGGATGTCTATCCGTCAATTCTGGCAAACCACATCGATGATGCTGTATCAGCCAACCAGCATGGCAGAGTTGTTCAGTTATTCAGTGGCTGGCTTGCTCGTAGGTGGATTGCTGACTTGGCGCGGCGTGACCCAACAGGGGCTGATGATGCAGCGTGTCGGTCTAGTGGTCCTTGCCGGTGTCGCACTGAAAGTATTCTTATGGGATGTGAGCTCTCTGGATGGGTTCTGGCGAGCAATAAGCTTCTTAGGCTTAGGTGCATCTTTGATAGCACTTGGATGGCTATTCCAGAAATTGAATCGTTCGGTGGCAAAAGCACTCGAGCCCTAGACGAGTCAAAGAGAGATTCCCGACAGTGCGCTGTTTTCGTTATTGGGGGACGATAACAGTGTAAAGCCGGGAATCATTGGAGTGTTCGTTACTTCAGTAAAGCGACCACGGTATGACGACGCACGTTTGCTTGCGCATTCAATGCCTGAAAAGTCGAAGTAAACTCGCCAGACTTTTGCATGAATCCATCCAGTTTTGCATTCACCTCATTGACTGAAAGCTGTGCGGTTTTGGTTTGGATAGAACGCATTTGAGTATTCAGTTCACCATGAAAAGCTTTCGCTTCCTGCAAGCTCGTTTGAACTTGTTTCAGATGCTGATTTACTTTGGCAATCGTCTGCTTGATGCCGTCGCGTGAGCCTAGATCAAACCCGAGCTCCGCAATACCATCTGGCTCAGACTTTAAGTTCAAAACGTTAGGCTGTCCCGCAGGGAATCGGTGCCCTTCCCCCGTTACCATCACCTTTTGCTGCATTTGTTGATAAGCGTTGTCTCTGGCTTCAAATAAAATGCTGCCATCATCGGCTAATGAGGCTCGCATTCCTAACGCAATCAAGCTGCGATCCAGCATTTTGACCGTTCGCTCACCGTCTGATTGTCCATCAAACTGAATCATCACCGCTTGACCTTGAGGAAAATCCAAACGGATTTGCTCGGCCTTGTCGCTTAAGCGATGAACATTCAAACCTGGAATAGAAAAGCGACGAATGTCCGCTTTATCCAGTTTTAAGTGCAGTTCGTTATTTAGGACTTTCTGGCCATCGAAACGTGCTTGCTCAACGACTTTTTGGATGGTGGCTTTAGAACGAACCAATGTATCCTGCAAACCAGGAACATTTTGTACGCCTTGATTAATAGCTTGCGTCAAACCACGTTTAATTTGCGTGAGCTCTTTGCCAATCACCTGCAGCGATTTGGACGCGATCTGAACCGCCGTGGCTTGCTGCTGACCCTGCGTAAGCTGAATACCAGATACAGAGTAGGCTGACGCAGTGTCAGCCTGAATTTGCGCCGGGCGCGGTTTAATTGCCGTACTTGAGTCTGCAGAACGGGTCGGCATGATAGAGGCTTGTTCTTGTCCACCTAAGCGTATGCTATGGGGTCTAACCTCTACTGTACTCATTACCATAAAAAGAACTTCCTAACCTTATAAACGGTCAAACAGCGACAAACCATCGATCTTCACATAGCTTGCTTGCGTTGCTTGCAAAGCGGCCATGTAATTACTCAATCGTACCGACGCTTCACCATAGTCCAGAGCAGAGAGGTCTCCAGATACCTTGTCAACGAACAGCTTGTTTTCACTGTGCGCGCCACCAACAAGATCTAAGTTGTTGTGTCGACCACCAATCTCAGTCATGGTCCCTAGTACGTTTGAAAAAGTATCGTCGATAGCGCTGATACTCGCCTCAACTTCAGCTCTGAAGTTGGCGGTAGGGCTCTCAAACTCTTTGATCAGCGCATCAATTTGGTTAAGCACGTTATGGCCTCCCCCAAGGTCCAATATTTCTTTTGCAGTCATATTGGAATCCATCGTGACGCCTTTAGCAATTGTTACTACGCGCTTGTCACTATTACCTTCAATTACGTAGCTGCCGCTCGCTTTACTTACAGCCGCAGTATCCGTTTTAGTACCAGAGAAAAGGTAGTGCCCTTCTTCATCCTGCGCGTTAAAAGACGACTCAATAGAATCACGGTAACTCTTAAGCTCTGTAATCATACCGCCACGACTTTCGTCAGTAAGAGAGCCGTTCGCACCCCAAAGCGCGATGTCTCGCATGCTTTTTAAGCTTTCTTTGATCGAATCTAAATGGGTTTCTTGACTCGATAGCGTCGTTTTTACGTTTTCAATGTTGTTTTTGTACTGAGCAATCGCACTGGTTTCTCGGTCTAAGTTAAGCAACTTGATCGAAGCCATTGGATCGTCAGACAGCTTGGTTAAGCGCTTGCCAGTAGACATCTGTTGCAGAGCTTCGCCTAATCCCGAGCTATTGCTCTGCAAGCTGTGCAACATCATTTGACTAAATTGATTGTCACTAATTCGCATCTAAACTTTCCTCTTAGAATAACTGCAGAATAGAATCGAGCAGTTGATTTGCTGTGCTGATCACTTTCATGTTGGCATTGTGCGCATTAGCAAACATCATTAGGTTAGCCGCTTCTTCATCGCTGTTTACGGAACTAACATTATCGCGAGCTGCGTGCGCTTGCTTGTTCATGGCTAACTTCGCTTGATAATCAGCATTAGCTTGGCGTGCTTTAATTGCGGTTTGACCCACCATTGAACTAAAGGCATCGTTCAAGCTTACTGAGCCGTAACCTGATACCGCCACTGGCTTGTTGCTTAACTCGATCAATGATTGCAACGCATCTGCGTTACCAGGTGTTCCATCACTTGAGAACGCAAGCTCATCTGGAGTTAGCTTGGTAATATCCAAACTGGCTGCAGGGTTTGCTGGGTCATAGCTGAACAAAGGTTTACCTGGGTTGCCATTTAAGTCTTTGCCAGTTGCAAGCACGGCGTTGTATTCATCCGCGAGAGCTTTCGCCATGTCATTCAGAGCCAGTTGGTTTGGTTTCAACACTTCGGTTTGATAGTCATTAATCGCACCTAATTTGCCACCAAGCGAGTCACCAATCGCAAAGCTTTGATTCGAGAACGTGACGTGTAAGTCCGCTAAGTAAGGATCACTCGGGTCAGGAATGGCTTCCAGTTTGCCATGGTCCGTACCCATCACAAGCGGTTGACCAGAGGTTAGTGTGACCTGAACACTGCCGTCATGCTGCTGTGTTGTTTTGATTTCAATGGTTTGAGATAACTCACCGATTAACCTATCTCGTTCATCCATTAACTGTGATGGATTACCACCTGTACCTTGCATCTCTACCAGTTGCTTGTTCACCTTCGCGATATTTTCCATAAGGCTATTCGCGTGGTTAAGCGCTGCATTACGTTGGTCGCTCATGTCTTTATGTTGATTGTATAAAGACTCGGTAAGCGTATTAAAGCGGCGGGCCAAAGCTTCAGATTCGTTAATGATCTGCTGGCGGTAAGGTATGGATTCCGGCTTAACGGTCGCATCGTTAAGCGCAGCGTTTAGCGAGTCCAAGCCAGCCGATATACTGAAACCATCGGCACCAAGCGTATTCTCCAGCTGACTCATGTTACTGGTGTATCCAGATGCGTATGCCGCCATACTGTTAGTCGACCACGTTTGCTTAATCAGAAATTGATCAGTAACGCGGCGAATGCTAGTGACTTCTACCCCTAAACCTGGACTTAAGCGATTGGCTTTACCATCATCGACAGACGCCATCAACGCTTGTTGACGACTGTAACCCACGGTATTCACGTTTGCCACGTTTTGCGCGGTTACGTCTAGGGCCACACGGTTCGCGCCTAAACCTGAAAGGGCAATATTAACTAGGTTCATTTACAGCTCCATTTTTCTGATCAACGGCTGAGAAAACGCGGTAGTCATACCGGCCTCACCGAATACCTGTTTAACAGAGGCGACGGCTTGAGAAGCGGTATTAAATAGGCTTGAATTCTTCTCCACCTCTTTAGAATCTACTTGTGAGATAGATTCAGAATTCGAAGCTTTACCATCGTTAGCGGATGAGATGTTGCGCGCAGCATCGAAAGCAACCTCACGCATAGACGGGCTCAGCTGCTGGATGAGCATATTGGCAATGCCTGAGCTCTGTTTCTTTGCTAGTTCCATCGCCAGCTGACCGTCATACATATCACGGAATACCCCTTGTTGCTGACTGGCGAACGGGCTGTCTTTATCAGCAAGAGCATCACTACTGCTGCGCATTTGGCGTAACACCATTTGTAGGAACATTGCCTCAAATTGACCTGCGACGACTTCAAGTGCGCCTTCTTGATCACGACTATGCTTGATGTTAGCCAATGCACTATTGTCGTGATAAAGCATCGAATTTAACTGAGTTTGTTCATTGGTACTGTCTAGCTTCATCCTTAACTCCTTATATCACGACCAATTCAGCGTTCAATGCACCCGCTTCACTCAAAGCTTGCAGGATAGACATCAAGTCTGTAGGCGTGGCACCTAAACTATTTACCGCATTAACTATGGTGTTAAGTTCCGTGCCTGGAGGCCAAATCACCATCTGAGCGAGATCTTCATTCACATCAAGGTCCGTTTGGTTAACGACTTTCGTATCGCCATTTGCAAACGCATTAGGCTGACTAACTTGTTGTGATTCAGAAATTCGCACGGTCAAGTTACCGTGACTTACTGCTGCTTCACTCACTTTGACACTCTTACCGATCACTACGGTGCCAGTGCGAGAGTTAAAGACAATACGAGCAGGTTTACGGCCTTCAACGACGCTCATTTCTTCAAGCATCGACATCATGACGACACGCTGCTGTGTATCTTTTGGTGCACGCATATCAATGCGCGCTTTATTGATCGCAACTGCAACTTTAGGTCCAAAAGTGTTGTTAATTTCACGCGCAATATTTTTTGCTGTAGTGAAGCTAGGCTTGCGCAGGTTTAGGGTGATTTCATCACGTTGGTTGAAATCGGTTTTGATTTCTCTCTCTAAAGTCGCACCATTCGGAACGCGACCCGCCGTTGGTGTGTTTACTTCTACTTTGGAGCCACTTCGCCCCTCTGCAGATAAGCCGCCCACAACCACGTTACCTTGCGCAATCGCGTACACTTCGCCATCAATACCACGTAAAGGCGTTAGCAATAACGTACCACCGCGAAGGCTCTTTGCATCACCGATTGAAGACACAACCACATCCAACGTTTGTCCTGGGCCTGCCATTGGGTCAACGGACGCTGTCACACTCACAGAAGCCACATTTCGTAGCTTAGGGTTCATACTGTCATCAATTTGAACCCCAAACTGACGTAGCATGTTGGTAATAGATTGAGAGGTAAATTTCACTTGGTTTCGGTCACCTTGGCCGGCTAAGCCAACTACCAAACCATAACCAACCAGTTGGTTTTCTCGAATGCCGCGAACATCGACCAAGTCCATGATCGGAATTTCCGCTTCAGCACGTGAAGTGCCTGGTAGTCCCAAGGTCAACACCAATAGGAGAGACATAAAGAAAGATTGCATTGTCTTCATTAGAAAGGTACCCATGGGCTGTTGAAGAACTGAGTTAGCCACCCGGCTGCGTTGCTGTCAGCTAGCGCTCCGCGACCTGCGTAGGTAATTCTTGCATCAGCAATTCGTTGAGAAGAAACTTGGTTACTGCGGTTAATATCATCCACACGGACGATACCGGTTAGACGAATAAACTCGTCGCCTTGATTCAGACGAAGCCATTTTTCACCGCTGATACGCAATACGCCATTAGGTAATACTTCGTGTACCGTTACCGTAATGGCACCTTGAAGCTTGTTGCCTTGTGAACTTGATGCACTGCCATCGAAGTTACGTTTGCCATCCACGCTAACCCCTAACTCATCGATAGTTTTCGTGCCTATGGTCGGCGCCACAAAGTTAATTGCTGAACTTTTACCGAACTTAGTACCCGCATTTTTACTCGATGAGGTTTCTTCTGATAATTGAACCGTTAATACATCGCCAACTCGGTAAGCACGACGATCCTGGAACAGAGTCATCGTGTATTGGTGACGATAAAGGCTACCAGATTGGGTTTCCGGCAGCGTGTAATCGAGCGTTGGTGGTGCATATTCCTCAGCATTCGGCTCAGGCGGAATAAATTCCTGACGGCCAGCACATCCCACCAGCAACACGGCGGCTACTGCCCAACTCTTAGAAAGCCATTTCATTGCTTTTTCCTTCATCATCACCAATTTCATACTTACATTGATTGCGAAACAAACTTCAGCATGTCATCTGCAGCAGAGACCACTTTCGCATTCATCTCATACGCACGTTGAGTGGTGATCATGTCGACCATCTCTTCTACTACTTGTACGTTTGACCCTTCCAGTGCACCTTGCTTGATAATGCCGGCACCATCAGCTCCTGCAATCAGCTCATCAGCTGGACCGCTGGCTTCCGTTTCACGGAATAAGTTGCCACCCATGGCCTCTAAGCCGGCTGGATTGATGAATTTTGCAAGTGTAATTTGACCAAGCTGCTGAGGTGTTGGATCGTCTGCTGTTGTTGTAGTCACGGTGCCATCAACACCCACAGAGAAAGAGACCGCATTGTCAGGGATCTGGATTTGAGGCTCTAAAGGCAGGCCCTGACTGTTCACCATTAAGCCTTCTGAGTTTCGATGGAACTGACCATTACGTGTATACATGATCTGTCCGTCCGAGTTTTCTATTTGGAAGAAACCCTGACCCATTACAGCAAGATCCAACTCTTGCGTTGTGTTTTGGGTATTACCTTGCGTGAACACTTTTTGTGTGCCAACAACGCGAACACCGCTACCTAGCTGAATACCACTTGGTAGTTCGTTAACTTGGTCTACTTGAGCGCCTGGTTGACGCTGAATGCTGTAGAAAAGATCTTCAAATACGACTCGGTCACGCTTAAAGCCAACCGTGTTTACGTTTGCTAGGTTGTTAGAAATGGCAGTCATCTTCGTGTCTTGCGCTGCCATGCCTGTCTTACTTACCCATAATGCTGAATGCATTTTTTACTCCTTGCGGGGCGAGACTTAGCTCGCCGCCATTAATTTGTTACCAGCTTTTGCTAGAGTTTCCGCCGTTTTCATCATGCGAACTTGCATTTCAAAGTTGCGCGTCAGCGACATCACACTAACCAATTCATCAATAGCAGATACGTTACTGCCCTCAATGTGCTCAGGAGAGAGTTGCACGGTTTCATCTGCCGCGAATGGCACGCCATCTACGCTGTGCAGCAAGCTATCGCTCTCTTTTTGCAGTTGATTAATTTCCGGTTTAACCAACTTCAAAGTGCCTGCCACAATTTCTGCGCCGCCACCTGGTGGGATCACTGAGACTTGACCACGCTCGCTGATTTCAATCTTTTGATAATCCGGCACAACCAAAGGACCATTGTCACCGAGGACAGGGAACCCATTGATTGTTAGAGCGCCAAAAGTATCGACCTGAATATTGCCTGCACGGGTGTAAGCTTCGTTACCCGCTGGGGTTTCTACAGAGAGATATCCCTCCCCCATAACCGCAACGTCCAACGGACGTCCTGTTTTCACAATATCGCCAGCGTCGAAACGTGTTGAGGCAGAGTTGGTCACAACCATAGTGCGACCATCAAAACCTGGGCCTTGCATCTCTACACTACGCACACGCTCCATATCCGCTCGAAAACCCGCAGTATCAGCATTTGATAAGTTGTTTGAACGAACGTGCTGCGCTTTAAGAACTCGGCTGGCACCCGACGTTGCCGTAAATAACAAACTATCCATGCAAAACTCCCATTACACCGCGTTAAACAAAGCTTGAGTAAGCTTGTCGCTGGTAGAAATTGTCTTTGCGTTTGCTTGGTAGTTGCGTTGTGCAGTCATTAGAGCAACAAGCTCGCTGGTTAAGTCAACGTTAGAACCTTCTAATGCACCCGGAGTTAGGTCACCCATCGTACCTGAACCCGGAACACCCATAATTGGAGCACCTGAGCTAAAGCTTTGAGTCCATGATGTTCCACTCACTTTCGCTAAGCCTTGTGTGTTTGCAAAATCAGCAAGAACAACCTGACCTTGTAGCTGTGATTGGCCGTTAGTGTAAGTCGCGTAAACCATGCCGTTACCTTCAACGCGTACACCTGCAAGTTCACCTGATGTGTAACCGTTAGGACTATTAGTACTTACGCCAAAAGCTGCACCAAATTGCGTGCTGCCTTTCAGGTTAATGTCTACACTCATCGCGTTCGCGCCTGCAGCAGGGAATGAAACATTAAACGGCGCAGTTGGTGCTGAAAGCGAGCCGTCTTTACCAAACGTTACAGGCACAGTTGCTACTGGCGTCGTACCGCCATCTACTTGAACGTTCACTTCCCACGAGTTAGAAGCAGTCTTAGTAAAGTACTGAGTTACCGTGTGCGAGTTACCCAGTGAGTCGTAGACTTTTGTTGTGTAAGACGAGTTAAATGAGCTTGGATCTTTTGGATTGAATGGCGTTACGGCTTTATCAATAACAGACGCGCTTGCGTCGAAGTTCGCAACAAAATCTAAGCTGTCTGTTGCTTTAGCATTCAGTGAGGAAGTCGATACCTGAATATTACCCACAGAACCTGTCATTAGGTTGTTGTTGCTATCGACACTGTAACCTTGAAGCTTTGCACCGCTGTTAGCCGTAACAAAGTTGTTCTTATCCGTTGAGAACACACCTGAACGTGTGTACAACATTTGACCCATATTATCTTTAGTAACAAAAAAGCCACCGCCATTAATAGCTAGGTCCATCGCACGGCCAGTTCCTGTGATACTGCCGTCTTTGTCGAAGTTCTGTGAAATTGACGCGACTTCCACACCACCAGGTTGCATGCCGTTATATACAGCGGAGAATTCTGTGCGGCCACCTTTAAAACCATACGTTGATGCGTTGGCAATGTTGTGACTGATTGTGTTTAGCTCTGTGTTGGTCGCGTCCAGACCACTTAGTGCGATGTTAAAACTCATAAATAGACCTCTGATTTCCGTATTTGGTTAAGCACCAAACTGAGTGATTTGATAGAAAGGAACGTTGCCAACGCCATGGACATTGACTAATGCTGCGCCACCGGTATTAGGAATGCGCACTTGCTCAACAGTGCCTGCCATCAGCACATTTGGACTTGCTTGCCCTTCTTGCACTTCTACGGCCACTGAGTATTTGCCTGGTTTAAGACCAAGTTCTTCAGGATTAATTGAAAAGTCGACGTCACCTTTGCCGTGAGCACCTAGTGGCACTTTAGTTGATTGACCAAATTCATCTTTAACAACTAACGTGACTTGGTTTGAGCTATGAGCGAGTTCGATTTTTCCGTTTTGTACGTCTTCACCAAGCTGAAATTCATCCGCATTGACGTAAACCGTTTGCCCAACAAGGCCCGCTGTTGATAGCACTTGCATGTTGTCCAGTAACACCATGCTCTGTTGCATTGTCTTAGACATATTCTCGGTACTTTGTACCTGCGAGAACTGAGCCAATTGACCAACGTATTCCGTACCATCAAGGGGATTAAGTGGGTCTTGGTTTTGAATTTGAGCCACCATCAAAGAAATAAACTCATTCTCCAATGAAGAAGCACTGTTCATGTCTTTAGGGTTTGGTGAGATACCGTTGCTGTCTTTTGCTTTTGTATTTACTGGAGCGTCAGACGATAAAGGGGTGTATTGTGCAATACTCATTAGCTGCCCTGCCCTAATCTAAGCAGACCTTGCTGCATACTTTTTACATTGGCTAATACTTCAACATTCGTTTCGAAGCTGCGTGTTGCGGACATCATGTCTGCCATTTCAGCAACTACATCAATATCTGGGTAAAACACATAGCCTTCATCATTAGCCAGTGGGTTGTTCGGCTCAAAACGCTTCTCTGCATCTCCAGCATTTTTAACAACGTCAACAATGCGAACTTCTGCATTGGGATAAGCTCCATTTTCTGTTGTCATTTGCGTTTTTTGGTACACAGTCGCAAATACTGGCTTAAGCGCTTTATAAGCATCTTCTGGATTTGCAGATACTGCATCTGCGTTTGCTAAGTTACTGGCTACCGTATTCAGACGCACAGTTTGTGCTGTCATCGCGGAACCAGTGATCGAGTAAATATCAGTGAATGACATAATTAACGTCCCTCAATCGCTTTCGCTAAGCCATTAAATTTCATGTTGAGAAACGTCAGGCTAGTTTGAAAGTCCATGTTGTTTTGCGTGAATTTTGCTTGTTCAACACCAAGCTCTACGGTGTTGCCATTTTTGCTATTCTGGTAAGGCACCGAGTATTGGGCCTGAACCTGGAACTTTGGCACCGGTTTGTTCACACCACCTGCCGTTACTTGGTTCATTACGGTGGTGAAACTTAGGTCTTTCGCCAAATACCCAGGGGTGTCAACATTTGCTAGGTTACTGGCGAGGACTTTGGTACGCTGAACGCGAAAATTAAGTGCCTCTGGATGTACTCCTAAAGCATTTTCAAATGTGATCGCCATGCATCTTCCTTACAGTTGGCTCGAATACGCCAACATACAAACAAGATACGTGCCATAAAAAATAGCTATATATATCAATGACTTACAAACAAGGATGGAAGCCAAACTTCCGGTTCTCGGAAAGCATTAAAAACAAGAGGAAAGTGTCCACTTCCTCAACAATAATGCTGACGTTACTCGCTTTGACATCAGAACAAGCATTCGCCAACACCAATGACAAAACCCTCAGCGTTGAAGAGATAAAATCCGTTGTAGCAACGGATTTCGAACAAGAGGTGGATCGCGTAGCGCTCTCCAATCAGTGGGGGGAGTACAAACTGGACTTCGACATGTGGGTGCCCGGTTCTGCCAATCACTTGCCAGAATGTCAATCGCCTTTAGTTATCACAGGTCGTGACAACAACACGTTGCCAGTCGGTAACCTCAAGCGCTCAGTCAGCTGCGACAATATCGCATCACCATGGCGAATTAACGTTACGATAAAGTCTTCGCTGACTCTGCCTGTTTTAGTCGCGACAACCACGGTTGGCCGAAATGAAGTCGTAACGGCTAAACACATAAAGCTTGAAACCCGAACCATCTCTCGCCAAGACGATTTTTATACTCGCCCCGAGCAAGCAGTAGGCTTAGAAACCTCTCGTCGTTTGAGGGCTGGACAAGTGGTTAATCCATCCAATTTGTCGGCCCCACCTCTAATCGAGAAAGGCAATGAAGTCATAGTCATTGCGAGCAAAAATGGATTTAGTGCCAGCACAAAAGGAGTCGCCTTAGAAGATGGAGCGAAAGGGCAACAAATTGACGTGGAAAACCCAAGTTCGGGCAAGGTCATAAGAGCAGTCGTAACTGGATTAAACCAGGTTCATACTCAATTTTGATTTTTTGACTCGGGGTAACATTTTTTAATTTTGGCTCTCGTCAGTAACACTGAACTTCGAGTACAAAAAAAATATTTAATGTTTATCACATTCTAACCGCCTACTTAATTTAGAACATGATGATGAGGACCACAGCATGAAAATCGACAAAGTCGCGGGCGGTCATGTCCCACAAACAAAATTACAGCAAGCAAGCAAACAGCCTGTCGACGTCGTCGAACAGAGCAAAGTACACGAGCCTGCATTTCAAGCGAATACCGTAGCGATAGATCGCGCTCAAGCTGAAATGGCATCACTACCTGATGTTGATATGGAAAAAGTAGAACAAGTACGCAACGCATTAGCGCGTGGTGAACTTAGCCTAGATACAAAAGTGCTATCCAAGGCAATCATGCAGTTCCATACAGGTCACGAGTAATAAAACGCTAGGAAGACATCATGGCAAGCGCAGTATCGCAGCGAATTCAACAATTTGTTCGCTCTATATCTGAGGATATTAAGCTTTATCAACAACTGCTTCCTTTGCTTCAGCAGCAAAAGGTATTGTACTTAAAGTTTGATGGAGAGGCACTGAACGACAATGTTCAGAAACAAATGCCGATACTCAATAAACTCAGCCGCTCCGCCAATGACAGAAGCCAGTGTATGCGAGCGCTGGGGTTAGCGTGTAATGACGCCAGCGTAAAACGAATTTTCAATGCTTTGCCTGCCCAAATAGGTATGCAAGCTAGAAAACAATGGGCGCTATTGGAAACGTTGGTAAGTCAGTGCCAACAATACAATCAGAGCAATGGCCACAGCTCTGCGGCGTTCCATGAGTTGGTCAGTCAACTCAAACAACCTGTGCAACACACTTATGAAGATAAATCGTTCTAAACGATGTTCGTCTTGCCTACAGATTCAGTCGCCATCTCGGCTGAGTACTGTAGGCCTTTTTATTTTTATTGCCTTTCTGTCCTACCTTCCATTCACATGCCAGGCAAAACCAAATGCTGTCGATATTCAAACGCAGTATCAAGTATTAGCCCCATACAAACCACAAATTGCCAAGCGTCTCGATTCATCCAAACCGGTAATTAACCACATTTTCAAACAGCTTCAAAACCACTCATTACCAAATAGCCTAGCCTTAGTGCCAATGTTAGAATCTTCTTACAACCCCAAAGCCGTTTCTCACGCTAACGCCGCCGGACTTTGGCAACTGATACCAGCCACAGCGAAACGTTTCGGATTAACGATAAATACAAAACAAGACGATCGCTTTGACACAGAAGCTAGCACAACGGCCGCGCTCAAGTACCTGGCGTTTTTATACAACAAATTCGATCAAAATATGGCTCTCACTTTAGCTGCATACAATGCCGGAGAAGGACGTGTTGCACGTGCTATTCAGCGAGCAGGAAGTCGAGATTTCCAACAACTCACGCTGCCTAACGAGACTCGCCAATATGTCAGCCGCTTCTATGCATTGGAAAAGTTGATAGATATCGGTCAGTTACAATCCTCATCATTTCAACCTTTACTCTTATTTGCTCCAGACGCTCCTATGATTTCACAACCGCTGGTCGACTTTAGCCGACTGCCTCCGCTAGTTAATTTGTGATAAAAGCTACGACAGAGCTCAATGTCAGAGAAACGTAAAATCACAAGATCCTGTTCGGCGGATTTGAAAACTCGTGATCTCTATGCAAACGTGTGCAAAAAAGTTGAGGTAAGGTATCTCAAAGATAAGAAAGAGTAGTGGTTTACTAAAAAGCGCCCCAATTGCGCTTGGCAATTGGGTAGATATGCGTCACATTGCGTTTGCAAAAAAACATGAAAACCAATGGTCAGACCTAATAATTATTTACACACTAAATGTAAAACAGCTATTGTTTTCATAGTTCGAAACAAATCTAACATATCAAGATGACGCTTCGCTTGCGCGTCTGGAATAAGTCCGGGTTCCGGGGGGGAGTCCGGACTTTTTTATTACTCTAAAATCTTTGCCAACAATAGCGCCAACAGATGCTAAGTCGTAATGATGCAAGCTAGCTGTTTATAGTAATTCTTTAGAAATCAACTGAAGCAAAAACGTTTCGCGCTCAATGCTCATGCCTTTTTTCGGGCTTTCTGCCATCGTTTTTTCATTGTGTGCAATTGCTTCGTGAATGTTCATCCATACCGGGCGCATTCCATTTTTAACTTCGTAATCTTCATACGCCGTTTCGCCTAGCTCACGTTCGATTTTACATGTATAACAATACGACACCATGTGCATCACGTCAGCGTCATCCTTGTACCACGGACGAAACTCCTCAAAGATTCCGAAAGGCTTAATACCATGTATATTTTGGGCGCCCGTTTCTTCCTCTAATTCACGGACTAATCCAGCAATGACATCTTCACCATCATCAATACCACCGCCTGGTAGCGTGTAGTCATGGTAACGTTCTGTATAGAGCAACAGCACATCTTCACCATCAAGTACAATGGCTCGCGCTGCATTGCGCTGAAAAACAATTTTGTCATCCAAATGCTCTATGTCTGGATGAACGGTCGATTTTAAATGTCTCATCGAAAATACCACGGTCAATGTTTTGTGCGCATATTACCGAATTTCACACTTTAAATCATTGTTGTAGGCCAAGTACGTTCGAGCGCTTGTCAGGAAGTGATTGATATGACCTTCACAACAATACGCCAAGAACAGAAGTGTGACGTGCTAATCAGCAATAAATGAGAATATCTAAATTCTTATACGTCCCTCTTACTTTTAACATCGATAAGACAATAATCTCTTAAAGTTGCCTATAATCAATACAATACTCGCCCACCCCATGCGGAGATAAAGAATGAAAAAGACAAATTTAATGATGGCTATGGCTGCAACATTGGTACTGGCTGGTTGTTCAACTTACGAGGGAGCGACCCGATCAACTGAGTATACCTCCGTTGCAAATCCCGCAGCCGTATACTGTGTTCAGCAAGGTGGTGAGCTGGATACCGTGTCGGAAAACGGCGAACGTGTCACTTACTGTGTGCTGTCGGACAATGAACGCGTCGAGCAATGGGAATACTATCGCGAGAATCACAAAGAAAATGAGGGTGACAACTACTAATTATTTTTGTCGATACGTCACCTTCCCTCTATCACTTAGGAGCCTTGGGGCTCCTTTTTTATTTGATTTATCAAAGTGTTCTTACGTTGTTTTTACATATCTCTGACTTTACCGCACATCGACCCTATATCGAACAGTGTTCTATTCTTGACATTCCCCTGACATAACTTTCCACTTGGACAATAAAATTCCAAACACAGATCACACTAATTCACATTTCTTCCACATTTTCTGGGACAGGTGAGCAAGATGAAAACACAAATAGTAAAAGAAGCCGAGTCAGCCCCAAGCAACGTTGTCACTGAAAAATCAAAGCGCATTATTTATAAATCGAGTTTAAACGCCTTGATGATTGTCGCTATAAGTATTCTCGTTAACCTTAGTCTTCGTCTTGATTATGTCGTGTTGGGATCAAGCCTTGGCGAGCTTTCCGTTACAGAAACGCTCCAGCTTGTGATGCTTGCTATTGCATCATGGTCGTTTTTCAGCTTATCGAAACAACAGCCTCAGCTAAAGCATGCGGCTATTTTGATTGCAGGATTTTTTGCAGTACTGATTATTCGCGAAACGGACTATTGGACAGACATGATTCATCATGGCTCTTGGGTTTTCCCAGCACTTGCTGTCACCGCACTGGCTTGCGCCAAAGCTTACCAAGGTGGTAAAGGTACCATGAACGAAATGGCGACCATTTTAACGGTGCCACATATGAAGCTATTAGTTGGCGCTGTGATGCTATTATTAGTCTTCTCTCGTTTGTATGGTATGGGCAGTTTTTGGCAACAAGTGATGGACGAAAATTACATCCGTGATGTTAAAAATATCTCAGAAGAAGGTATAGAACTGCTTTGCTACTGTTTGATAGCATTAAGCGCCGTCCGCACAAAACGCGAGCTTAATGAATAGACTCAGGATCAAAGCGACGGTTCAATGCCGTCAGTATCGGATGGAAGATACTTAATGCCTTTTCCGCAGCACCTACAGATTCATCCAAGGCCGTCATTTCGACGGCCTTTTTCATTTCTTCAATATGTTGCAAAGCCTCTTTATCGAGCGGTAAAGAGAGCAATTTGTGAATAGCATCTCTTGCGATCATAAGTGGCTTTTTTCGGACAATTGATAAATCTCGGAAAAATGCGCCATGCTTGACCCCTTCTAAATAAACTCGGTAGGTTGTGAGTTCATCGAGTAGCAAGAATGTCTCCGCCATAAGCCCTTTATGTGGGTATGGCACGCTAATATGTTTGCTGATATCCAGTGGAATATTGAGAGTCACCCCCATGGATTCGCAATCGGATTTAAGTACTCGTAATAAGCCTTGCTCATCCATCAAATTCTGGATATCAATGATTCGTTCGAGGTGGTAGTCATTAGATAGCAAGATAACCTCAACCAGATGCCCCGACCATAACTCGAACAACCCACTTTTGCACAAAACTTGGGAAACATAACGCATGTTTTGAAACGTGTTCAACGACTCCGTTTCTAAGAGTATATGACGTTCAGGGAACGGATTCACAGAGTCTGCGTTTAGGGTTCTAAAATACGCGTACATCGCCTCTGCTTCAGAAACACTTTGTCCTTGCGTTACTCCGCCACAAAAAACAATCACCGTTCGCTCTATCGGTAGTGATGCAGTCCTACAAGACAAAGCTTCGACTCTGGTTATGCCCTCAGAGGTCAACCTGTTATTGACGAGGCGTTTACCTAAAACGATGACGATGTTGTCTAACTTCATTTTAAAATCTCGCGCTTAGTTGGCAGTGTTACAAAAATCTTCTTTCACTCCCGACCCACAAGCTTTAACATCTAGTTAACAACACTGTTCTAGAGACCTTTATAAAGGTTCACTGCTAAAGGAAGTCAATTATGCTGTCGATTTTCGATATATTTAAAATTGGTGTCGGGCCATCCAGCTCCCACACTAATGGTCCTATGCTTGCCGGATTCCATTTCACTCAGCTAGTTAGCGACTCTATGGCGAAAGTGCATCGGGTGCAAGTGGACCTTTATGGCTCATTGTCACTGACAGGTCGAGGGCACCATACAGACCGAGCCACGGTCCTTGGTTTGATGGGAAATAAACCTGATACCATCAAAATGAGCAGTGCCAAAAGTGCGCTACAAAATACCATAGACAATAATACGCTCATGCTCGCCGGTACACACCAGATTGAGTTTAGCTACGACCATGACATCGTCTTTCATAGCGACAACCTTCCCCTGCATGAAAATGGTATGACGATTACGGCATTAGACGCAGCTGGAGATCAAGTAGCGTTTGAAATTTATTACTCCATTGGAGGCGGATTCATCGCCACCGCCGACGAACTAGAGAACGGCACGCAACAAAATGAGGTCGCAGTACCATTTCCGTTTACATCCGCAGATGAGATGCTGGAAAAAGCCGAGACGAACGGTTTCAGCTTGGGAGGCATGATCCTCCAAAACGAACTCGCATTTCGCTCAGACGAAGAAATTAACCAAAGAGCAGAGCAAATTTGGAAAGTGATGTCGCTCTGCATGCAACGTGGCTTCGATACGGAAGGGATTTTGGAAGGTGGTCTAAATGTCACTCGTCGAGCACCAAACCTTTTGAAAAAGCTCGAAGCCAACGCTGCAGTTGAAAACGATCCGATGGAGATCATGGATTGGATCAATCTCTTCGCCTTTGCGGTTAGTGAAGAAAATGCAGCAGGAGGGCAAGTCGTTACTTCTCCAACGAATGGCGCAGCAGGGGTGATTCCGGCGGTATTGATGTACTACCATCGCTTCATCAAAGAGCTCGATGTTAAACAGCTAAAAGACTTTCTCGCAGTCGCCGGCGCTATCGGCATCTTATATAAAACTAACGCGTCAATTTCTGGTGCAGAAGTGGGGTGTCAGGGAGAAGTTGGGGTTTCTTCATCCATGGCTGCCGCTGGCTTAACAGCGCTAAGAGGGGGCAGTAACGAGCAGATTTGTATTGCTGCGGAAATTGCGATGGAGCATTCATTGGGTATGACTTGTGACCCGATTGGCGGCTTGGTTCAAGTACCTTGTATTGAAAGAAATGCCATGGGAGCAATGAAAGCGATTAATGCATCGCGTATGGCATTAAAGCGCACAAGTAAATGCTTAATTTCGTTAGATAAAGTTATCGAAACCATGTATCAGACTGGTAAAGATATGAATAAAAAATACCGTGAAACTTCTTTGGGGGGCTTAGCTGTCATTCATATGGCACCGCCATGCGAATAATGGCAGGTGGTCATTGCGCTTAGCTTCTCACCATACGCTTATCTGGTAATTATGATCTGATGATATTACATATAGAAATGCCGCGAAGAACGCGGCATTTTCTTAACAAGAAACTATTCGATTAATCACGTCGACCACGAAGTTCAATTTTTTGAGTTGCAGCATCCGAATGGATTGTTACACCGCCATAGGCCATTTCATTGCGACCCTTCAGCGTCAATTGAGAATCTGCACGCTCTACGTCAACCTGATTTTTCGTTGCCATCGTCATATCAATCGTGCCCGTGTATGACCCATCGCCAGCAAATGCTACGTTTGTTGAGCAAACCATCAAAACAAGTGCGATTAGTTTTTTCATACATCACCTCTATTAGCGTTCTTACTTTCTGTCGGTGGAAAAACTGTAACAACAGAAACGCGCTCATACGAGGAAAGCCATTATTTACCAAATGGAAATCCATGCTAATAAACTGATGTAACCAAGAATAACTTATCGTTACCTTCAATAAATCAGGGATAAGGCAGCAACTTAAATTGACCGAGCGTTGTCTTTTCTTAAGAAATTCAGCGATATGATTTGTCGACAAAAGCCAAGCGAGACAATGTATGAGCGTTAATCTGGATATTCAAAATATTTTGGTATTAAAACGGATGTATGAGTTACGTAACGTCCGGTTAGTCGCAGAATCACTCGGTAAAACGTCAGGAGCAATCAGCAAAAATCTGACAAAGATGAAAACTCAGCTCAATGATCCGCTATTCGTTCAGACCAAAAATGGCTTTGAACCAACAGCTTTTGTGGAAGCGAACATTGCGCATTTTGAGCAAATAATCAACAGTATTGATTCCATCAAACCACAGCATTTTTCACCAGCTCATTTTGACGGTTCAATCACTATTTATGCCAACACATTGTTTTGGGAGTACTTTGGTGACAAGTTTTACTTGGAGTTACTAAAGCACGCCCCAAACGCAAAATTCTCATGTTTGCGCTGGGGTAGAGAAGCAAAAAAACGATTAATTAACGGTGAAAACGCCATTGCGATTCATTACTTTGATGAAGATCTGCCACAGTCAATTGTTCAGACCGAACTAGGGCGAGGAAAAGCGGTATTTTTTGTTCGAGAAGATCATCCCGCTCAAAACTCCCAAGAACTAGAAGAATACCCTTTTATACTTTTTAAAACGCCGGGATGGAACGACTACCGATACCCTGTGTTGGAAAGGCTCAAACATATGGGTTTTAGAACCACACCTAAAGTGGAAATTGAGCATCCAGCGATGATTCAAAAAGTGCTTCTGCAAACGAATCATTTTGGCATAACGATGAGTGGACATGTTCCTAAGGGTTGCCGAAGTATCGCGCTTCCTGCTGGGCTAGAGCTTGATGTTCGCTACGTGATGAGCTGCCGTCGCTCTCAACAGCAAGCTCCGGTAAATCAGTGGTTATTAGATGTCATTAAGCATGTCGCTCAGTCCTAGACTGATGACTTGCCATTGCTAATAAGAGCCAAACCACACATGCGCTCTACTCACTCGCTGAACGAACATTAAAGACTCTGTATTAACCATTGAGCAAAGGTGTTTACGTGTGATTTTTCGGATGCTCGAACCATCATATAATGTGCACCAGAACTTGGCATATGCCAATTTCCAACCTGGACTAATACGCCCTGTTGCAGCTCATCCTCAACAAGAAAGTCTCTTACCAGCAACACGCCAAGTTGATTAATCGCAGCATGAATAGCAAGCAATGAATGCTCAAACTCGGCGACGACTTTGCTCACCTTCCCTTGATAACCTTGGTGCGCAAGCCAGTCTTGCCAAGATTCATGATAACCGCTAGTACAGATTTTAGGCACTTTAGCTAACTGCAAGAGGTCATTTATCGGGTTTAAATGCATAAAGCCCGGGCTTGCGACAACGATCCAGTTTTCTTGGGTTAATCGTATGGCTTCTTGCTCTTGCCAATCTCCATCTCCGTTAATAATTTCGATATCCGCAATCGCACTGGCGTTTGGAACTGTATTAGCAGTTGTCGAGACTTTAAAGGAAATGTCTGGGAATTGTCGCTGAAAATCAGCCAATCTTGGCATTAACCACTGAGAGCAAAAGCTGTGAGCGACATGTAAGTTAACTTGCGTATTCTTGGGACGAGTAAATAAATGCTGCGTCGTGGTCGATAATGTTTGAAGCACATGATTAACCACAGGCCAGTATTCTTGTGCGGAGCAGGTCAGCGTAAGGTGAGTGCCCTTACGCTCGAATAACGTCGCATCGAGCTGTGACTCTAGCGATTTCACCTGTTGGCTGACGGCCGCACGAGTCACATTTAGCTCCTCTGCGGCTTTTGTAAAACTCTGTAGTCGCGCCGTGGCTTCAAAAGCTCGGAGCAAATTGAGCGGCGGTAAACTTTGCATATCATTCTCCCAAACACTTGGCTGTCATGCTATGAACTGGTGATGACAAATTGATGAAGGTGCTGAGTTTACGTATGTTGAGCACATGTCAAAGCGTCCCGATATAACTATGTTTCTACACAACTACTTAGTTTGTTAAGCGGGATCAAAAAAGCCAGCGTGATACACGCTGGCTTTTGGAACTTTATCTTAAGCAGGAATTATTCTGCTTTTTCAGTTGTTTGGTATTCAAACGCAGGAACAACCACTTCAACACGACGGTTCATTTGACGACCTTGACGTGTCTCGTTGCTTGCCACTGGGTTAGCTTCACCCATGCCTTTCACTGTCATACGCTCAGCCGCAATACCTTTTGCTTGGAACTCGTCAGCAACGGCTTTCGCACGTTTTTCTGTGAGTTGTTTGTTGTAAGCAGCAGAACCTGTCGTATCGCTGTAACCCGTGATCTCAACTTGAGCTTGTGGGTAAGTATTCATCAAATCAACGGTACCAGAAAGGTTCGACGTGTCTTTCACTTCTGCACTTTCTAAGTCGAATTGTACTGTCGCTGTTGTTTGAGCAGGGTAAACGTGATCTACAATGCGTGTTGCAGGACGTGCTTCTACCACCTCTTCAACGGCTTTTTCTTGAACGACTGGCTCAGAACCAAACTTGTAGTTGAAACCGATACCGAAGAAATCTGAATCCATGTCTTCAATTACATCATCAGACATATCTTGGTAGCGTTGGTATTCAGCACGTAGGCTCCAGTTGTAGTTGATTTGGTATTCAGCACCCAGAGAGCCAGTTGGTACGAAATCTTTCTCGTCACCAGCCATCATGTATGCAGCACCAACTTTCGCGAATAGATTCCAAGAATCCGTTAGCGGTAGGTTAAATTTAGGAGCAAGCGTCAACGCCCAAAGATCACCATCAACGGTGTTTAGGCCAGGCTTTTTGAAGTTTGCAGTGAAGTCACCAAGGTAATCAACACCATACTCTGCTGCAACGTACTTGTTGAAGCTGTAGCCTAAGTGCATAGATGCTGCAAAACTGTCGTCGTCACAAGGTTCGTTTAGGTAACACGCATCGTTTAGAGAGTTGTAACCTATTTTACCGCCCATGTAAGTGTCAGCAAGTGCAACGTTTGAGATCACACCACCAGCAAGTACAGTAGCCACTGCTATAGCGATTTTTTTCATTATTCTTTTCCTTTTTCTTGTACACAAAGCAACACATCGCGGCAGCATACTGCCGTAAAATATGAAGCCGTAACTTTCTCTTTTCTTCGAATAGAAATAGCTAAATAGCGTAGGAAAGAATCAAAAATGATATTCAAACGCCAATGACGTAAAACGGAAAAAGGTAACCTCAAGACCATCTATTCATGAGCTTCATCCGCATACCCAACCGAAAAACAAAGTTCGTTGCGTTGGTTTAGCCATAGTCAATTCGTTGCGGAGAATATCACAAAGAAGCCAACTTTCTGTGACGCAAATCACCATAAAAAGCCACTTTCTCAAATTTAAGAATCATCATTTAAGCTTGTGAATGGCAACAAATTTTTACAGGGGAGCGTGGATCTGGAGAGCACAAAAAAACAGCTCATTTAAATGAGCTGTTTTCGAAATAATGAAAAAGCGTTAACTCGTCGCGCTAAATTTTATCCGCTACGGTTAACGTTGCAGCTAATACATCTTGCCCAAACAAGACACTACGCTCAGGAGACCAACCGTAAAGTGGATCTGGGTGATTGTTGTTATCTTTAAATGGCATTTCGATTGTGTAAGACAAGCATTTGAACTGCTCTGCAACCCAATTTGAACCCACCGTCAAATTCGCTTTACCAGGCTCATCTTTATCGTAACCAATCTCATCTTGGAACTCTGGCGTAATAGTCAGTAACGCTTGCTTAAATGATGTCTCTAAAGCGGCAAGATTTTCATCGTAAGAAGGAATACCTTCTGAGCCAGCGACGAAGTTATACGGAATCGCTTCATCGCCATGAATATCTAAAAACATGTCAACACCCGTTTCCAGCATGCGCTGACGCACAAGGTAGACTTCTGGGCTCTTTTCCATTGATGGCGTTTGCCATTCACGATTTAGGTTTACACCTACTGCGTTGGTACGCAAGTGACCGCGAATACCACCGTCTGGGTTCATATTTGGTACGACGTAAAGCACCGCTTTTTCAAGCAATGCACGCGCAACCGTGTCGTTTTCATCTAACAGACGTTGGATCATACCTTCCATGAACCATTCCGCCATGGTCTCACCTGGGTGCTGACGTGCAATCATCCAGATTTTCTTTTTGCCTTCTTCTGGCTCACCGAAAGTAAGCAAGCTCATGTCATTGCCATCTAGCGTATGACCAAGCGTCTCTAGTTGGCAGTGGTGCGCGCTTTGTGCCATGTGTAACAAGTCTAAATGACGATCGTACGTGTATGGCGCAAAGTACGCGAAGTAAATTGAGCTGCGCTCAGGGATTACAGTGAAAGTCAGCGTGTCGCCATCGAACTCTGCCGGTACTCGGAACCATTCTTCACGATCGTAAGACGCAACCACATCGTAACCTTGCCATCCTTCTGGATAAGCCGATTTAGCCAAATCAAGCAATTTGATGGTGTGTGATTGCTCGGCTTCTGTCTCAAGACGGAAGTGGAACCACTGGTAGAATTCCGACATATTGTCGTTAGGAATTTTGAGTTGGATGTCGTTTTTGTCGTCCGCTTTCACTACGTGAATGCTGCCGCTATCGAAGTTGCTGAATACTTTCATTTTATGACTCACCTTTTAAATCTGAGCTTGAAAGACAGAGGCTAACACAAGGCTTCATCGCGCCCCAATGACTTTCACTGCAAACTGTCTCGTTTGTGGCTAAAGTCTTCAGTTTAGTCAAGCTTATCCGCTTTGCCTGCTGGTCCCGCGAGTTTTGCTAGCCACTTATCCCAGATAAACGGCGTTTTCTCGTTATCTTCTGCTTCCTCTTTTCGACGTACCGCGTTGCGCACTATCATAGCCCCGGTCCAGCGAAGCGGTTCTGGTGGGAAATACCCCAACGGTCCTTTGGCTAAACCACTGTTCGTCCACTCGTTATCGATTCCCAATATCAATGAAGATAAGATCTTTCCGCCCATTCGAGTCTGCGCTACACCATTGCCTGAATAACCAAATCCGTAAAAGATATTGCTCTGTTTATCTAGCTCGCCGAAAAAAGGGAAACCAGTAGCAGAACGATCAGAGCCCCCCGTCCATGAATAAGCAAACTCCTCTCCTCTCAAATGAGGAAACAACTTATCGAACGACTTGCGCAGTAGACCTTGGTAGCGTGTTGGCTTGTTAAACATTGCGTCGACTTGGTTATTGAAAGAAAACTGATTGCCGCCTTTCCCCAACATCAAACGGCCATCTGGCGTATCTCGGTAATAGTGGACGAAGATACGTGAATCCAACACGCTAGAACCTGCCTGCCAACCAGATAGAGGTAGTGCGTCACCAAGCGGCTTGGTGATCACCATGTCGGAAGAGACCACCACGATACTGTTTTTGAACTGTTTAAACTGCTCCACCATCCATGCATTTAATGCCAATACCACCTGCTGCGCTTGAACATTTCCTTTAGGTGTACAGACAGTGGCAGGTTTTCCATAATCTAGACGCGTCATCGGCGTGTTCTCATAAACTTCTACACCCAGATCAATAGCAACACGGCGTAACCCCCTCACTAATAATGCAGGTTGAACGCTGGCTGCAACTGGAGAGTGAAAGCCTTCTATATGTCGAGGTGAACCCGCATTGGCACGCAGTTCCTCCACCGAGCAACGACGCCAACTGTTCACTTCTAATCGCTTTAACTCGTCCACAACTGGCTGCATTCCCCCAGTTTGAGCCTGATTGGTTGCAGTGTAATAAACCCCTTTCAACGATAAGTGCGCATCAATGTTGTGCTGCTGACAAAAGTCGTCAATCTCTAGCACTGCTTGTTCCGACTCTTTTACTAACCAAGCAGCATGTTCTTCACCGAATAACCGTTTCAATGTCGGAAACTTGGTAGACCAAGTCAGCATACAACCGCCGTTTGCGCCCGATGCACCACTGCCACAAAGGCCTTTTTCAATCACGACTACCTTTTTTTCCGGAGATTGCTGCTTAATCATAATCGCGGTCCAAAGTCCGGTGTATCCGCCACCAACAATCGCAACGTCAGTATTAATGTTCTGCTGTAACGGTTGTGGCGTTTCTGGTTGCTCAGCTTCAATTGCCTGCTTGAACCAATATGAATGATGTGTCATCGGGTATCCTCGTTAGTGCGTTACATCCATTTCCGCAAACACTTTACAAACGATGATGACAATCAACGAGCAAGAAAATCTAACGCTGAGCGATAGAAAATGTTGCACTGAGAGTGTGCGAATTTTCGCTTCCAACAAAAACAAAATGGGGAGCTCGTGGCTCCCCAAAACAAACAGCAAAAAATATTAGTGGTAAACAATTCGAGTCCGTCTTACTGGTTAGTATTTACCGGTATCACGCATGCGGTACTCGTATTGAACATTGAGAATAGGCTGGTAAACAACTTGCCCGTCACTTTGCAAGAACTCATTTACCATGACTTTTGAGTCAGTGATAGAAAACGATTGGCGATCAACATACGTTGTAAGGCTCGTAAACTCATCACGGAGTTGTCCAGATGATTTATTTTGGTAGCTTTGGATCATGTCTCGGCCCATTTCATAAGCCGCTTGTTTGCTATCCATTACGTCGCCATGGATAGTTTCGGTATCGTTTGTCCACTGATAACCACCAGCAAGAGCCATAGAAGGTGCAGCAATCAGAGCAATCGTACTTGCTAAAGTTGTTAAGCGTTTCATAAACCTCTCCTTACTTACCTTTACATCGGGCCAAAATTGGCTCGATACTTATAAGGTACGTATAAAGACCTAAAACACGTCAAAACAATTTCAAATAATGTTCAATTTTCGTTCAACTTATTTCACATTAACTTAGCAACTCAACGTCATATTCAGCCGACATTCGCATTTTCTTCATTTTGAACAATGGGTTTCAACCTGACACTTCCTTACCAAACCATACAATACCTAAGGTCAATTTTCTCTTAGAATTCCAGCAAAAGAACAGTGTTCAAAACCTTACAAAAACGTCGGACACAGCAAAAACCACCTCTTTTCAGTCGTGCTTTGCATTCCTCCTTTTCGGGTTCTTCGCTGCTCGTCCGTCGGTTCTTAATTGTCGCTATTGAGCACAAGTTAATCTGGAGTGAAAATGACCGCGAACAAATCCATTTTTTACCATAGCAAATCGATTTACTCAGATGATTATGCTGATGTCTACAAGCCAATTTGGACCTACAGAGCTAAGTTCATCTTACGTGCGCTTTATTACAAACGTGCGTTTAAGCACCTTTCAGACAATATTGAATCGTCATTGTTAGAGTTGCTTTGTACGCGTACACACCGATTCCTAGAAAAACCGTTTCGCCCGTACATCATCAAGAATAACTCCGCCTTTGATCGCTCCAACTTGGTGGTTGATCACTATAAAACGATTTCAGAACTGTTTTCTAAACAAACAATCGAAGAAATCTACACAGACTCGAAAGGCCTAACATTAGCCTCTTTTGAAATTGACGAAATACTGTACTCGGTGAGATTAGTATACGAAGCACGTTATCAAAAAGAAGGCGACATGAGCCTAGTGCTGCACAGCGCTGAAGATGGCAACTTCTACACGCTCTCTTTTACGCTAGGTCACATCGAATCTGGACGCAGTATTATGATTGGCGGCTTACAAGGACCGCGAAGCAGTGAAGAAAACAACGCGAAAATTAAAAAGCTAACCCGTAAGCTTTACGGACAGAGACCAAAAAGCTTGATGGTGAGCTTGCTCACTTTGCTCGCACAAATTTGGGAAGTAAATACGATTCTAGCAGTGAAAACGCAGTCCCATACATACGCAGCTAAGCGCTACAGCAAAGGGCGAATCAAAACGGATTACGATGCACTCTGGCAAGAATTGGGCGGCACCGAATACAATCGTCATTTTTACTCAATTGATGTAAATGCACCCCGTCGAGATATCGAAGGCATGTCGCGCTCTAAGCGTTCGATGTATCGTCGCCGTTATGAATGGCTAGACAACACCAAGATCACTTTCGAACAAATATTAAAAGGCGAGCAAGCTAAAAGCTAAGGAGAAACGTTCATGCGTTATTCATTCATTACTGCTTTAGTGCTGTCGGCTTTTTCTTTGTCAGCCAATGCAGAAACCAGTGAGCACATCATAGGTACAAACATTGGTTATGGCGATGTGAACTACGATGCTCCGACAAGCAAAGAATCAGGCGACATGTTCTTAGGTGAAATATATTACCGCTACATGCCAACACATAACTTTGGTATCGAAGCAGGTTATAAAGGCGCGTTTGACGGTATCGGCTCGATACTCGTGAGTCCGATTTCAGAAGTCACCGATACGAGCTTCTCCGGACCTCGCTTGAGTGGCTATGCTAGCTATCCTCTGGGTTCAGGTTTCGAACTGTACGGCAAGGCAGGTGTCACTCTCTACACTCTCGAATACACTTATAAAGTGAACGGTCAGAGCAAGAACATCGAACACTCAAGTGTCGGAGGGGAAGCCGCTGGCGGTATCGGCTGGAGCTATAAACACTTTGGTTTGAATGCAGAATATGTGTACTCAAAAAACAGCGATTTTGACTCTAGCGGCGTGATGTTTGGTGCGCAACTGCGTTTTTAAACAAGGCTTACAAGTTAATACAAAAGGCAGCGAGAGGCTCATTCGCTGCCTTTTTTCGTGAATATAGGTCAATACGCAAGCGCGAGAATAATCCCCGCCACGATAGAAGTAACGCCAAGCCCTCGGGTGAGATACCATTTCTCAGACAGAAACCAAATCCCCATAAACAATCCAAACACAATGCTGATTTGCCTTAGTGCTACGACCAAACTCACGTTGTCTGTCATGGTCATAGCAAACAGCACCAAGCCGTAGGTGGATGCCATCATTACCCCTGCCATGCTGGCTGTTTTGCGGATCTGCCACGCAGTCTTAATCTCATCTGGCTTGCCCGTAACTAAGCACCATACAAGGGCTGGAATACCAATTGCCCAAAACTGCACGCCCAAGTAGAAGATTGCACTGTACTGATCATTCAAGATCTCTGATGCTTGTCCTGTGAGTAAACTCAGCGCTTCTTTATCGACCACCGAGTAACCCGTTGTGCCTATTGCAGCAATTAATGCCCAGAACACACCGACGTTCAAATAGGAGCCCAATATCATTTGACGAAAATTCGTCAGTGGCACCAGCATGCAACCAAGGGTAATCAGCAAGAACCCAAGCCACTGCTGACTAGATAATTCATGTCCCAATGCAACACTGATTGCGCCGACCATCATCACTGGCAGTGCCCGAGCAATGGGATAAACCACCCCCACGTCTGCATGCTTATAAGCGACAATCAAACCGACTAGATAGACCATTTGTGAAATGCCGCTAATGAACAGCAATCCCCAAAACTCGCTAGGTAATGATGTCCAGCCAATGGTCGCCAAATACCAAATCAAATAAGGGGTAAGAATGAAACATGCAGAGAAGCTGGCGGCCATGGTAAACGCGAGTCCAGAACCTGAGTTGCTTTTACCAAGGATATTCCACCCCGCATGGAGAACAGCAGAAAAAACGACGAGACCAATCGCCAACAAATCCATTTCAATGTTCCTGTCTGAATAAAATAAAGGCCCCGAGATGGAGCCTTAGATAATGAGAAAATCCACTTAACGATTGAGCTCCGCCAGAGATTCAATGCTGATGGCATCGTGTCGCCAATACTCGATATCGCAATCAATCAACTCACCGTGCTGGTTGTAGTTGATGCGCTCCACTACCATCGCGGGCGTACCGGCTGTCGCACGCAGTGCCTGAGCCATTTCACCCAATAAAGTGCTGGTTGAAATGCGGTAGCGAATCTTTTGATACGTCACGCCATAATGATCGCGGTAAATGTCCGTCAGTGAATTTGATAAATCGTAATCCAACAGGTTCGGAAACAGCTCTGGGCGAATGTAGTTTGTTACGAATACCACAGGTCTGTCTTCAAGGTATCGCACACGGTCGACTCGATACACGTCCGAGAAAGGTTGCAAGTCCAGTAAGCGCGCGGCTTGTTTGTTTGCCAACGTCCCTTTTGCTGCAACCAACTCCGTTTTTGGCACACGATTTTGCGCTTTCGCCATGTTCGGGAAGTTTAGCGTTTGGGTAGGGTCGTAACGCAATGGCTCAGGTGAGATAAACCAACCTCGGCGATCTTCGCGATAGATTCGACCTTCCGCTTCTAGCAGTGATAAAGCTTCACGCAGAGTGACACGTGTAGTATCGAACGACTCCGCCAACTTACGCTCTGCTGGCAATTTTTGACGCGGCGATAGCATGCCCGCTTCAATCTGTTCAACAATCGAATCTTTAATTTTTACGTATTGCACGAAGTGTCCTTATCTTTTGCGCCAAGCTTGTGTGCGATTCTCTAACAATTTACCCAAAGTCATCTGAACAATCTTCGCAATTGCGGCAGCCATCATGATCATCACCGCCATCGCTGCTGCAGCGCCAGTTTGACCTGCATCGTCCATATTCAGAATCGAGACCGAAGCCGGAATCGTATCGGTTGAGTAAAGGAATACTACCGCAGAAGTGGTGGTCAATGCATTAACAAACAAGTAAGTCGCAATGTCCAAAATCGCAGGTAAGCACACAGGTAATGTCACTTTAAAGAACAACTTGTATTGAGGAAGCTTCACCGATGCCGCCGTGGCTTCAATCTCCGATGGCAACTGCTTTAGCGCTGTCAGGGCGGTCATGTGACCCACCGTGTAATAATGCACTACCGTGTTAATCACCAAGAATGCCATGGTGCCATAAAGCACGTTCAGAGGATTGTTCGCATCATTGAAGTAAAAGATGTAACCCAAGCCAAGCACCATACCAGGAACCGCCATTGGCACCACGCTAAGCATTTGCATCACCTGACGAATTGGACCAAACGCACGCCCTTTCTCAATGCAGTAAGCACCGACAAAGATAATGGCTGTACCGATCACTGCCGTCCAGCCTGCCAGCGTTAGCGAGTTGAAGAATGGGCTCCAACCGTAAGTGCTCATTTCGGCAAAGTTGTAGTTGTTTAGCGTCAGCGCTTTGTTCCAAGGCCAGAACGTAACTAACGAGCCATACACCGCCATACCAAGCACCGCCAGCACTGCGATAGAAATGATGCTGCAGTAAACCAAACAAATGCTGTCGCGCGCTTTGTTAGGCTCTGGCTGATAAGGCACCGAGCGAGTGTCGAATAAGCTCTTTTGTTTTTTCTGTACCCAACGGTCTGCGCCGAACGCCATTACCGCAGGGAATAACAACATAATGCTGGTCACCGCCCCCATGGCAAAGTTTTGTTGCCCCACGACTTGCTTGAAGATGTCAGTCGCCAGAACGTTGTAGCTGCCACCAATCACTTTCGGCACACCAAAGTCTGTGATAACCAGTGTAAAGACGACGATAAGCGTACTGATCAAACCGTATTTCGCCGCAGGTAGCGTCACCATAAAGAAGGTTTTGATGGGCGATGTTTTCAATGCGCGGGCAGCTTCATACAAACGGGCATCTGAAGTGCGCAGCGAAGTAGTCAAAATCATCAATGCATGAGGGAAGGTCCAGAAAATCAAACCCATCGAGATACCAATCACGCCGTAAATCGAGTTTCCTAACAGCATCTCTTTGGCAATGCCTTGATTACCGAAAAGGAAGATCAAACTGATCGCTGGTAACAGCGAAGGCGCAAGAATTGGCGCAGTACCTAGGATTTGGAACAAACCTTTAAGCGGCATACATGAACGAGTCAGCGCGTAGGCATAACCGAACGCAAGCACACCCACTACCGAGGTCACAATCACGCCCAAAGTGAAGGTGTTTCCCACCGACACCCACAAGCTTGAAGAAGAAAAGTACGTCGCAAAGTTTGCCAGACCGACAAATTCGCCATTGGCATTTTGCACACTCTTGGTCAACATTGCCCAAAGCGGCATTAAGATGAACAGCACCATCATGGTCGACAAGCCTGCGAGCAAACCGAACAACACAAGGTTGTCGCGGCTGACACGTCCGAGTAGGGATTTTGCTTTGTCTTGTGTGGTCAGGCTATTCATCGTCATTGTCTTCGCATCCATGTTTACACCTACGCCGCTAGTGCTTTATCAACCGAGGGCACGGCGTAACCATGCAACCCTTCTTCAGCAAACTGGATGTAACGTACATCGCCCGCTTTGATATTGAGTTTTTGAACCGTTTCCACAGGCACATCCACGACGATGGTTTTCGTTGAGCTGTCGTTTTGCAATACGCAATCAATGCGGAAAAACGCCCCCAAAAACTCGGTTGCGGTAACTCGCACAGGTAAAGAGTTGGTGTAGTTTTCAACGAACTTGATACTTTCAGGACGCACCGCAAGGTCGAAGCGGTCACCACGTTGGATCTTACGATTGGTCAAGCTTGGCGCTGGCATCAGGGTTTCGGCAATCCGTACTTGGGAGTCTGTTGCGGCTGAGGTTTCAATAAAGTTCATGCTGCCGACAAACTCAGCAACAAAGCGCGTTGCTGGTTGTTGGTAGATCTCTTGAGGTGTACCGACTTGCTCAATCACGCCATGGTTCATCACCACAATGCGATCCGCCATCGACAATGCTTCGTCCTGATCGTGCGTAACCATGATGGTGGTGATGCCCAGCTTACGTTGCAGCTTGCAAATCTCATCACGTAAGTGAACACGTACTTTTGCATCCAGCGCTGACAGCGGCTCATCAAGTAGCAGTAGACCCGGAGATAGCGCCAATGCACGAGCCAAAGCAACACGCTGCTGCTGACCACCAGAAAGTTGGTTAGGGAATTTCTCGCCAGAGGTTGGAAGACCAATGGTTTCTAGCCAGTAATCTACTTTCTCTAACGCTTCTTTGGTCGACATACCTTGGTTCTTCAAACCCACCGCAATGTTCTCTTGCACAGTTAGGTTCGGAAACAGCGCGTAAGATTGGAATACGATGCCGAAATCGCGCTTCTCTGGTGGTAGGAATGTGGTCTCTTGACCGTTTTGAAAAATCGCACCAGACGTTGGCAAGTCTAAACCTGCAATGGCACGTAATAGAGTGGTTTTACCGCAGCCAGAAGGACCAAGAAAACAAACAAACTCGCCCTTTTCAATCGCTAGCGAGATTTTCTTTAATGCAGTGAACTGTCCGAATTGCTTCACTACATTTTCAATATTTAGGTAATGTTGGTTAGTTGACATAGCACACGCTCCAAATGGTATATACCAACTTTAATTTTGGAGTGTTACGTTCCAATGACAAATTTATAGCCAGAAGATGACAAATAGATGAAGGGAGATAAGGTTTGTTTAAGTGGTAATTAGAGATTCCCGACTTTCTTAAGTCCGTCATTCCAGCGAACCTAGGTGAGACTAGGAATCTACTTTCAGCAAACTCTGAAATAACAGAGAAAACAAAAAATCCACCTCAACCGAGGTGGATTTCAGTATTCAACTCAAAGCAAATTCAATTAAGATTTTGGCTCTGATTTCGCGTCAAACTTCTCAGACCATGCCGCTAGAATCTCTGCACGCTTGCTGCCCATTTGCGCGAAGTCCATCTTCGCCATGTTCTCTTGAACGTTCGGGAAGTTAGATACGGTCGCCTTCACTTCTTTATGTGCAACCACTGGGTACATTTCTACGTAAAGCTCGTTTGCTGCTTTAGAGATTGACCAGTCGACAACACGCTTCGCTGCATTCGACTCTTTTACTAGACCAACAGCTTCTGATTCCCAGCCGATACCTTTTGGTGTGATAACCGCTAGTGGTGCGCCTTGTGTTTTCAGCTTCGCGCCGCGGCTTGCCATCGAGATACCGATAGCCACTTCACCCATGCCCGCTTGAACACATGGCTTAGAGCCAGAGTGCGTGTAGTGTGCAATGTTCTTGTCTAAGTCACGCATGTAATTCCATGCCTGATCTTCACCCATGTTTTGTAGCCAAGCAGAAACCTGCATGTAGCCAGTACCTGAAGACGCTGGGTTCGGCATTGCAATGTGACCTTTGTAAACCGGCTTTGTTAGGTCTTCCCAAGACGTTGGTTTCGGTAGGTTAAGTTGTTTCGCAACCGCTTCGTTGAAACAAACTGCGTTAAAGAACGCATCGTTACCGAACCAAGCTTGGTTTGATTGAGGGTCGTTTAGGTTCGCGTGCAGCTCTTCCAAACCTTTTGGTGTGTAAGGCTTAAGAAGACCTTCATCTTTAAGCAGTGCCATTGACGAGCCAGCAAGACCCCAAACCACTTCCGCTTGAGGGTTATTCTTTTCGGCCAGCAATTTCGCCGTCATGATACCGGTGGAATCGCGAACCCACTTAATCTTGATATCTGGGTTATCTTTCTCAAACGCAGACTTGTATTTAGCAAGAATGTCAGTTTCGAAAGCGGTGTAAACCGTGACTTCCTGTGCTGCCATTGCATTCGTAGCTAGCAGAGAGACAAGTGCAGCCAGCGATCCTTTCATCAAACGGTTTTTCATCATTTTCTCCAGTTAATTTGGCCAAGTTTTAATTTGGTCTGTACCAGTTGACGATATACACCCTACTGAGCCTTTGTGACGAAATCATGACCATTAAATGGCAGTTTTACGAAAATTTGCGATGAATAATCGTTCAATTGATCCGCCATTTTCTGGATATTAAAGTTTTATGAAATTGGACATTCGCCTATTTACTGCCCTTTTCTTCCTCGCTAGAGTTAACTCGAAACTTGGTGTAGACCAATTAGCCTATTCTAATGGAAATCGAGATGAAAAACGAATACCTACTACTGACTCCAGGTCCTCTATCTACTTCTGAAACAGTACGTGAAGCCATGCTAAAAGACTGGTGTACTTGGGATGATGAATACAACAAAGACATTGTAGAAGTGATCCGCACTAAGCTTGTAAAACTGGCGACGGAGCAAGACGGCTACACCAGCGTACTAATGCAAGGTAGCGGCACCGCATCAGTAGAAGCAACGATTGGCAGTGCCATTGGCAAAGATGGAAAATTGTTGGTTGTCGACAACGGCGCTTACGGTGCGCGTATCGCTCAGATCGCTGATTACCTAAATATTCCATGCCATGTAGTTTCCCCAGGCGAAACATCACAGCCACACTTGAACGAGGTGGAAACTGCATTGGCATCGGATCCAGCTATTACCCACGTTGCAATTGTTCACTGTGAGACAACCACTGGCATGCTTAACCCAATTGAGGCGTTTGCTTCTGCTGCAAAAGCGCACGGTAAAGTGGTGATTCTCGATGCCATGTCGAGCTTTGGTGGCATTCCTATCGATATCGCTGAGCTAGGCATCGATTTTATGATCAGCTCTGCAAACAAATGTATTCAAGGCGTGCCGGGCTTTGGCTTTGTGATTGCGAAACAAACTGAGCTAGAAAAGTGCCAAGGTCAGGCACGTTCTTTGAGCCTTGATCTTTACGACCAGTGGCACTGCATGGAAGTGAACCACGGTAAATGGCGTTTCACGTCTCCAACGCACACGGTTCGCGCTTTCTACCAAGCCTTGTTAGAGCTGGAACAAGAAGGCGGCATTGAAGCTCGTCATAACCGTTACCAAACTAACCAGAAAACACTGGTTGCAGGTATGCGTTCTTTGGGGTTTGAGCCACTACTGAGTGATGACCTTCACTCGCCAATCATCACTTCTTTCTACTCTCCGACGCACAGTGATTACCAGTTCAAAGCGTTCTACACGCGTTTGAAAGAGCAAGGCTTCGTAATTTATCCGGGTAAAGTATCGAACGCAGATTGCTTCCGCATCGGCAACATTGGCGAAGTTTACCCAGCAGATATCGAGCGCTTAATCGGTGCAATTGAAAAAGCAATGTACTGGCAAGTTGCGTAAAGCAGCCTTCTGATTGAGAGAGCGTTATGACTCAGAATATCAAACCGACTCATTTCCGCAGCGAAGGTGATGTCAACACGACACCAGCGCGCCAAACTTGGAATGCATCGATGGACGACGAACGCACGCAAGCATTATTGAAGCGTGACTCGGAAGTCTTTCTTCATCAAGCCATGTCGACGCCTTGCTTAGATACCTTGGAAGCAGCAGAAGGCATCTACATCCAAGATGCCACCGGCAAAAAGTACATGGACTTCCATGGCAATAACGTCCATCAGCTGGGCTACGGTCATCCGCATGTGATTAAACGTGTGCAAGAGCAAATTGCCAAACTGCCGTTTTCACCACGTCGTTTTACCAATGAAACTGCGATTGAATGTGCCGAAAAACTCACCCAAATCTGTGGCGGCGAATTGAACCGCGTGCTGTTTGCTCCGGGTGGCACATCTGCGGTTGGTATGGCTCTTAAATTAGCACGCCACATCACGGGCAATTACAAGGTGGTGTCGCTGTGGGATTCCTTCCACGGCGCATCATTGGATGCCATCTCAGTAGGTGGCGAAGCGTGTTTCCGCCAAGGTATGGGACCATTAATGGCAGGTGTTGAGCGCATTCCACCAGCCGTGTCTTACCGAGGCGCTTTCCCAGTAGAGGACGGCAGCGACGTGCATTACGCCGATTACCTCGAATACGTGATTGAGAAAGAAGGCGGCGTGGGCGCATTTATCGCAGAAGCGGTTCGCAACACGGATGTTCAAGTGCCGAGCAAAGCCTACTGGAAACGCATCCGTGAAATCTGTGACAAACACAATGTCATGCTGATCATCGACGACATCCCTAACGGTATGGGTCGCAGCGGTGAATGGTTTACCTACCAAGCCTACGACATCGAGCCAGATATGCTGTGCATCGGTAAAGGCTTGGGTGGTGGCTTAGTGCCTATCGCAGCCATGGTCACCAAAGACAAATACAACACCGCCGAGCAAATCTCCATGGGTCATTACACTCATGAGAAAAGCCCTATCGGTTGTGTTGCAGCACTGGCAACCATGGAAGCCATTGAACAAGACGGCTTGCTAAATAAAGCCAAAGCCGACAGCCAGTTCATGCGTGAAAAGCTGCTAGAGATGAAAGCCAAATACCCAGTGATTGGTGATGTGCGTGGCATCGGCATGTTATGGGGCATTGAACTGGTCACCGACCACGAAAGCAAAGCACGCGCGTATGACGAAGCGGAAGCTGTGCTGTACCAATGCCTCAACAACGGAGTGAGCTTCAAGGTATCGCAAGGTAACGTGATTCAACTCAGCCCACCGCTGATCATCACTCACGAACAGCTGACAGAAGCGTTGGCAATTTTCGAAGAAGCGATCGCCAAAGTGTGCAAAGACTTTAACTACTTCTAGGGTCAATAGACCTCAACAAACACCAATTGATTCAGAGCGCGGTTCCAATGTGTAGGCAGCGCTCTGGCAAACAAGAAAAAGGATTGAACATGAGCAACTCACCAATTCAAGCAGTGATCTTTGACTGGGCTGGCACTATCGTCGATTTCGGCTCTTTTGCGCCAACCAGCATCTTTGTGGAAGCATTCAAACAAGGCTTTAATTTTGAAATCGACCTTGAAGAAGCGCGCGAACCAATGGGTCTTGGTAAGTGGGAGCACATCCAAGCAGTGGGTCGCATCCCTGCGGTTGATAAGCGTTGGAATGAGAAGTTTGGTCGCTCAATGACCAGCGAAGACATCGACGCTATCTACGCAGCATTTATGCCTCTGCAAAAAGCAAAAGTGGCTGACCATGCAGAGCCTATCTTAAATGCGATTGAAGTTGTGAACAGTCTGAAAGACAAAGGCATCAAGATCGGTTCTTGTTCTGGTTACCCTCGCGAAGTGATGGATGTACTGATTCCTGTTGCAGCGGATTACGGTTACAAGCCAGATTACGTAGTAGCAACGGATGACCTACCGCAAGGTGGTCGCCCTGCACCATTTATGGCACTGAAAAACGTGATTGAGCTGAATGTTACCGACGTTAATGCGTGTATCAAAGTGGATGACGCCGCACCGGGTATCGACGAAGGTCACAACGCCGGTATGTGGACCGTTGGCTTGCTGCTTTCTGGTAACGAAGCAGGTCTAACGTTTGAAGAATACCAAGCTGCGGACGGAGCAACACTTAATGCTGCTCGTGAAAAAGCACGTGCAAAATTGCTCAAGAGCTCGCCGCATTACCTAATTGACACCATTGCTGACTTCCCAGAAGTGGTTGCAGATATCGAACGTCGCCTAGCAGCAGGTGAGCGTCCTTAGCCGACAGTCACTATTCTCACGCATAAAAAAACCTCTCAACATCGAGAGGTTTTTTGTATCACGTATTAGTTTCTAACCAAATGAGGTTAGTTGATCGCAGTACTCGCTCGGCGTTTTAGCTTAAAGCCCATATCCGTTGCATGCTCTACAGGCTCACCTTTAATGGCTTGCAGTAACTTGTCTGCAGCTTTCGTCCCCATGCGTTCGTAGTCGAATTCCGCACAGGTCAAACTTGGATAGGCGTGCTCACCCATGGAAGAACCTTCCAAACAGATAATCGCAATGTCGGTCGGGACTTTCAGCACTCGGCGGTGACACTCAAACAACGCGCCAATCGCAATCTCTTCATGGCTACATACCAAAGCATTCAAACTTGAATCGCGCAGCAATAGCTTTGCCAACCCTTCCGCACCCAATTGTGAAGATGGTGCTTCGTGCGTGGTTAAGAAATGATCCGGCGCAAGATAGTTCTCAATCATCGCGCTTTGCCAGCCGTGTAGCTTACGTTGCAAAGTGGAGTGATCGCCACGCGCACCAATGAAGCCCACGTTCTTGAAGCCTTGTTCAATCACATGCTTGGTACAGGCTTTACCCACCTCAAAATGGTCAACGCCGATATTGAGATAACTGGCTTTCGAACTTAACTCTGCAATTTCCAATACTGGCGTGTTCGAGGCTTCCAAAAGCTGATTGGTTCGCTGGCTGTGTTCATTACCAAACAACACCACTCCCGCTGGGCGGCTCTCAAGAAATGTCGAAAGCAGTTTCTCTTCTTGCTCTACCGAGTAATCACTGTAGCCAAGCAGCAACTGATAACCCGCTTTGTTCAACGCTTGTTGAAAGCTCGGTAAGAAAAGCGCGCACGCTTTTTCAAACAGGGAAGGAATGATAAGAGCGATGGAGTAACTTTCAGCAGACGCTAAAGCCCCTGCCGCTTTATTCGGGATATAGCCGAGCTCATCAACCACTTGTTGAATCTTTTCTCTCAGCTTGTCAGATACTAGCTCGGGCGTTCGTAATGCTCTCGACACCGTCATGGTGCCTACGCCGGCTTTTTTAGCGACGTCCGCCAAGGTGACATTGCCAGTACTTCTTCGTTTGCGAGGTTCGCTCATTGTTTTTATTTAGTGTTCTCTATTTTCTGCCGCGACATCTTACCACAGCGTTTTAGTGGTTTTGATATTAGCGCATTAGAAGTCGATCACAAGCATATGAAACTCGGATGACTGATAAAAATGGTAGCGCTATCACAATTTATGATAGCGCTATCAGATAGCGCTACCATTTGTGATCATTCTCAGGTTTTTCTGACAAATTGATCGATAAAGTACCCATCAACAAAACAACAAACCGGAAAGATCCAATGCTACGTGAACTGATTACCTCTGATGTGATTCGCATCCATTCTGATGCTACTGACTGGAAAGATGCGGTGAGTAAATCCTGTGAAGCACTGATTGAAAATGGCGCGATTGAGCCAAGCTACGTGGACGCTATTTACCGCTCACACGAAGAGCTCGGTCCTTACTACGTGGTAGGTCCTGGTATGGCAATGCCACACGCTCGCCCTGAAGATGGCGTTAACCGTTTGTCTCTTGCCATCACAGTGATTCAAAACGGCGTGAACTTCGATTCTGAAGGTAACGACCCAGTGAAAATGCTGGTTACGCTAGCCGCGACAGACAGTAACTCGCACGTGGATGCGATTTCTAAACTGGCTGAGTTGTTTATGAATGAAGAGCATGTAGAAGCCATCTGCACCGCTCAAAACACACAAGATGTTCTCGCGATCATCGAAAAATACTAACTCCTGATGTGCCCTTAAAAAATGGGCATACACCCCTATAAAAAGAAAAGGTCTGAATTATGAAAATTATGGTTGTTTGCGGTCACGGTCTTGGTACTAGCCTAATGATGGAAATGAGCATCAAAGGCATCGTGAAAGAATTGAATGTAAACGCAGAAGTGGATCATATCGATCTAGGTTCTGCAAAAGGTACGGATTGTGACATCTTCATCGGTACTAACGACATCGTTGAACAGTTGAACGCACTTGGCGTTGAACCACGCATCGTTGCGCTTGATAACATGGTCGACAAAGTGGCAATGAAAGAGCGTCTATCTGTAGCACTTCAAGAGCTTGG
The DNA here is from genome assembly GCF_030248655.1 of Vibrio sp. D431a. Taxonomy (NCBI): domain Bacteria; kingdom Pseudomonadati; phylum Pseudomonadota; class Gammaproteobacteria; order Vibrionales; family Vibrionaceae; genus Vibrio; species Vibrio sp. D431a. The sequence goes on along the minus strand of NZ_JAHGAP010000015.1, from coordinate 102,213 downwards.
CGCTCTATAAGGTGGCGTTATGGAATTTTTCAGTTTCTTAATGAACGATGTCCTATCAGAGCCAGCGGTTCTGGTAGGTCTTATCGCCCTAATCGGCTTAATTGCCCAGAAAAAACCGGTCACCGAGTGCATTAAAGGCACGGTAAAAACCATTCTTGGTTTCATCGTGCTTGGCGCGGGTGCGGGTCTGGTTGTAACTTCTCTGGGTGACTTTGCGACGATTTTCCAACACGCGTTCGGCATCACTGGCGTGGTTCCAAACAACGAAGCTATCGTCTCTATCGCGCAAGAAGCGTTTGGTAAAGAGATGGCGATGATCATGTTCTTCGGTATGTTAGTGAACATCTTGATCGCTCGCTTCACGCCATGGAAATTCATCTTCCTAACAGGTCACCACACGCTATTTATGTCGATGATGGTAGCGGCGATCCTTGCTTCTAGCGGCATGAAAGGTGTTCCACTGATCGCGCTTGGCTCTCTGGTTGTGGGCTCTGTGATGGTGTTCTTCCCTGCGATTGCTCACAAGTACATGAAGCAAGTAACAGGTTCTGACGACGTTGCGATTGGTCACTTCTCTACCCTTTCTTACGTACTAGCGGGCTTTATTGGCAGCAAGTTCGGTAACAAAGAACACTCTACTGAAGAGATGAACGTACCTAAGAGCTTGTTGTTCCTACGTGATACGCCTGTAGCAATCTCGTTCACCATGGGCATCATCTTTATGGTGACGTGTATCTTTGCTGGCGGTGACTTTGTACGCGAAGTTAGCAGTGGTAAGCACTGGTTCATGTTCGCGCTGATGCAATCCATCACATTCGCCGGTGGTGTGTACGTTATCCTTCAAGGTGTACGTATGGTTATCGCAGAAATCGTTCCGGCGTTTAAAGGCATCTCAGACAAACTAGTACCAAACGCGAAACCTGCGCTTGATTGTCCGGTTGTATTCCCATACGCACCAAACGCAGTATTGGTTGGCTTCCTATCGAGCTTTGCGGCGGGTCTTTTGGGTATGTTCCTACTTTACGTGATGGGGCTTACTGTGATTATCCCTGGTGTCGTTCCACACTTCTTTGTAGGTGCAGCGGCAGGTGTATTTGGTAACGCTACAGGTGGTCGTCGCGGTGCAATCTTGGGTGCTTTTGCACAAGGTCTACTGATTACCTTCCTACCAGTATTCCTAATGCCAGTACTGGGTGACCTAGGCTTTGCTAACACGACCTTTAGTGACGCAGACTTCGGCGCTGTTGGTATCCTACTGGGTCTGATTGTTCGCTAAGTAGTTAGTCTGAATATAACTAGCTGATAACTGACTTGATTGATGCGCGAATAGGCTCATCTGCATCAATCTTCAAGAATATCTCGTCATAGCAAACGACTGGCTTTAGAAGAAACCAGTCATAAAAAATAATCATAGAAAACAATCGTAGAAAGAAAACAAACGCCCCTCACGTGAGGGGCGTTTTTCTTTTTGGCACTATCTTAAGGAGGTTTGGCTTATTGAAGCGTATTTCCGTTAGATAGCAGCTTTCTTGTCGGCTCTTGCTCAGTGTATTCGACCGCATCGTGATCCGCGAGCTTATCGACTTCCGCCTGTTCACCCACCACAATCAACACATGTTGTTTCACCAGAGCATCGACCACTTCAATGTTGTGCTGACGAAGAAGCGCTCTCACTTCGCTCTCTTTTCCTTCATGATACTTAACAAAGTAACGTGCAGGTTGCTGCTCGGCTTGATCTTGGCGTTCATCCACGAGAGGAAATCCTTGATTGTTTGCCAAGCTGCTTGAGCTCAGTCCGATTGCCAATAGTGCGGTAGCGCCTACCGCAGACAAAGAAAGTAAGGTCAACTTCTTCATAGCCACTCCTTATTGAAAGGTCAGAGTCCAACTGTTGATGGTGCCTGTGTCTCTTCTGGCACTGTCCACCGCTTTTAGTTCCCATGTACCTTGCGATTCAAAACCAGAAAAATCCGCTTGGAACGTATTTTTTATATCGTTAGCGCTGCCGCCGGTATTATTGTGAAGTACAACTTCTCCACCAGTCGGTGACGTTAAAGTCACTCGTAGATCACCGATATAAGTGTGGCTAATATCAACGTCAATACTTACTGTGCCTGAATCACCAGAGCGATCGACTTCTACTGCACTGATTGCGCCAGAAGATTTATTATCTGGAATCGCAACAGGGCTGGTATTTGAGAAGCTAGAGTCCGAAGAGCTACCACCATCAGGTCCATTACAGCCAGCGTCCAAGAACAGCTTCGCCGCTTCAGCATTAACTAGGCCGTGGCCAGTACGGTTGTCTCGACCAGCAACATCAATATCTGTTGCAGTTTTCACTAGGGCATTACGTACTTGCGCTGCTGTACAGGTTGGGTGGTAACTCCACACCAAGCCAGCTACGCCCGTTACGTGCGGTGTCGCCATTGATGTACCATTGTAGTACTCGTAATCTTCACCAGAGGTTGTTGCAACAGTAATTTCCTGACCAACATACCCCAATAGCTCTTGACCAAATGCACGATCAACCGTTACCGAAACCATACGATAAGCGTTGTTTGTGTCTACCAAGAATGGGTTTTGTAAACCAGGTAGTTCAGAGTTGCTGTATACGATTGCAGCTCGCGCACCCGCATTGTAACAAGCCTGAACCGCATCCACTTCAGGGTAGTTTCCTGAAGACTGGTTGCCAATACGCTCAGTCAAACAAATTTTGCCCGACATATCACCACAGTTAACATTACCGCCAGATACATCACAGCTATCTAGCGTTGCCGTTACTGAACCCGCGATTGGATCCGGAACATACGAAGAACCGTTATTGATCAAACGATTGTGAGGAACAATCCCACGATCAAACTGACTGACACCATTCAAGGTAATATCAGAAAGTTTACCTTCACCTACCGTAACCGTTGATAAGATCGCCACACCCGGGCCTGAGATCTCAACTTGACTAGTAGATTGTGAGAACGCTGCATGATCATTTTGATTATCAACGGCCGCAACAGACATCACTGAGTCATAAGAAGCTGGATAGCTGTGCGCTGTATTGCCATCATTACCCGCAGCGGCGATCAATAGAACGCCTTGATCGTAAATATTTTGCAGTGCATTTTGCTCAGTTCGGCTTGATTGACTACCACCAAGGCTCATGTTCACAACGTTAGCACCATTATCGGCACAGGTCTGGATTGCTTTAACAAGCCCAGATGAGTAACCCCAACCCGATTCGTTAAATACTTTCACGATGTGCAAATTCACATTCTGGTTTGGCATCACACCCTTTACACCTTCGGTGTTGGCAATCGCAGCAATCGTACCCGCGACGTGAGTACCGTGGGCATTGTTGTTACCCGGATCACTCCATGATCCCGTACCACTATCGTTAGTACCAGCAACGCGGTTACCGCTTAGGTCGTTGTGCGAAATGTCGTACCCTGAATCGATAATACATACAGTGCGATTACCCGCATTGAAGTCAGCTAGCAGTTGAGCATTAACCGCTTCATATCCCCATGGGGTCGTTTCGCTGAGCAAATAGCGAGGTGGATCGACTTCCACGTATTCCACATCACTACGGTTGCGAAGCGGCTCTAAGTCATCGCCATCCAATTCAACGCTGTAAATGGCGCGATTACCCAGTTTTTCCACCTTACGTGCCTTCACCTGTTCTAGAACAGACTCCTGCGCGATTCGTGGCCCCCAGAATGAGTTACCACCCATTGAAGAACGGCTGACCGCATCTTCTTTGAATTTGACGATGTACTTCGTCGGTAACTTAGATTCATCAAATCCCATTGGTGGAGCCGCAAACGCTGACATCGAAGTGGTCAGTGCTATTGCTACGGCAGACAACGAAAATAAGCCTTGTTTTTTACTTGTTGTGTAGTGCATTTGCCCTATTCCTTATTTGAGCTAATTTTTATTCACTATATTCTCATGAAAAGTCATCATCATGATGTTTGCATGAGAGCTTCAGCTATAGTTTACAGAGCAAAAATGCCAAACAATTTGTTTCATGAATATACAAATTTGTACAAAAGATCATTCAATAAACACTTTAAGTTAACATTAAAAATCATCAACAAAACCTTATAAAGCAATTACTTAATTAACAAAAAGTGAATGTTAAATTAATGTTAGTGAGTAATTATTCTAAATATCACCCATTTAATCGATTGCTATGCTGAATGGATTTTTTGACCGTGGTGCCAAAACTGAAATATTGAATATTTAGTTGTTGACTGTCTTGAGCATTTACTCAGAATTAGAAGGTTTAGTGAGAAAAATTCTCATCTAAATACTGTTATAGCCGAGCGTATTCACGCATTCGGAACAATAACCATTACAAGAAGAGTGAATGATGAAAAAAACAATCACACTATTAACTGCATTACTTCCGCTTGCCTCCGCCATTGCAGAGGAGCCAACTTTATCACCGGCAATGGTTTCTGCGGCTGAAGTGGTTAGCGCGCAAGAAAATCAAACTTATACGTACGTTCGATGCTGGTATCGTACGAGCCACTCTAAGGACGATGCGGCTACCGATTGGAAATGGGCAAAAAACCAAGATGGTAGTGACTTCACTATCGATGGTTATTGGTGGAGCTCTGTTTCATTTAAAAACATGTTCTACACCAATACCTCACAAAACGTAATTCGTCAGCGTTGTGAAGAAACACTAGATCTAGCGAACGAGAACGCAGACATTACATTTTTTGCTGCCGACAATCGTTATTCTTATAACCACACGATCTGGAGCAATGATGCTGCAATGCAACCAGATCAGATAAACAAAGTAGTGGCTTTAGGCGATAGCTTGTCTGATACAGGCAACATCTTTAACGCGTCCCAATGGCGCTTTCCTAACCCGAATAGCTGGTTCTTGGGTCACTTCTCAAACGGTTTTGTTTGGACGGAATACGTTGCTAAAGCCAAAAACTTACCGCTATACAACTGGGCAGTTGGTGGCGCAGCAGGTGAAAACCAATACATCGCGCTAACTGGTGTCGGCGAACAAGTTTCTTCTTACTTAACCTACACAAAGCTGGCGAAGAACTACAACCCTGCTAACACATTGTTTACGTTAGAGTTTGGTTTAAATGATTTCATGAACTACAACCGTAGCGTGCCGGAAGTAAAAGCGGATTACGCTGAAGCTCTGATTCGTTTAACAGACGCTGGCGCGAAGAACTTCATGTTGATGACACTGCCTGATGCAACCAAAGCACCACAGTTCAAATACTCAACACAGGAAGAAATTGAAACGATTCGTGCGAAAGTATTGAAAATGAACGAGTTCATCAAAGCACAAGCGATGTACTACAAAGCCCAAGGCTACAACATCGCATTGTTTGATACACACGCACTGTTTGAGAAGTTAACCTCGGCACCAGCAGAACACGGTTTCGTAAATGCAAGCGACCCTTGCTTAGACATCAACCGTTCATCCTCTGTTGACTACATGTACACTCACTCATTACGTTCTGAATGTGCAGCATCTGGCGCAGATAAGTTCGTGTTCTGGGATGTGACTCACCCAACCACAGCAACGCATCGTTATGTGGCTGAAAAAATGTTAGAAAGCAGCAATAACTTAGAAGAGTTTCGCTTTTAATAAGCCGTTGTTGTTCATTGCAAGTTAATCTGCATAAAAATGACCACGATGCTTCGTGGTCATTTTTTATCGATATCGAACCCCGATAACGGGTTTATTTGAGCTCGCTTAGTTCAAGCCGTTGATTTAGAGACGTTGACTTTGAGCAGCCTCATTCAGCTTTCTGTTTTTGGTACGTTACCGCGGAAGCTGTCCACCATAATAGAGATCAACGTCTTTAAGGTTACATCATCACTACGGTATGAGTAGGCTCGTATACCCGTAAACTGAACCTGGAACAACTGAGCAAGAAGCAATGTATCCTGAGCTTCAATTTCGCCATTCTCGATAGCTCGCTCAAACAGCTTTGCAAGAAAAGATTCAAATTGGTTTGCTAAGCTGTTTGTTTGATTGCGCAGCGCATTAAAATCCTCAGCAAATTCACTTGCTGATTTGACTAACATGCACACTTCACTGGGATTGGAGTCTCGCTGATTGATAACCACATCAATCGCGAAAGCTTCTATTGCATCTAGAACCGTTGTGTTCTGAGCTAAATGCAACTCAAACAGGGCTTGTAAGTTCGCAACGTACATTTTTAGCGCTTCACAATATAGCCCCTCTTTTGACCCAAACGTCGCATAAATACTTCCAGGACGCAGATTCACGCTATCTTGTAAATCACGTGTAGATGTTGCATGAAAACCTTTCTTCCAGAATAGATCCGAGGCGGCTTTCACCACTTCATCACGTTGGAATTTCTTTGTATTCGCCATGAGCAATTATCAATTTTGAACATATGCTCAATTTTATATTGAGCGACCGCTCAAAATCAACTATCCTGTTCTTGCCTAATCCGCTCATATCCAATTACAGGAGATTTAAACATGGCAGAATTTAAACTGTATACCGCAGAAAACGCACCCGAAGGATCAAAGCACCTGATTGAAAATTCAGTCAAAGCGTTTGGCATGCTACCAAATCTTCATGCTGTTATGGCTGAAGCGCCAACCTTGCTTGAGGGTTATCAAGTTGTGCATGAGCTCTTTCAACAAACATCATTTAACGCAGAAGAATTGACCGTCGTATGGCAAACCATCAACGTTGAACATGGTTGTCACTACTGCGTTCCTGCTCATAGTGCGATCGCGGCGTCAATGAAAGTGGATCAGGAGATTGTCGATGCTCTCGTCAACCAAACACCATTGGCAGACGAAAAACTTGAAACACTACGAGAGACAACGCTTCAAATGGTGCGCCAACGTGGTGTAGTTGAAGAGTCTCAGATAGAGAAATTCTTTGCGGCGGGTTACGGACAGCAGCAACTGCTTGAAATTGTTCTTGGTCTAGCGCAAAAAGTGATGAGTAACTACACCAATCACCTAGCTGACACCCCGGTTGATGCACCTTTCAAGAAGTTCGCCAAGTAACTTAAGCTTTTATTACTGGTCCCATTCATGGGACCAGTAATACCTTCAAAAAAAAAGCTTTGTTGCATGGCGCTTCGCTAGTGTGTGCTGACCCCTAATTACAACGGCGCAACGTCGGTTCCCCCTAAAGACTGGTAAAGCGTAACCTGAGTGAGAAACTGGTTGTAGCGGTTTTCCAACAAAGAAGCTTGCGCGTTTCTGGTGTCTTCTTGTGCATTCAAATAGTCCATAATCGACGTCGAGCCATACTGATACCGCGCAGCATAAATGGACTCAGCGGCACTTGCGGCATCATATTGCTCTTGTAAACGCGCCGCCTGATACTTCAATTTTTCGCGTGCTGACAAGGCATTTTCGACATCTTGGAATGCGGCGTACAACACTTGGCGATAGCTCACAATGGCCGATTGATAGTCTAAATCGGCAATGGCTTGGCTGTTTTTCATCTCATTCCACTGCAAAAACGGTAGCGTCATATCCGCACCTAAACTGCCGATCGGGTTGGAAAGCAGGTCTTTGAGCGCTTGTGACGATCCCCCCAAAGCCCCAGTGAGCGTCAGCTTAGGCAAGTAGTCCAAATCTGCTGCGTCTTTATTAGCTAGCGCGGCTTTGACGTCATAAATCGCTGCTTTAATGTCGGGTCTGCGGATCAATAAATCAGACGGAGCACCAACACTCAACGATGGCATATCGCCTTCAGGCAGCATTTGGATGTTTGCACTGATGCTCTTCGGCGGTTGATTGAACAAAATCGCAAAGGCGTTGTTTACCTCAAGTAAACTCTGTTCAAACTCACTTTGCTGCGCTTGTAAGCTTGCCAACGTACGTTTGGCTTCAAGCACATCTAACTGATCCACAGCGCCAAGTTGGTACTGTTTTTTAATCAATTGTAGCGTTTGAGCTGCGTCTACCACATTACGCTGGCTGAGGTGTAAGCGCTGTTGCAGATAGCCGATTTGCCAATATAGCGATGCCGTCGTTGCTACCAAACTTTGTGCGGTCGCCTCGCGATCTTGTTGACTTGCCATCGCCGTCCACTTAGCTTGGTCAACGTCTGCCGAGGTTTTTCCCCACAAATCCAACTCGTAATTGACGGACAAGTTGGTGCTGTAGCTATCTGCCGATTCCCCGCTATCAAGAGATTTTTGAACTTGTCCTGATGTGGAAGAACTCAACGTAGGGAAAAGGTCATCTTGCGCTAAACCCAGCTGTAAACGCGCTTTCTTTAGCGTTAGCGTTGCCAGCGTCAAATCGTTGTTTTGAGCCAACACCTGAGTAATGTATTGATTAAGCGTTGGGTCGTTAAACGCCAACCACCAAGGATCCATACTGACATCACCCGCAACATGCATCTGTTGCCAATTTGCAGGCACTTGCACCTCAGGAGCTTGATAGTCGCTACGCATAAGCGAACCACAACCTGACAACCACACTGCGCTTAAGGCAGCCGCGACCAATCGAGTTTTGAATTTCATTGTGTTACTCATTTTTAGTCTCTCGCTAGCGCTTCTATCGGATCGAGTTTGGCGGCATTGCGAGCGGGTAAAAAGCCGAAGGCGATGCCAATCAACGTTGAGCAAATAAACGCCCAGATGATCGAGTTCATCGAGTAAATCATTTGGAAGCTGCTACCAGACGTACTGAATGCAAAACCAATCAAAAACGCCAAGCCAATACCAGCAATGCCACCACACAAACACACTAGTACCGCTTCAATCAAAAACTGACGCAAAATATCCGCTTGCCGCGCACCCACAGCCATTCGCACACCGATCTCTTTCGTGCGCTCTGTCACCGACACCAACATGATGTTCATTACGCCAATTCCCCCGACAATTAGGGAGATCACCGCAATCGCTGAGATCAGTAACGTCATGGTTGCGGTGGTTTTCTCGATGCTCTGACGAATGGTGTCAGTGTTAATCGTGAAGAAATCTTCTGTACCGTGGCGCATTTTTAACAAGTTGATGATGCTCTGTTCTACCGCTGCGCTTGGGGCGTTCTCATCAATCCGTACAGTAATGCCGTTGAGGTAACGTTGTCCCATCATGCGCCCAGACATGGTGGTGTATGGCACCCAAATTTTCAGCGCGTCGCTGTTGCCAAACGCGTCTTCTTTTTTCTGCGTGACACCCACAATACGCACTGGCAATGAACCAAGAAAAATCACTTCACCAATCGGATTTCTATCCGCAAACATTTCCTTTCTGGTGTTGTCATCAATCACTGCTTCTTGGGCGAGTGAGTTCACGCTCTCTTCATCCCAAAACTGACCTTTGGCGATCTCATAACCGCGCACACGGAAATAATCTTCCCCAACCCCTTCCACAGACGCAGTTGCATCCTGATTGGCGTAACGCACGGTTAAGCTGTTGGATAAAGACGGCGTGACACTGTCGACAAAAGGTAGACTCTCCAACGATTTGGCATCGCCGGCGGTTAGCGTTTTCACTCGTCCGGAGCGGCGGTCACCAAACCCTTTGCCCGGCCTGACATCAATGGTGTTTGTTCCCATGGATGAAATATTCGACAAAATTTGCTGTTGTGAACCATTACCTAGTGCCACCACGGAAACCACCGAGGCTATACCAATAATGATGCCGAGCATGGTCAAAAACGTGCGCATTCTGTGGCTAGACATCGCCAGCAGCGCCATTTTGAGCGCGTCAATAAAACTGTCCCACTTCCACCACTTACTGGCGGCTTGCGCTGGGCGATGAAAAGACGCGCTCGGTGTCTTTGCTGCTTGCTCATTGATTACAACTTGTGCATTTGGCGTATCTGCAATGATTTCACCATCTTTGATTTCAATGATGCGATCCGCAAAGTTCGCCACGTTCATATCATGAGTCACTAAGATGATCGTATGCCCAAGTTGATGCAATTCTTTAAGCAGTGCCATCATCTCTTGCCCACTGTGACTGTCTAATGCGCCAGTGGGCTCATCGGCGAGAATCACCTCACCACCGTTCATCAGTGCACGAGCAACACTCACGCGCTGTTGCTGGCCACCACTCAGTTGGCTGGGCTTGTGAGTCAAACGATCTTCCAGCCCCAAGCGAGCCAATAGTGACTGCGCTCGCTCCGTTCTTTGACGATGAGGAACTCCCGCGTAAACCGCTGGTACTTCCACATTTGCCACCGCGGTTAAATCCCCCAGCAGATGGTAACGCTGAAATATAAAGCCAAAATACTCGCGGCGCAGTTCCGCCAGTTGGTCGGATTCCAACGTCGAGACATCTTGCCCATTAATGAAGTATCGACCACTGGACGGTTTATCCAAGCAGCCGAGCACATTCATCAGCGTCGATTTACCTGAGCCCGAAGCCCCCACGATCGCGACCATTTCACCGCGTTTTATCTCTAAATTAATGTGGTTCAACACGGTAAGCGACTCGTCGCCAGAGACAAATCGTCGAGTTAAATCCTCAACTTTTAAAAGCACGTCACTCATCTTAGAACCTCATTGGAGGTCGACGACGATCACCTCGGCTTGATGATTCTCCATCCATAGCATTGCCAAGAACAACTTGGTCGCCCTCCTTCAAACCTGAGAGAATTTCTGCGTTCACTTTGTTGTTAATACCCACTGTCACGGGCTTTTGCACCACTTGGCCCTGTTCAAGCACTGGCACGGTATAGTTGCCTTTGCCGCCAGATTTTTGCAGCACTTGTGAAGGGACAATCAAGGTATTTTCCGATTGCTCAAGGATAATCGAAACTTGCGCAGTCATGCCGATGCGCAAAATACCTTGCGGGTTCTTCACATCAAATACAGCGTTGTAGTAAATGGCGTCGCTATCTGAAATGCTCAGATCGCTATCATCGCCATCCATGATGGTTGGCCCCGGCTCAATCGCGCGCAATGTACCTTTAAACTGCTGATTCGGTTTGCCTAAAATGGTGAACAGCGCCGTTTGGCCTGGGTGAACAAAAATCACATCGGCTTCCGAAATTTCAGCTTTCACCGTCATAGTATCTAACTTGGCTAACTCGATAATAGTTGGCGTGGTTTGATTGGCGTTTACGGTTTGTCCTTCTTCCACCGCGGTGTAGACCACCGTGCCATCCATCGGTGCGTTGATGGTGGTGTAACCGAGATCTAACTGCGCATTGTCGACGTTGATTTTGGCTTTCTCGATTTCGGCATCCAGTTGCGCTAACTCGACTTTGTAGATGGCGAGCGTCGCTTCGGCATTCTCGTAATCAGCTCGTGAGCTCGCTTTCGCTGCCAACATGCCTTTTTGGCGCACGTATTCATAGTTTGCTTGTTTAATCTGCGCTTGCTTAGCCTGGTACTGAGCGTTGAGACTATTAAGAGACGCTTGGGCTTCTTTGAGGCTGTTTTGCTGAGTCAGGCTGTCAATCTGTGCAATCAAGTCCCCCTGTTTTATCTCATCCCCTAAGTTCACAGCGAGGCGTTGAATTTGCCCAGATACTTGCGCACCTACATTCACCAATTTGGACGCTTGCAACATGCCGTTAGCTAATACCGCCTTTTCGATATTGCCTTTACGAACGACTTCTGTCGCGTAAGGAGAAATGGGTTCTGGACGTTGCAGATAATGATAACCACCAGCACCAATAGCAAGTAAGCCACACAAAACGAGCCATTTTTTATTGAGTTTCATAGCAGGAGTGAAGTAAATAATCGTTTTGATTTTATACTGCTATTTGTCTTAGCCGTACAGGGTACGAGACGTAAAGATAGGTAAATTAACGTCAAGAAACTGAATGAATAACTTCACTAACGTGAAAAATCAGAGATATTATAGTCACTTCAAAACTTTATTATTCAATACGTATAGCAAAGACCATTTTTAATATAGAAATTCAAGTTATAAGTATTATAAACAAAACTTTTAAATACCAACAAACCAGTAAAAATCTTAACTTATTAAATATACAATCCATTAAAATTTCATTATGGCCATTTTTAATTATTGAATTTCAAGAGGAGTTAAGTGGCAAGTTAAATAAAAAATACCCACATAACACAGGTAAGACCGAGAGGAGTGTGTCATGTGGGTTTAAAACGATAGTTCTCTTGCTGATTCGAACTACCAACGTTGGGATGCAATGGAAATACAAATGACTCAGAGTTTCCATCACGGACACTTTATCGCTGGATTTCCCTCTATTTGTTAGGGAACAGTCAGCACAATAAAAATAGAGAAGTAATACCGCAAAAATAAAAATAGAGGTTCAGGATTTAATTTACACGTAAAATAACCACTATATTCACGCCATGAAGCATTAATAAATTCAACAATAAATATTTATTAAGTTAAATTTACTTATTGTCAGCACACTGTTAATTTTACTCCTAAATGCACTGGTCAGATTTGTTTATTTTACTGATTTTCGTTGCAATACAAATTCTAATTAATTCATGAGAAAAACATGCAGCGACAATTAACTCTTTCACCGATTTATTTATTAATCGGGTTAGCCTACTCGACGGCGTATGCCGGTGGTTTTCAAATTAACGAACATTCGGCGACGGGTCTTGGTCGTGCTTTTGCTGGTGATGCCGTCATTGGTGATAATGCGTCTGTAGTCAGCCGTAACGCCGCAGCGATGACGCTGTTTAAACAAAATGCCTTATCGTTCGGTGTCACTTACGTCAAACCTGACGTTACCGTTAAAAATGCGCAATATCATCGAGCTAACATTAATGCGGATGTCAATGTTGGTATGGGTGGTTTTCCTCCGTCCCCTCAAGCTGACATTACCCCGTCCTTCTCTCAAACCGTGACCGACATTGATGACGTCGATGGCGTTGGTCAACCAGCCGTTGTACCCAATTTTTACTTTATTCACCCTATCAACGACGACTGGTATCTAGGCTTATCGGCATATTCCAACTTCGGAACCGACATGGAGTTTAAACCAAACTATGGCGCACCTGTTTTTGGCGGTGTCACCAGCGTAGCGAGTGTCAACCTTGGCGCAAGCTTGGCATACAAGGTGAACGATCGTTTTAGTATCGGTGGTGGTATTGATGTGATTTACGGCTCTGGTGAGCTGTACCGCGATATGGACGTGGGTGTTTGCGTTGGTGGGAACATACTTGGAAACGAACTAGAACAACGCTGTGGATCCGTAAAAGGCAACGCACTTGATGTGGAAGCTGGCGGCATTGGGCTTGGCGCGAACATTGGCATGATGTACGAGTTTAACGAACGTCATCGCTTAGGTTTAAGCTACAAGCACAGCCCTAACATTGATGCCAAGGGTGACATCCACTTTGCTGGCGAATCGTACGACTCGCTTGCTATGCCGCTACCGGATATTGCGGAGTTTTCCGGTTATCACCGCGTCTTACCTAAATTTGCCCTGCACTATTCTGTGCAGTGGATTGGTTGGTCAGCATTTGACAGCTTGAAAGCTGATGATCAGTTGCTAAAAGATTTTCAGTGGCAAGACTCCGCGCACTACTCCATCGGTGCGACTTGGTACGCCAATGAACGTTGGACACTACGCACGGGTTACATGTTCGACAAAACACCTGTCGATGAGCTGACTTCGCTTTCTATCCCAGATTCGAACCGTCACTGGTTATCTGCGGGGGCCTCTTACCAATGGTCATCAGATACCACGGTTGACATCGGCATGACGTACTTGATTGGTGAAGATGTCAACGTAGAAGAGTACGCGTATGAAGGTGTTCCTGCACCGATGGTGACGGGCGTTACCCATTCAAATGCGTTCCTAATTGGTGCCCAACTCAGCCACCGTTTCTAATTCGTCAGGCAGTGATCAAACCTCTAGGTCATTGCCTTGTAACAACGCTTATCAAAGCGACCGAACAGAGACATTATTATGAACAAAACACTACTTGCTTTTTCACTCTCACTTCTCACTCTAAGCGCGGCTCAGGCTTCGGAATGGGGCTATGGCAATGACAAACACGGGCCAGAACACTGGGGAGAAATCGCCAAAGACTGCGCAACCACGAAAAACCAAAGCCCAATCAACATCGACAACCCAGCCGATGCAAAACTGGAAGCACTGAACCTTTCGTACACTGGTCAGGTCATTGGTTTAACCAACAATGGTCATACGCTGCAAGCGCAAGTGAACGGACGTAACAGCTTCACCATCGATGGCGAGACGTTCGAGCTGCAACAGTTCCATTTCCACACACCTTCAGAAAACCAAATCAAAGGCCGCCAATATCCACTTGAAGCGCACTTTGTACACGCCAACGCAGACGGCGAGTTGGCGGTAATTTCGGTGATGTTTGATGCTGGCGATCAAAACGCAGCGCTGTCTAAACTGATCAACGCAATCCCACAAGAGAATCAAACCACGTTCTTTAAAGATACTTTTGAGATTAATGACTTACTGCCAAAAACTGCAAACTACTATCGATTTAACGGCTCTTTAACCACACCGCCATGTTCAGAAGGTGTGCGCTGGTTTGTGCTTAAAGACACTCAAACCTTATCCAAAGATCAAGCCGCGAAACTGATGGAAGTCATGGGACAAAACAATCGTCCGCTGCAACCGCTAAATGCGCGCGTTGTACTTTCTAACTAAACGCCACATCCGATAAGGGGCATCGTATTTGCCCCTTATTTTGATTCGATCTAACCTCACTTCGTTACAGGAACCCCCAATGAAAACTCCATCTGTTCTGTCACTCTTACTCGCACTCGCCCCGACATTCGCCTTCTCTCATAACCTTTCTGTCGGTCAAACCACCCCTTCCGTCAGCATTGATACCTATGGCGAAATGACGCTGCAAGGAGACGATGTGGCTTATCAACCTTGGGCAACTCAGCAGATGTTAGGCAAAGTCCGTGTGATACAAGCCATTGCAGGTCGTAGTAAAGCCAAAGAGATGAACGCGCCGCTGATGTCAGCAATCACTGCCGCTCACTTTCCTGAAGATCAGTATCAGACCACAACCGTGATCAACCAAGAAGACGCCATATGGGGAACCGGTACATTTGTTAAATCGTCGGCAGAGGACAGCAAAAAGACATTCTCTTGGTCTTCCATGGTGTTAGACAAAAATGGCGTATTAGCAACAACTTGGGATCTACAGCAAGAAAGTTCTGCGATTATCGTACAAAATAAACAAGGCGAAATTTTATTCGTGAAAGAAGGGGCTTTAACTCAAGACGAAGTCACACACGTCATCGAACTGATTAAACAGAATATCTAAACCTAAGGTAAGGAAAAGCTATGAAACTGTTCAACACCATCGCACTCTGTCTTTTAGCGGCTGTAGCCTCTTTCCAATCGGTTGCAGGAGACAACGATTGGGATAAGATTGCAGATAAGACCGTCAGTTTTAAATCGGAAACCGACACAGTCAATCCACTGTCACCATTTGCTAACGCTCGTTTCAGCCACATAAAAATCAAATGTACGCAAGGTACGGTCGATCTGAAAAGCGTTAAAGTAATCATGAAAGATGGTCAGGAAAAGACGTTCGACAGTTTAGGGGTTCTGACTAAAGGCATGTCATCAAGAAGCTTAAGCCTACCAACAAAAGATAACGCGAAGTTAGACAAAATCGAGTTGAACTATGAATCGGTTGGCAGCACTGCGCTGCAAGTCGCGGGGGTGACCAAAAAAGCGCAAGTGGAAATCTTAGGTAAGAAAATCGACGAGTAAGCGATGGCTCAACGAGCTCACCCAAACTAAAAACAGCGGCACTAGGCCGCTGTTTTCATTAAAAAATCGTAATGAATAACTAAATGAATTTCTTCAGCTTCGCCAAACCATAAGCAGCGATGGTGACACAATCTTTGATCGTACCGTCGATCATCATCTGTTCGAACTCCTCAACCGAAAAAGCACGAGCGATCAAATCCTCTTCTTCACTGTCGAGTTGATTGCCCACGTCCGTTAAATCAGTGGCGAAATAGACGTGACATGTCTGATTCAAAAAGCCGTATGCGATAAACTGCGCGCCGACATACGCCATGGCGCTCGCCTGCATGCCCGTTTCTTCACGCAGCTCGCCTTTGGCAAGCTCAAGATGATCCGCATTTGGGTTTGATTCCCACGCCCCTTGTGGGATCTCCCAACAACGTTGACCTACGGTGTAACGGTACTGCTGAACCAAGTGAATCATCCCGTTATCGATAGCCAGAATCGCAGCACAATCAGGTTTGTCGACCACACCATAGATGCCCTCTGCGCCGCTCGGACGTAAAATTTTGTCCTCACGCACCGTCATCCACTTATTCTGGTAAACGACTTTGCTGTCTAGCTGTTTGATGTCTGACATGGTTATTCCTTGATTTTTCTGAGGGTTACTGTGGAATAATACCCGATTCGGTTACGCCACCAAAATGTTCTTTAGTTCACTCAAAGACTCAACGGTGTAATTTGGTGCGATACGCTCATCAACGCTTGCGCCTGTGGTATTTAACCAGCAAGTTTCAATACCAAAATTATTACCACCCAGAATATCGGAATGCAGGTTGTCACCCACCATCAGTACGCGCGTTTTGCAGGGATTGCCCATTTGCTGCATCGCGTATTCAAAAATACCTAAGTCCGGTTTTGCTACGCCCACTTGTTCAGAGATCACCACTTTATCGAAGTACTCAGTCATCCCTGTGCGCTCAAGGCGGATCGCTTGCAACTCTGTAAAACCGTTGGTGATAATGCCCATTTTAGCTTTGCCTTGCAGCGCTTCCATCAGCTCTTTTGCACCTGGCAACAAGCTGCAAATATCGGCCATTGCTTCTAAAAATGCGCTGTTGAGATCTGCTGTTGTGGTATTCAACTTCTCAGCCCACTCGGTAAAACGCTTATGTTTTAGCTCATCTGCCGTTACTTTGCCGTCTTGGTAATCCACCCAAAGCGGTTTGTTTACGGTTTGGTAATGAGCAAAATCTTGTTCAGTAAAATCTACGCCTTTGCGAGAAAACATAAGCTGCAAACCTTTGAAAGCATCAAAGTGGAATAAGGTTTCGTCAGCGTCAAACAGGATCCAATCGTACTTCATTTTCTTCTTCCCAAAATCAAGGTCGTAATACTGGTGCATAGTCTAGATTGTTTTCTTCTTGAAGATAATCTCTATAATTGGAAATTAATTGTATCCTTGTGCTCAACAATAAATGCTTCACGATAATAGGAGATTGATGTGAACGCGATTGCCTCCCTGCCCGTTTTTGTTGCTGTTGTCGAATGCGGCAGCTTTTCCCTTGCGGCCAAACAGCTGAATCTGACGAAATCGGCGATCAGCAAACGCATCAACCAACTAGAAGACGATTTGGGCATTCGTCTCCTTAATCGAACTACGCGTAAGCTGAGCCTGACCGAAGCAGGAGAACGCTATTTTGAGTACGCTTCTCAAGCGCTCAATCTGGCCCAGCAAGGCGTGGACGCGGTATCGGAGCTGCAAGGATCTCCACAAGGTCGGCTCAAAATTACCGTGCCGATGTCTTTCGGTGTGCTGCATATCGCGCCTTTGATCAGCGAGTTTCTCGCTCGTTACCCGAAAATTGAAGTGGATTTAAACCTCGAAGACAAAATGGTCGATTTGGTTAAAGACGGTTTTGATTTGGGGATCCGTATTGGTGAACTCACCTCTTCCAATCTAATCGCAAAACGTCTCGCCCCTTGTAAAAGTGTGCTTTGTGCCTCACCAGATTACTTAGCGGAGTTTGGAACACCACAAAAACCAAGTGATTTAGTCGGTCACAACTGCCTGCGCTACTCCTATTTCCGTGGCGGCGTCGAATGGTTGTTCATCAACAATGGCAGCGAATACAAGGTGCTTCCAAAAGGAAACTTTATCGTCAATAACAGCGAAGCCATTCGCCAGTTGCTGTTAAGAGGTTCGGGCATTGCGCAACTGCCGACGTTTATTGCAGGAAGAGACTTTGCCGCAGGAAATCTAAAACCGGTGATGGAAGAGTATTCTCTACCAGAACACGCCATTTATGCGGTGTTCCCTGAGCGCAAGCACATGCCGTTGAAAGTAAGAGCCTTTATCGATTTTATCAGCGAAAAACTCGGCACAGATTTACCTTACTGGGATCGTTACAACAGCCCAGAAAAATAACCATATTGATGATAAGTGAGTGAGATTTCACTACTGACATGTTCTGACATTCCATCCGCGTAACCTTATTTGGAACTCAACAGGCAATCCGCCAAAACCAATAAGGAATCACAATATGGAAACCGTTATCGAAACTGTGCAATTTCGTCTAACCACAGGCACAACAGAGCAAGACGTGATCGCCGCTGCCAGACAGTCACAAACGTTTGTGAAGAATCTGCCAGGCTTTTTGTATCGCTCACTCAGTCACGAAGCGACGGACGATGTGTGGACAGACATCATTTACTGGCGTTCAATGGACGATGCAAAACAGGCGGGAAAACAGCTTAAGCAAGCCGCTGAATTTCAGCCTCTGTTATCAATGATTGACTGCGAAAGCTTCGAGCTTAAACATCACAACTTAAAAATGTGCAGTGAGCTAGAGAAGTAATCAGCCGCACTACCACTAACAACCAGTAGGTCTAGATAAGGAACATCATGAGCAAATCAGAACGACTGTTTGAGCTACTGACGCTTTTGCGCGCAAAGCGTTACGCCGTGACAGCGAAAGAGCTCGCAGAAAGAATGGAAGTTAGCGAACGTACGATTTATCGCGATATTCAGTCGTTGCTTAGTTCTGGTGTTCCTATTCAAGGTGAAGCAGGTGTCGGCTACTTGTTGCAAGCTGGCTCTCATCTCCCGCCTTTGATGTTCTCAGAAAAAGAGATGATGGCGCTTGAACTGGGTATGCGGATGGTTCGAGCTTGGTCGGATGCCGAACTCGCCGAAGCGTCTCACTCTGCGTCCACCAAAATACTTTCGGTATTGCCCGATAAGCTCAAACAACAAGTGGAAGATTGTCCGCTGATTGTGCCCGATTATCACACCCAATCCGAGACTGCCAAACGAGGGCAGCTTCTGCGCCACGCGATTGATCATCAGTTTAAAGTCAGTTTGGATTACCAAGATGAAAGCGGACAGGTGACCGAGAGAAAAATCCAACCGTTAGGCCAGTTCTTTTGGGGCAAAGTCTGGACGCTGGTCGCCTGGTGCGAATTGCGCGATGACTACCGCCAGTTCCGCCTCGACCGTATCCAAGCACTGCGTATGCACGATGAAGAGTTTCAGAGTGCGGAAACCAAATCTCTCAAACATTATATTGCGCAGTATGAATCGAAAGATTGAGTGTTCTTCATCCTTCCATCACAAGGATTCTAAATTGCTCTGCTCAATGCGCGATATTTGGAAAGGCACATTTGGTTAAACTAATGTTTCATTTTTAACAGATGCGCAACCAACCTAAGATCGTTAACTTAAGTAGCACGTCAACCACACCGGAGCGTGAAGCTATGAAAGTACTGATTCAATACACCCAAGCAGGGAAATATCGAGATCAAGCGTGGGAGTCTTTAACTCTTCGATCTAAAGGTGATATGCAGGCCGTTACCCCTTCTTATGCTGCCCAACTTATCGAACAAAGCAAAGCGACACTTGTGATGACAGAAGACGGACAGATCATCTTTCACTCCTAAATTCTATCAGTCCTATGACGAAAAAGGCCTGCATTGCTGCAGGCCTTTGTATGAGTGAATTAAGAGTTATTTACTGGAAACTCACTGCAGTTGGTAGGCGATCAAGCATCTTGTAGTAATCACCAGCCACAGCGCCGATATCACCACGCAAATACGCTTGAATCATATTGAGATCTTTCAGCCAAAGTTCTTTGTCAGCATCTGAAGACGCCATGTACCCTGCGTACACATTGTCGACCGCGAACATCATGTCTTCGGCGTGATCGTTGTAAATCAAAAGCATCGCATCTGTGTAAGCTTCGAACGCTTTCAGCTCATCGTGCGCTTTACCACCTTTATAGCTCAATGTGCCCGAAGTTGCATCGATGACCAAATCACCCGAAGTCACATTCGCTGTCGTAAAGTTGATGAAAGACTGGCTGAACGACAGCACACCTGCCGCAATATCCGTATCAATGGTTCGCTTCATTGCGTTGACCATTGGCGCATCCAGCAGCAATACAGGATCGTGGAACGCTGGGACAATCGCTGTTCGGAATGGCCCCCAAGCGCTATCGATGCTCTCTGCGACCTTGTTTAGTGTTGCAGGCTCATAGCTATCTAGGTACGTTTTTAGATCGTAACCTTTGGACGTCACCAGTTGATTTGCGTAGTCGTAAGCCAGCTTGTTTGCTTTTGTTGCCACAAACTTCTCGCCGTCGATAACAAACTCAACCTTGTCACCCGCAATAATACCGTAGCGGTCTTGCTGCTTCGTAAACGTATCAAACTGAGATTGACCACGAGTCTTCACTGTGTAGTCGTAAGACTTCATTTGGCGCACTCCCATTCTCAAGATGACATCGCCAACACGTCCGCGGCCTTCTGCACCAATATCAAGGAATCTTGCAATACCACGAGGCATTGGTGGTAGGGACTCCATTTGCTCAGTGATGTGTAGGTTCACGGTAACACCTTTTAGATTGGTGTATTCCTTACCGTCTTTACCCACCAATTTAACTGGCGTATTTAACGCGTCATTTGCCACGATGTTGCCCATGATGTCTTCGTATTCAGCTTGCACCCCAGGGATATCAAGCAGCGATGCAAAGCTCACCTCATCGGTAAAACGGTTCGAGAATCGACGTGCTAAGAAGTGGCTCGCCAACGCTTTGTCTGGCCAGTTGCCCAACACAGACACCGCATTTGACCAAGGATAATCAGGGTCAAAGCTACCAATTGAGTTTAGGAAGCGTCCATTCGCAGTTTCCGCAACAGCTATATAACCCTCATCTGAATCTTCGATAAAGCGTGCTGCCAAATCATCAAAACAGCTGGCTGTTGAAAGATCGTAATCAGCCGGAATTTGGTGTGAGTTGTTGTCTAACAGTTGACCAAAAGAAATCACTTTTTGGTTGCCTGCCGCATTTTCTATCACACATTGATGCTCTGGTGTGCGCAAGATATCAAGGAAGAACGCCGCGGATTTTTTCGCCCCATTCGCGTAATCACAGAACCATGAGTTATCGGCTTTGCCTTCGCTACAGTATTGAGGGTTTGAAGCAATGCGCAATAAGAAATCACCCGGCTTATCCGTTGACGAAGTGTAACCAAGATTGGTGTACAGGTTATCGATGCGCTCAAGATCTTCCATCTTGTCACGGATAGCGCTCATTTCCATATAACGGCGCACTAAGTAACCAGGATAATCGGACGAGAATAATCCCGTCGTCCCATATAACTCCAAGTTGCGTCGATCATAGCTATCGAGATAGTTCTGCCACTCGTAAGAAACAATTTCTTCTAGGTTTGTACCTTCGTCAAAACGGTTACAGTCGCTGTTTAGAGAAACGTTCCCATCGGTACAGAAATCGTAAGACTTACGCTCAATTTCATTCACTTTATCTAGGTAGTAAAGTGCGCCATAACGAGTTTTCGCATTCAGTTCAGGATCATCAGACAACGCGGCGGTATCGAATCGGCTGAAGTCACAGTTGTAGAGTGATTTGCCTTTCTCGCTCCCCGTTAGTGCCTTCACTTCAGAACACACCATCAGCGATGTGTTGTCTGGATTGTTGCCAAACTTGTATGCAAAGCTTTGTTGGTAGGCTTGCTGATCAGCGAGGTAACGAGCGTATGCCGCTTTGTCTTCATCGCTCGCACTGTCTGCCGGTTTCGCAACAGGCGCAGGAGCTGAACCTGAAGAATCTTGAATCGTCTCGACTTTACGACCGTAGCCAAACTTAAACGCCGCAATGTCGTACAGACCCCAAGTTGGCGTTTCATCCAACATGCTTGGTGCGTAGTCCATTGTCGAACTGTAAGCAGGAATGTTGTTCAAACCAAGTTGATGCGCTTGCTCTAGCGTGTAGTAGTTCGCTTTGTCATTTGAGCCTTTAAAGTTATGGCGCAGACCCATGTTATGACCAAGCTCGTGAACAAGCGTATTGCTGTAAGTCGCAACCGTAATCGCATCTGCGGCTTTCACTTGCAACTCTTTTGGTAGGTATTTCCAACGCTTAAGCTGACGCGATACTTCGTTACCTGCGTCATCGAGTTTGATCTCAAAGTAACGCTCGTCATCCAACTTCAAGTTGTCCAACATGGCCTTGTTGGTTGAAGAAACCCACGACGCTTCGATTGGATAGACGTTGTTCTCTGCCCAGAAAGACAAACGGTTCTCTTCAGCTTCAACCACCTTTTCAAACTCCATGTCATCATTGAAGTTTTTCATTAGCTGAGTTGGGCTCTTCGTCGCTGCTTTTCCAGAAACGATGTCTTCTTTTGAAACGAGCGGCGCATGAATGTTTTCATCCGATTTCAGGCTCGCCATCGCCGCCATTGTAGAAAGCGCTTCAATTCTATCCGCGACTTCTGTTTTCACAGATTCGCTGCTGGTTGGCAATGGATCTAAGCCATCTAAGTCCAGTTGATTACGATTATAGAAACGCGCCAAGTTGTCCCAATAGAAAGGCACACCCGTTCTTGCAACACCTGCGTATTGGTTCACGTGGCCTTTGATGATTTCCCCCGTCATCGGGTTAGAAACCGACGGGCCATAGCCAAGCAGACCGTTCGCTAGAGGCTCGTCAATCAGGTTAATCACGTTGTAACGCAGATCACCTGGGTGAATACCAGCCGCTTTGGTTTTGTTCACAATCTCGATTTCAGGCTTGCCTGCATCCGCCCCAAATACATTCAGCGCTTGGTTCATCTTGTCGATCGATTGCAGCGTTGCATCCAAGAACAACTTGTTCTTCTCTTCAAAGAAATTGTCGCTCAAGTAATATTTGATAGAGCCTTGATCTGGGTTGAAACGATTGAGGTAAACCACATCACGGTCGTATTTATTCGTGACTGGGTTAAGCTTTTTCGTCGACGTGGTGAAGAAACCAATGTCGTTCTCATCACCCACAGGGTACAAGATCGGTTGGTAACCTTCGGTTGCCACTTCACTTTCGTGCACTAACGAGTAGTAGAAACGAGATTTAAACGCGCCATCCACAAGCGCTTCATCCAAGCTCGCTTTCGTTGCAAAGTTGATGTAGTCAGAAATATTATCTAAATCGATACGGAACGTGCGCTCTAGTTCGAAATTGAGAAGACCGTTTTTAGGGTCAAAGTCCCACGAGATCAATCGTGGTGCGCCAATTTCATCAATGCCTTCGGTAATGCCATACAGATCTTCCATATTGAATTCTGCAATTTCGAGATCTTCAGGACGAGGAGTGAAGTGGGTTTTCTTCTTGTAGTTTAGGCTTGCGTCTTCGTTGGTTTCTTCTTTGTTGGTGCAATCACCATGCGCGTCTTCTTGACAGCGATACGCCGCAAAGTCACCCGGAATCGTCAGCACTTGCGCGAAGTTAACGCCGTCGTCGTCTGCGACAAATTTCTCTTCACCGCAGTAGTTATTAGCATCTTTGCTTAGATGCGCGTCTGGGTAGTTTTTATCGTAACTGCGAACTTCCAGACCTTCTTTGGTAAAACAAAGCTCAACGTAACGAGGTGAACCTTGCAAGAATGGGAATTGGTTCAGAGCAAAGCGTGGCGCGGCACCAGTCGTCGGAACGTAAAACCAACGACCGTCTTTAAGGTCTTTTACTGCGACTTCTTTTGCATCTCTTTCGACATAGTCATACGCCTGATCATCTGCGCCACAGCCTGCAAGTGCGGCCGTTATTGCTGACACCAGAGTCAATTTTTTAAACATTATTTGGATATCCTTAATTGTTGTTATTTTCCTAGAAGGAGTAAGTCACTGTCACGATGTAAGACGCTTTCTCTTGGTCCAACAAATCGATGTTGCCCAAGGTGCCTCGCTCTGCATCTTGATAGAAACCCGTTGATGATGCCGCGAGTAGCAATGACCAGCTTTCATCAAACTCGTATGTGCCGTACAACGCCCCCTCATACTGCCAACTGCTTCTGCGCGTACCTTGATAACTGATGCTGTTACCACCTAACGCCGTAATCCCCACTGCGAACGATTCCCACGACTTTTCCGCAACAGCAAACAACGAGTAAGTCCACTCAGTCAGCGAGCGTCCACCCATGGTTTTGTATTCGTGGAAATTTTTTCTCAGTCTTGGCGAAACCGAAAAATCGACGCTCCAAGCTGAAAAAGAGATCGGCACATCTAAACGAACCGCGGTGTGCAGTTCATCTTTACGAGATGTTTCTGAAGTTGGAATGGTGAGCTGACCCGCAACGCCGATTTTCCCTGTATCTCCAAAGCGATATAGGTTCGTGTATTGCAAGCCCAACACCGAATCTGTCGCGTAGGTGCCGACTTCATCTTCTAGGGCACGATAGCCCCCCGTAGAAAAATAGGCTTTTGTGTCGCTCGAAAAGGAATAAACGAGATCGCCTCCCCACGAGAAATTGCGGACAGAACGGTAGTCGTCTTTATCGTAAATGTTTGTATCGTAAGATAGGTAAACGGCCCCACTAAACTTACAAACAATACAGGACGTATCTCCTTCATTTTGTGTAGATTCAGGCGTGCTAGTGCTATCAATTACACTCGTTTCCACCGAGAATGATGGCGCTGAAAACAGCGTACCCAACAACATTGCAAGCGGCGTCATCATCCACTTTGTTGTGTGCTGCATGTTTTGAAACTTCCATGAGAATTAAGTTTATTAGAATAAACTTAAAGACAAACAGATTATTGGGATGAAATTCCATAAAAATTCAGATAATCAACCCCAATAAACCTATCAACCATAAAATTACTCTTATGGTTAAATCCTTATTTAACTTTTTAATACTATTTATCTGAGTATTGTCGCGTTCTAATTTGCTTAAAAACGTACTTTAAAATGACTTTTTATAAATAAAGCCACACACCACAACATTAAAGAAACAGCAAAGCAACGTCATTAAAACAAAAGTTAAAAGGCAATTATTATCAACAACTTAAAATCAACAAAAACAGTTAAAATGAATGAGTCAAAATGTATAAGTTAAAATACAATAAAAATATAAGAACATCATTCCGTTTAATTTTAGTCGTTATTGTATTGAGAAAGTTTAATTTTCAATTTCTAAAATTGGTGGGATACACATAAGAGAAATCATCAAAACCATCCGTTGTTAATAATGAATTTCGCATTTAAAACAAAAGATAGAAACAAGATCAAATTCATGTTTTCTAATATATCGATTCAACCTTTCACAAGTTTGAATAGAAAATCAAACCTTCAGTCAATCTAAAAACAACAAAGCATTCACCAAGTGAATATTCAAAAGATAAGTCAAAACTAAATAGCACATACGGTCAGCATATTTGTGAATTACTATTCATTAATTATTTTTTCATAAATTAAACATTAATGTGACTAATTTCACACAATTGCACTGCGTACAACATAAAGTAAACGAAATTTAAGTGTTTACTGACTCAAAACGTGTCGATAGAACAGAGGTTAAACATCGAGCTGAAACACGTATTTCCCACCAAAATTTATTATACATAGCAGTGAGTTACCTGCATCCAAGCGGTTAAAATGCGTACTGATGTGACTCACTTTTGAGAGAGGAACATAAGAAGAGCAAAAGCACTAAAAGAGGATAATGCGATTTGAATAACCAGTGCTTCAAACCGCACTTATGAACTTATGCAGAGAAAGAAAGACTATCAGTTACTGTTGAATGGTTTTATGACCACAGTTTTCGCAGATCAAGTGACGTTCAAATTCATCCATAGAAGCAAGGAAGGCGCCGAACACTACACTTTTAAGAAAGCCAGCGATGAACTCTTTCTTGTTGCGATTTTTATCGCCTTCATAGCCACTTTTCTTTCTAACTAACACCACGACATGATGCGTTTCTACCCCACATGTAGGGCACATGAGGACTTCTGTCTTGTTCGACATCTTAGACTCCTTGACGAATTATCCCTTTCTGATGGCATGATTCTCTTACGCCCGTAAAGCGAGTCATCATGCCATCACTATCGATTCTTACTCTTCTTCGTTGAGACGACGAATCAACTTCGCTGGTGTGCCTCCGTATAGACAATCTGGCGGCACATCATGGTTAACGACTGAATTCGCCGCAATTACTGAGCGAGCACCTATCGTCACACCTTGGTTAATGACCGAATTTCCGCCAATCCACACATCATCTTCAATCGTGATGGGTTTACAAAACGTTTCCCAACGTCGGCGACTTCGGTAATCAACAGAATGAGAAGCGGTATAAAATTGCACGCTCGGTCCAATGAGCACGTGGTTCCCGATGGTAATTTTGGCACCATCGAGCATGACCACGTTCATGTTGATAAAGGTTTCTTCACCTATTTCGATGGTCTTACCAAATTCACAATGAAAAGGGACCTGGACAATACAACGGCCTACCTTGCCAAATAGCTGCTTTTGCAATTCGTCGCGCTGACTTTCGTCGGTGTTATTATTGAGTGCTCTAAGTGCTTGAAGAGCATGGCTTCTAATGGCGTCAATTTCTTTGTCCATGCCATCAAAGACCTGGCCAGACATCATTTTTTCTAGTTCTGTCACTGGAAGACTCCTACAACCTGCAATTACTGCTTTCAGACTCCTCACAAGGTACGTGAACTGCGAAATAAAAAAAGAGAAAAGCCCGGACTTTTCTCTTTCCTGTTTTTATATTTTGTGGAGTCTGTCAACTTACACAATTTCCCAACTGTGGGTCATCTCAACACCTTCGCCTAGCATTAAGCAAACCGAGCAGTATTTTTCTAGCGAGTCAGCCGCCACTTTTGCTACGACTTCTGGGTCAAGCTCGTCACCTGACACTTGAAAGTGGATATTCACTTGCGTAAAGATACGCGGTGCGGTTTCACGACGCTCTGTGGTTAGCTTGGCATTAACTGACGAAACCTTTTGGCCTGCTGTTTTCAAACCATCAACAACATCGACTGAGCTACAGCCACCAGCAGCCATTAGTACCATTTCCATTGGGCTTGGTGCGGTTGCACCACCATTGCCATCCATCACTACGGAGTGGCCCGACTGAGATTGCCCAAGGAATTTAAAATCTTCTATCCATTTAACTTCAGCTTGCATGATTTACCTCATTTAGCATCGCTTATTCAAGGCATCGTTGCCCTTACTAGCGGTGTGTTTCTTGTCGATACTTTAGCTCTATCGCATAAAAGGGCAACGGAATTTTCAACATTACTGTAATTTTTTCGCTCGGTTACCTTTCTCTATACGTAACACTTTTTATTTAAGTAACACTTTCTACAAAAATAACGATGAGGTAGCTATGAAGAATATGTCTAAGTTATTGGCCGGTTTCTCCTTCGCACTTCCAGTCTTGTTTCTACTATTGAGTAAAACAGGTACCGCCGATACGATGGATAAGCTGAAGGCTTCAGAGAATACAAGAATCGCAACGCTAGCTGGCGGTTGTTTCTGGTGTACAGAATCGGATTTAGAGCAACTGCCCGGCGTAATCGATGTTGTATCAGGTTATTCAGGTGGTCATATTGAAAACCCGACTTACCGCCAAGTCTCTTCTGGTAAATCTGGTCATATTGAAGTGATTGAGGTGAAGTACGATCCTGCTGTCGTGAACTACGAACAAGTGCTGGACTACTTCTTCCGCCATATCGACCCGACTGACGACAAAGGCTCATTCGTCGACCGTGGTCCCCAATACCGCCCGGCGATCTTCTATCTTAATGCGGAGCAAAAGCAGATTGCTGAGCAGTTTATGATGGAAATCGACAAGGCGATGATCTATCCAAAACCGTTGAAAACAGAACTGATCGAGTTTGAAAAGTTCTACCCTGCGGAATCGTACCATCAGGATTACTACAAGAAGAGTAGCCTGAAGTACAAATACTACCGCTACGCATCAGGTCGCGATAAATATCTCGACGAAGTATTTGGTGAAGATCGAAAAGAAAGCCCTAAAACACTTCGACAGTTGATTGAAGAAAAAAAGCTGCTTTCGAAAGTGAAAGCGTACAGTAAGCCTGCTCAGTCTGAAATCAAATCAAACTTAACAGAGCTACAGTATTACGTGACGCAAGAAGAAGGCACGGAGCGTCCGTTTGATAACGAATACTGGGACAACAAAGAAGCGGGAATTTATGTGGATATTGTGACCGGTGAACCGCTATTTTCTTCTACTGATAAATACAAATCTGGCACAGGTTGGCCAAGCTTTACTCGACCAATTAACCCGGCTTACATCGTGGAGAAAACCGATTATAAACTGCTCTACCCTAGAACGGAGATCCGCAGTAAGTTTGGTGATTCACACCTAGGTCATGTGTTTAAAGATGGTCCGAAGCCGACGGGATTACGCTATTGTATGAACTCTGCTGCGATGAAATTTGTACCTGTGAACAAGATGGCGAGTTTAGGCTACGGCGATTACCTGTACCTATTTGATAAGTAGTTTTAACCAAATTAGGAGTGAACATTCAGCGCGATGAAAGGTTTTAAATCCAACCTTCCCATGAAAGTCTGTCCGGTCTGTCAGCGCCCATTTTCTTGGAGAAAGAAGTGGGCGCGAAATTGGGAGGAAATCGTTTATTGTTCTGAGCGTTGCCGAAGAAATAAATCAACGAAAACGTAGGTCACTCCGACCCTCTCTGGAGTATGTTATTTCATTTGTATTAACGTTTGTACGCGTTCTCTTACCAAGGTAATAACGTCCCATCATAAGCCCAAAACGCCCCGCTATCTTGCGGGGTTGCTTTTTCTATCAAGCCTAATAAATCCTTAGCAACTCGCTCTGGCGTAAACAACTTTCCCTCTGGGACATTGGTTTGAAAAGGTGCCGACAAAGCGGTATCTGTGGTGCCAGGGTGAAGTGAAAGCACCGTGCCATGTTTGACCACTCTTTGCCATTCGATCGACATGGTTTTTAGGAACATGTTTAATGCGGCTTTCGATGCTCGATAGCTGTACCAACCACCTAACTGATTATCGCTAATGCTGCCAACTTTGGCCGAAATGGTCGCAAACTTGGGTGCAGTACTGCGCTTTAGCTTGGGCGTGAAGTATTTCGCCAACAGCAAACTTGGCAAAGTATTAACCGTGATGGTTTGCTGAAAGAAGTCTGCGTCGAGCGAATTAAGATTCTTTTCAGGGCCTTTCTCTTGGGTGTGCAACATACCAACACAGTTCACCAACCAATCGACGTGTTCAATCTGCTCACTGAACGCTTTTATCTGCTCGTCTTGCGATACATCCACTTGATGCCAAACGACATTTGGGTGTTGCCAATCTGGTTGCTGCTTACGATAAGTGGCATGCACGCGCGCTTGAGGGAACCGAGCTGCGGCTTCTCTCACCACTGCCAAACCAATTCCACCATTGCCACCGACGATGAGTATTTCCATCACAAGTTCTCCACGTTTTCTATGTAGTGCTCTGCGGTATCAAGAATCGCTTGGCGTTGCTGTTCTTCCATGTTGTCCCAAGAGCGGAAAATCATCCCGATTCGTGGATTGGCTGCGAGGCGCTTGTCGTGCTTGTTCATAAAGCGCCAATAAAGGCTGTTAAACGGACACGAGCCTTCTCCGCTCCTCGCCTTATTGTCGTAATGGCAACCTTTACAGTAGTCGCTCATTTTGTTGATGTAAGAACCACTCGCCGCGTAAGGTTTGGTGCCAACAATGCCGCCATCCGCAAACAATGCCATGCCACGTGTGTTCGGCATTTCGACCCATTCAATCGCATCAACATAGATACCGAGATACCACTCATCCACTTGATCTGGGTCGATCTCGGTTAGCAAGCAAAAGTTACCAGTGACCATCAATCGTTGGATGTGGTGTGCGTAGGCGTAATCGAGGGACTGCCCAATCGCATTGCGCATACAAGCCATTTTAGTTTCACCATTCCAGAAGAAATCTGGCAGCTTTCTTTCTGCGCCCAATTCGTTGTTTTTCGGGTAATGAGGCATGTTCGCCCAATAGACCCCTCGAATGTACTCTCGCCATCCTAAGATTTGGCGAATAAACCCTTCAACTTGAGAAATGTCGATGTCCGCGTTGGAATGAAATGCCTTGAGTGAAGCATCAATGACTTCTCTCGGGTGCAGTAATTTGCTGTTAAGCGAGAATGAAATTCGGCTGTGATACAAGCTCCACTTAGCGTCGTGCTGGCCTGTCATGGCATCTTGAAAACGTCCGAATAACGGCAGACAGACTTGGCAGAAATGCGCGAGTAAAGAGAGGCTTTGCGCGCGATTAATCGGCCACAACAAGTCCCCTTCGAGATTTCCGATGGTTTTGATGTCATGTCGTGCCAGCCGCTCAATAATGCCGTGGATGTCAGTACTGAACATCAAAGGTTGTGGCAGTTGTTCAATGTCTTTGGCTTTGAGCTTGTTACGATTATTGGCATCGTAATTCCATTTTCCGCCGACGGGCTTTCCGTCTTGCATCAAGATGTCGAAGCGCTTGCGCATACGGCGGTAAAAGTGCTCCATCATGATGTGTTTACCTTGAGGAAACTGCGATTCTATTTCCTCAAACGGCAACAAAAAATGTTCCGAGTCGACACAACGCGTCACGACCCCATCAAGCTTTAGTTTGGCTAACTGCTCCAGAAGACGGTATTCATCCGGGCGTTGATATTCAAACTTACTTGCACCAACTTCACTCGCGTAGTGTTGCAAGACTTGCTCAAGATCGTCGAAGGATTGTGTGTCATCCAACGTGAGGTGCAGAACTTGGTGACCTTCACTCTGACGCTCTTTCGCAAACTGTTCCATTGCGGAAAAGAACGCACACACTTTCTGAATATGATGCGTGACGTAAGTATTCTCTTGCTTGAGCTCCGCAATCAGGTAAAGCACTTGCTCATCCGGTTGCTGAAACCAAGAGTGCTCACTGTTAAGTTGATCGCCCAAGATCAATCGTACGGTTTCAAATTGCATTACGGTTTCTCCGATGACGAAGCTTTGTCACTGCTGCCCATCACAATCGGCCAATCGACCATGTCTACACTATCCAAATGCGCGCCAGGACAACGACCTTGCCACCTATCGATGAACTCCATGTGCGGATCGTACATTTCGGTTTGCTTTTCGAGGTTGAATTGTCGTGAACCACGCGGATCAGCACCAACGCCCGCTAGGTATTGCCAATTTCCCCAGTTTGATGCCACATCGTAATCAACCAGTTGTGACTCAAAGTACGCCGCGCCATAACGCCAATCGAGGCCAAGTTCATGCACCAAACAACTGGCGACTAACTGTCTGCCACGATTCGACATATAACCGGTTTCATTAAGTTGGTGCATACACGCATTGACGATAGGAAATGGCGTTTCACCTTTCTTCCATTGTTGAAAACGGTGCGCGTAAAAGCTGGTGAGTGGTGCTTGATTTTGGATGCCACCGAATCGGAAGAGCTGTCGCTTGTGTCGACGGGCATACCAATAAAAGTATTCACGCCAAAGCAGCTCGAAGTAAATCCAGTAGGTTGAATCATTTGCACCATTCTCCGCTTCATAACGTTTCAACATGGCATAAATAGTTTTCGGAGAAACGCACCCATGAGCTAGCCAAGGAGAGAACTTGGTGGAGTAATCCATGCCATCTAAACCATTGCGTGTTTGTTTGTATTCACTGGCTAGTGTGGAAGCAAAATACTGGCGACAATGTTCAAGCCCGCGGCTTTCTCCACCATGAAACGCAGCTTTTGTGTCAAAGTAATATGCAGTAACGGAAGGAAGATTCACACCTAAAGGAATTGGAGGTAACGAACGGATACTCTCGTGGGGCCGAGAGATGTCTAAACCTTCAACTTGCTTTCTAAACTGCGTGAAAGTCGTAGGCAGATTGCTCAAGTCAAATGGCAGTTGTTCTTCCCTTAACAGGGTCCGGATTGCTTGCTGTTTTATTTTTACATGAGACGCGCCTTCAACTGCGCGATCTAACGCTTGTTGCTCATCCGAACCGGGAAAGGCGTCAGCATATATATGTGTGACGTCGAAGCGATTAACAGCATACTTGATTGCTTGATCGGGCGTCAGTTCAACCGCCCATAATCGCTGACCAAGGTGATTCAAAGATTGATTGAGTTCACTAAGCGATAAGTCGAGAAACTGCAATTTCGCACGCCCGAAAGAGGCTTCCTGCGCAAAGTGATGCAAGTAAGGCGTCATTGAAGGGTAGCAATACAAGCAAATTAACTCGTCCATTTCTACACTGGCGCTTTTCAACAGTGGGTTGTCGTGCAATCGCAAGTCGTTCGTGAACCAATAAAGTCCTATTTTCTTTTTCAATTCGCACCCTCAGATGTTAATTCTTCGTCTACGAGTTCTTTTCACGGAGACCCTGACGTTAAGCCTTTTGATTTACTTGCTTTTATACGAAAACGAGAGTTTGACGATCATTAGGTTACTAACGTTTACACGGAATCCATTTGCTGGATATCTCAAAACACGCAATACCACCAAATGCCTGTACATGTTTCATACTGATATTTTATAAAATTCGAATCCAACGGTATTGATCACGATCTTAATCACTCATTTTCTATATAAACCATGCAAAAGTGATAAAAATTAAAGCGACATTAGTTAATATCCGTTAATCTAAGCCCAATCCCATTTTGCTAGTACCATCGCAGAAATGACCGACGAGTTTAAGAAATCAACCGCTAATTTAAAAAAAGCGGTCCCACTGATGATCAAAAACCATGTTGCTGCCACGCCAGCCAACTACGCGCTTTGGTATACCTACGTTGACAAGACCATTCCAGAACTCAACTTTGAGTTAGACACGGTGTTAGAAAACTACGGTATTTGCCCGCCAGCAACCAATAAACAGCTTTACAACAACTATGTGGCCAGCAAAGCAGAAACCAGCCTTGAAGATCTTAGAACCAATGTAGAAGTTCTGCTACATGAAGTATCCAGTTCAATGAGCGATACAATTTCAGATACTTCCTCCTTTTCTGAGATGGTAGACAAAAGCTTTAATAAACTGGAAAAAGTTGAGGACAATAGCCTAAGCATTGAAGAAGTGATGGTAGTGATTCGTCAACTTGTCGCAGAGTCACACGAAATTCGTCACTCAACAAAGTTTTTGAATAGCCAATTGACTAACGCGAGTGAAGAAATTTCTCGCCTCAAAAACCAACTGGCTGAAGTACAGCAAGATGCGTTGTTCGATGGTTTGTCAAACCTATACAACCGCCGAGCATTTGACAAAGATCTCTCTTCACTTATTGCATCAAATCAGGCAATGACCTTGATCATGCTTGATATCGATCATTTCAAATCATTTAACGACAATTACGGGCACCTTTTTGGCGATACAGTATTAAAAGCCATTGCCCGCCGGCTACAACAAAGTTGTCGAGATGGGATATGTGCGTACCGTTTTGGTGGTGAAGAATTCGCGTTAATTGTACCTAACAAATCTCTGCGAATTGCTCGCCAATATGCAGACACACTACGCCGGATGATAGAAAAACTGCGTATCAGAGATAAGCGCTCAGGCACACAAGTTCACAGCATTACCGCTTCTTTTGGGGTAGCAGAGTTTGAGCCTGGTGATACGCCTGAAGCCTTAATCAATAAAGCCGATAAACAGCTTTATGAAGCAAAACAACTCGGTCGTAACCGCGTGATGCCAATTTAAATAAACTGGCTAAGCGAAAACGACTTTTATGATGAAAAAGAAAACCCCGCGCTGTAAAGTGCGGGGTTTTTGTATCCAATCATGAGTATCTTAATCGACGCTGTAACAATAACTTAGAAT
This sequence comes from Vibrio sp. D431a, assembly GCF_030248655.1. Classification (NCBI taxonomy): domain Bacteria; kingdom Pseudomonadati; phylum Pseudomonadota; class Gammaproteobacteria; order Vibrionales; family Vibrionaceae; genus Vibrio; species Vibrio sp. D431a. Next base: position 68,436 of record NZ_JAHGAP010000015.1, on the reverse strand, counting down.
GTAGTCGTCACCATTTTTTGCGGTATATTCTTTATCTTCACTGCATGCCATCGGCTTACCTTTTTTGTCGCCTTTGATTAGGCTTATCCAATGGCGCATCGCGGTTGGTGCATTGCCAGTTAGTTCAGGATGAAACGTCGTGCGAGTTTCCAATTGAATATCGTCAATGTCCACTAATTCCACGCAACCAGTGCCTTTGTGACAGCCAAACAGCACTTCTACATGATTGCCCGAATCATCTTTAAACAAAATCGACTTTGGATCTTCCTTTTCACCAGTGTACGCCACAAAATGTTTCGGACTTTTCAGGCCGCTATGCGTACCGTCTTTGAAGTAAGCCAATACATGGCGATAATCAATTACGTAACTTGATACGTCTTGGTGCGACCCGTTCTCCAATGGGAACATGCGGTCAAGCAGTTGCTTCGCTTTTACTTGTTTCTCACTCTGCTGCTCGGCACTTACCGCTTCGACGGCAAATACGGCTTCAGCGATAAATGGGCGTTGTTGTTGTTGCATCTCTTTTTTATCGAAGTTCAGCATATTCATCGTCATATCCTCGCACTTAAAAACTCGTCCTAGAGTAAAAACTTAAATCCTTTATTTAAGTTTCAGGCAATTCTGTGAAGTGGATGGTTAATTTCCTTGCCTGCTCATTATGTAGACTAGCGAAATATTGACTACAATTTCACAACAAAAATTTTACAATGTGAATTTTACAAAATGTCTGTGTCAAAAAGCCTTATTCGTCAGTCTCATTTTCTTGGTACGAAAATTCGTAATCTAAGAAAAAACAACCATTTAACGATGGAGGATTTATCTGCCCGTTGTGTAAGAATTAATCCAGAGTACGCTCCTTCGGTTTCTTACCTTTCGATGATTGAGCGCGGAAAACGCGTACCGAGTATCGATATGCTCGAAGTGATCGCGGAAGTTTTTCAAAAAGATCCTGCATGGTTTTTAGATGATGAACCCGAATTAGAAGCCATCACACCCAACAAAGGAAATCGTGGCGGGATTAGTGGCATGGCGTTGGAGCCGAGCTTTCTGTTCTCCAATGATATTCTTCAAATCGCGATACCAGAAATGCTCTCCCAAACAGGTATCACGGGGCGTCAGTTTGCTCATCTCTTGATTCGAGCACACCAAGAAAACCATCAAAACCATTTTCCAGACTTAGAACGGGCAGCGGAAGAAGTGGGCTTAAAGCGACTTAATCTGTCAGTGGAAGATCTGATCGACATTGCAAAGAGTATGGGATTGGATATCCGCTGGGTAGATCGAGCGCCACAAGATGTGATTGATGAACTGGGCGTCAGCGCCAAACAGTTGATTACGTCTTTCATGGAGCCACCTGGGACTATTTATCTCAATAAACGAATGCGTGACTATCCAACCCGATTGAAGTATGACTTGGCGGTATATATCGGCCATCGAGTGCTCCATAGCAGCGATGCAATGAATAACGTTTTATCTATCGGGCATCAAAACAATTGGGAGCAAATGGACAGCCCTGTGTCGAACTCTGAACTCAATTCGCAAGATATCCTGCAAGCTTGGCGTGATTTTGAGTCTAGCTTCTTCGCCGGTGCCCTACTCTGCCCCAAAGTACCCTTTCGTCAGTTGCTTGACCGTTCTGGTTACGAGATTGATGTTCACAAAAAGGCGGGGGTTTCTCCTTCCGTTGCAATGCGTCGCATGACGGTGGTCTCGCCTTACCCTCATTGGCACTATTTTGATGCCTATGGCCCTGGCAAGTTAAAAGCCGTGTATCGCGGAAATGGTATTCCATTGCCTTGGGGCAACATGCGCAAAGTGAACGACCCTTGCCAGCACTGGGCGGTATTCCGACGCCTTTCCCAGCCTTTGGATACCAGTTCAGCGCAAATTTCGATTTTAAATGTTGGCGACGAGCCACGTATCTACTGCTGCGAATCGGTCAACGTATTTGACCCTGCGGGGAATAATCGCGTGCTATGTGCCGGTATTGATCTTAACCCTGCCATTTCTGCACAAGGTGGCGATGCCGTTTCCATAGCGGAAGAACTTAAGTCCCTTTGTGTCGCTTCCGGCGGAAGTAGTGTTATTCCTCCCCACATCAAAAAAGACTTAACGACTATCGCTAAGATATTAAACATCAACTGGATAGAGCGCGGGATTCAAACCCAAGCAAGGTTGATCTGCTCCAGAGGGGCGGTTTGTCCAAGACAACCTAGTTGTTACAGCAAGTGCGGAGAAGCTGATGAGACGGGCAGCGACGTGAATATCATCGGGCTTTAGAAAGAAAAAACGCCAATCACAATAAACGTGATTGGCGGTATATACTTGTGAACAATTTGTATTCACTAACAACGTCAGTTGGCTAGGTGACCCTCGGCTTAATAAGGGTCACTCTAAGTAAAGCACGATGCGTGCCAACTTTAAAAAAGCCGTTTTTTAGTAGATCCAGATGCATATCGTTGCTTTATTAACCATTAATTTCGCAAACTGCATTTGCAAAATGCAACATTATGCAAATATGCCACTGAATGCACTGCTAATAACGACTCTCTCAGCAAAGTGTCTGTGAACATATGAAGTCACATATTCTTGCACCTCAATGATGATGAGATTTCGGGCTCCCAACTTTACCATTCTTCTAACCCCTTATTGAAACTGGGTTCAGGCTTATCCGCCATGCTTTTGTTGATACATTCTCTCATCGGCTATTTTCATCATTTGCTCAGGAGATGACATTTTCGGGTCAAATATCGCGTACCCAATACTGGCTTTCAAATAGATAAGCGTTTCATCGTAAATGACGGGCGTCGAGCATAGCGCTAATCGAAGTTTTTGTAGAAGGGACTGAACATTTTCTTCCGTTCCTGGGTGATGAACTACAACTAAGAACTCATCCCCGCCCATTCTGGCCACGATGTCTGATTTACGCAGAGAGCTTTTTACCCTTTCAGCCGTAGCGATTAAAACTTTGTCACCTGCGTCGTGACCATAGGTATCGTTAATGTGTTTAAACCTATCTAGGTCAATATTAATTAAGGCGAAGCTATAACGCTTTTTATAACGTTTCGCTATTTCAAACTGCTGCTTGTAAAACTTCATAAAATAGCGACGGTTTGGTAAATTCGTGAGTTCATCGTGTAAAGCTCTGTCATCTGCAATGGTATACAGTCGATAAATGGCGAACAGCGCGAGGCTAAGTGCGAATATAATGGGATAGCCGATTACTCTAGCTAAATGCAACTGATGCCAAGAGATTTGGCGATCAGCTTTGCCTCCAGAGAAAACCACCATACTCCACCCACCATAAGGAAAATGAACCATCTCTTTTGCATATACCATGCTATTTACACTTTGCGCGCCAAAGAAAGCATCACCAAATGAGCCACCGCTATCGTAACCACGGATCATTAAAGGGTAACGATACGAGAAATCAATTACGCCGGTTTCTCTCATCAGAGCATCGAAATCAATCACCGCACTGATCACTCCCCAGTAGTCCTGATTCATTGGAGGATCAAGAAAAACAGGCACACGCACGATCAAACCTCGGCCACCTTGAATCAAAGTCACTGGCCCTGCGATGAAAATTTCTTGTACATCCTTGGCTTTTTGCACCTGTACCCACTGCTGTGGCACTGCGCGGTAATCAAGGCCGATTAGGCGCTCATTACCTTGGCGTGGAAATACATGACTAATTACATCATTTTTCGCGATACCGATGATTGTAATATGTTTACTTTTATTTAGGATTCGGTGAGCGGCGATACTCAATTCTTCTTCTTGATTTTTAGGAAGTAACGTAATGAGTGTCGCTAAAGTACTGGCTTTGTAGATATCCGCCATAAGTACCGCTTCCAAATTGGAACGGAGAATGGAAAGTTGTTCTTTGGCCTCAACTTGAACTCGCTCTTTGTGAAGCTCTTGCTGGTTTCGATTTAACAGCTCAATAACCCCAATACACAAAGCGAAAAAGGTGAGGAAGAACAATGCAAAATAGCATCGCTTTCTGGGTAAATAACGCATTTTCTCCCCACAACTCGTATACAACTACGAGATTTTTTATTTATTGTTAAAATTCTTATTATCACAAGAATAACCAATCATAATCAGAAAGGTAACAGTGATTGACAACTTTTATGTTTTAGGTGTGAGATGATGCATCAACAAGGCGATTTATTTGGCGGCGATCTATGGCAAGAAGTAGAAAGAGGAAAACTTTATTATGATCCTCATTTTCTTAGCAATCTTGAGGCGGATAATTACTTTGACCAACTTCGAAAGACACTGCCATGGCACCAAGAACACATTACTATGTTCGGCAAGTCAGTACTTCAACCTCGCTTACAAGCGTGGCACGGTGATGCAGCATATACTTACTCAGGCTTAACCATGCAGCCTCACCCTTGGACTCCTGAGTTAACTCAGCTCAAAGTGCGTTGTGAATCAGTTGCTGATGTCACTTTTAATTCTGTTCTCGCTAACTTATATCGACACGGCCAAGACTCAATGGGCTGGCACCAAGATAATGAACCAGAGTTAGGTAGAAACCCTGTTATCGCATCTTTGAACTTAGGTGAAACACGTCGATTTTTGCTTAGAAATTTACATTGTAAAACTGAGATTGAATACGAGCTTTCTCACGGCTCCTTACTGATTATGGCTGGCGAGCTACAGCATCACTGGAAGCACTGCGTACCAAAAACCGCGAAAACCAAAGATGAACGTATCAACCTGACTTTTAGGCAAATTTTTAACTATTGACTCTGCTTTTACATTCTCAATTAATATTGATGGTAGGTTTAGGTTCAGGACTTCATAGGGAATGGATTTATGCGTATTAAACCTCTTAGCTTAGCGGTCTTACTCTCTTGCTCACTTACCTTTGCAGCTCAGGCATCACAGGAAGAGGTACCGCTTCTCGATAATACTCAATCAGCGCAGTTGATTCGTAGTACCTACGAACAGGAACTGTTCACTTTCCCGGCGTTTAAAGAGGGCCATTTTGGCTTACGCATGTACCGCCAAACATTAGATGAGAAATATCACGCTGCCATTTGGACCGACATGGCACAAGTAGCCAGCCGGTTAAACCAATTTGCTAATGAAGTTGTTGAACCAGAAGACATCATTCTCTATTCATCTCAAAGGCTGACCACGTATCAAGAGAAAGAAACCGAACGAGGGCAGCGACGCTATACCGTGACTAAACACCATCCTGAGTACCTTTATCTTGGTGTGGATTTGCTTGGCGCAATGGCAAGAGCAAACGAATACGGCCTAAAGCATAAACAAGACAAAACGCTGAGAAAAATTATTAGGCGCTACGATTTCTCGCGTTACGTTACGGACAAAGAGATGATAGAAGCATGGGCAGCTCAGCTTGCAAACCAAGTCTACTGGCTTCGTCAGTTAGGAGAGCAAGATGTGGTCGAGGAATTCACTCAAACCTTCCGTGACACCTACCCCGACGATAAAGATAAGATGCTTTCAGCTCAGCAGTATTGGAACAAACTCTATGGGATGACGCACATCATCTTTGCCGATTCACAGTATTATCAGGAGCGAGTAAGCGAGAAGAAACACCAATGGATTTATGATTACTTTCGCAACAACATCGACACTATCCTACTGCGCGCCAAAGAAGACGTGATTGCGGAAGTCGGCATTTCGTTTTTGTTAGCAGGCTTGGACCATGATCCGGTCGTAAAGAAAACCCGCCAAGCCATTCGTCACGCAATCAACGCAGAAAAAGGGATGATTCCGTCGGTCGACGGTAACTTTGATCTCAAGTACGGCGAACACCGTAACGTGCTAGCCATCATGCTGCTCGATTGGAAAGGGGTACATAAAGCGCCAACTTATCAAGAGCACCCAGAGGCTTTTAAATCGATACCTTACGGCTTAATGCCCAAGCCTTAGAAATAACAAAACCCGCCATTTAGGCGGGTTTTTAGTGTGTATCTTCAATCTAAATTAGAGAGAGATAAAAATGCCCGCTAAGCACGCACTCATCAGGTTAGCGAGTGTACCAGCAGCAACCGCTTTTAGGCCTAGACTTGCAACATCTTTGCGGCGCTCAGGTGCCATCACGCCGATAGAACCCAACTGAATCGCAATTGAGCCAATGTTCGCAAAACCACACAACGCAAAAGTGATAATAATTTGAGTATGCTCAGACAGTGTCGCTTTGTGCTGCACAAAATCGATAAACGCAACAAACTCATTCATCACCACTTTCTGACCAATGTATGAACCCGCAGCTAGGATTTCGTGGCTTGGCACACCAATCAACCATGCGAGAGGTGCAAACAAATAACCAAAAATCGCTTGTAGCGTTACGCCAGAGAAACCAAGTATCTCACCCAAGTTTTCTAGCCCCGTGTTCACCATCGCGATAACACTCACGAAAGCGATAAGCATGGTACCAACAGCAACAGCAACTTTCATACCGCCCATAGCACCGCTTGCTAGCGCATCAATTACGTTGCTTTCTTCTGATTTATCTAGCTCAATATTGTTGTAATCGCTTGGCGTTTGACGCTCAGGAACGATAATTTTTGCCATCATCAAACTACCTGGCGCTGCCATAAAGCTTGCCGCGATCAAGTATTTGAGGTCGACACCCAAACCAGCATAACCACCAAGCACACTGCCCGCCACTGAAGCCATACCACCAGCCATCACGGCAAACAGTTCAGAGCGAGTCATGTTAGAAAGAAATGGACGAATAAGAAGTGGTGACTCGCCTTGAGATAAGAAGATGTTCCCTGTTGCAACCAAAGACTCTGCTTTACTCGTACCCAAGAACTTCTGGATAGCGCCGCCAATAAATTGAATCACTTTTTGCATAATGCCCAAATAGTAAAGGGCGGAGATAAGAGCACTGAAGAAGATGATGATAGGAAGGACACGAATAGCGAAGATAAAGCCAGAAGAAGCGAGGTCACCAAAGAGGAATTTAATCCCTTCATCAGCAAAGCTGAGTAGCCCCGCGACCCCATTACTTAAACTCGCCAGCGCCGCTTGACCCAACGGGAAATAGAGCACCAAAGCAGCAAACCCCATTTGTAGCATCAAGGCGCGAGATACAGTTTTCCAATTAATGGAAGAACGACCCTCAGAAAGTAGGAAAGCACAACCTAGCAGTGCAACAATACCAAATAGACTAAATAGAACACTCATGAGCTGGACCTACTAAACGTTGAAAAAGAAAAAAGAGCCAAAGGAATTGGCAGAAGAAAGGGACAACGCAGCGAGTGATAACTCACTTTTAGATCCAGAATGTAGACAGAACGAATAGTTCGACATCTTATTTTTACCTTATACAAGCAATTGAACGTAGCTGGTCCGGTCCGTGGGGTCATTCACTGCTGGCGAGCATGTTGCTTGGCCTGCTCCATGTGACGGCTTGTATGGGTAAGGGTCCTGAACAACTAAACCCTAATTCCCGCTTAAACGGGACGCAAGTATAGCCAACAAAAAGAGATATTCATCACATTTATTTACGCAAACGTTCAAGCGTTCAAAATTTAGGCAAAAGTACTCTTTTGTCGTCATACTATTAATAAAAGTAAGGGCATAAGGATAGGCGTTGATGGTAAAAAACATAAAAGTGACCAATAAATATGCAATCAAACTCGAAAGAGCCAAAATTCGTCATTTTGCTCTCGCCAACAGGTGGATTTTGGTTATACAATTCGCGTTGCTTCTTTCGAGGCCTCTGAGTATTCAGAGCATCATGATGCCGAGATGGTGAAATTGGTAGACACGCTAGCATGAGGTGCTAGTGCCTTTGGTGTGAGGGTTCGAGTCCCTCTCTCGGCACCATTATCCTTCTTCCCTAATTTTGTTCGAGTGTAATGCAAAGTTCTAAGCAGGCAAGACAGTCTACAGATGCTAATCAACTTCTGAGTGAGCTTGCGGTTCACGCTTTATTACACCTGCACTTTAAAATTCACGCGTCCTCGCATGGCCTCTCCCTTAAAGAACGTAATGACTTACTTCAGAAATGGCTGAAACCAAAACTGAAGAGTAATCGCTATAAGCTGATTAAAAAGCCGTTAAAATCTTTGACTCAGCAGGCAAAAGGTGAGAACGGAAATCTGGAAGCATTACTCGAGCGCTGCGTCGGTGCAGACAAACCCAGCAACCCTCAACCCGATCTAGATAGCTACTTGCTGCTGATCAACGAGATTGAGAAGAAACTGGGGACTACCGTGTTATTATCTCGACCGGAAGACGTCGACTTATCTCACGACCAACACGGCTGTTTGCTGTGTGTGCTTTCTGAGAACTTAAATCAGCACTTCGATGATAATAACGCCCTAATCGCTCCTATTTCGATGCTGTTCCGCGGACCAATGAGTCAACGTTCACTTTTTCTTGGCAGCATTTACGCCAGTGGTACCTTCAATTATGAAGTGCAGTATCAAGACGACCAGTTCGTTCGCATCACATTAGAGTTGGCGTAAGTGTAACGCTAAGAAATAAACGAATCGAAAAAGGCCGCGAAACTCGCGGCCTTTTGCTTATCTAGATTTAAACTTGAGTTAATCGATCTCTTTAAATCGAGCAGTAAAGTGGCGCAGCACTGGTGGCTCGTACTCGAAAGTGAGCCCTTTTAACTCATGTGCACGATTTTTCAGTTCGATAATCGCATCCGCAATGTAATCCATATGATCGTTTGTGTAGACACGACGTGGAATGGTCAAACGCATCAACTCAAGCTCTGACACTTTTTGTTTACCCGTTTCCGGATCTCGACCAAGCAGCAACGATCCTATCTCTACTGCTCGAATACCCGCTTCCAAGTACAAAGCATTACACAATACCTGCGCAGGAAACTGATCCGCTGGAATATGTGGCAAAATCTTAGCGGCATCCACAAACACCGCATGACCACCCGTTGGGTATTGAATCGGAATACCGCCTTCACGTAAGCGCTCACCTAAGTATTGAACTTGGCTAATTCTATAGTGAAGAAAATCCTCATCCGCGGCTTCATACAAACCGCGAGCGAGCGCTTCCATATCACGCCCAGCCATGCCGCCGTATGTTACAAATCCTTCCATGGGTACGCAGCGCGTCTGCACCGCCTGGAACAACTCCTTATGATCACGAATACAACACATGCCACCAATGTTTACCATCGGGTCTTTCTTAGCTGACATGGTGAGCATATCACCGTACTGGTACATCTCACGGATGATTTCCAGAATCGATTTATTCTCGTAACCCGCTTCACGCTGCTTGATAAAGTAGGCGTTCTCACAGTAACGAGCCGAGTCAATCACCACTGGAATATCGTACTTGGTTGCAATCTCGTACACACTGCGCATGTTTTCCATCGACACAGGCTGACCACCGGAGCTATTACAAGTAATCGTGGTGATAATTGCACAAATGTTATGCGAACCGTGCGCTTCAATTGTTGCCACCAGCTTATCGATATCAAAATTGCCCTTCCAATCATAAGGCGTAGTGGTGTCGAATGCTTCTTCCGTTACCACGTTAATCGCTTTACCGCCATTGAGTTCAATGTGACCCGCTGTGGTATCAAAATGGTAGTTCGAGATAAATACTGGCGTTTCGCCACCACGCACCTGACGCATACGCTCAATCAAAGCTGGGAACAAAATTTGCTCGGCACCACGCCCTTGGTGTGCAGGCACGGTGAGCTTATAACCGAAGAAGTGCTCCACTGCATCACACAGGTTGTAGTAATTTCGACTCCCCGCATAGGATTCATCCCCCATCATGATGCCAGCCCACTGATTATCACTCATGGCACCAGTGCCAGAGTCAGTCAGCAAATCGATATAAACATCATCACTACGAAGAAGAAATGGATTATAGCCCGCTTCTTTTAACGCGACTTCACGGTCTGCCAAAGTCGTCATTTTGATTGGCTCAACCATTTTGATACGGAAAGGTTCTGGAATACGTTTCATTGTTAATTTCCTTATACGCATTGCCCTACGCAGTTTCACGTAAGACTAAAAAACAAATAGATAGAATGCTTTTCAATGCGATTGCATTGAGGAAATCAACGAGAAGAGATTTTACTAAGAAGAGACAAGCAGTAGTCTAGGTTATACCAGAACGACAGCACCAAACGGCTATCGAGAATATCCTTTATTCTCATCGTCTTCGTCCTCCTGATAAAAATAAAAAGTCAGAAACCCCATGTCTCTGACCTTTTCAATATAGTGCAGTTTTCAATCAATTTTCAGTGAGGTCACCCTCATTTTAAGAAGGTCTCGCCCTTTTCATTCTGCGTTTGATATTACTTTCTTTGACTAGGTAATCGAAAAGTGGCGCGAATAAGTTAGCAAATAGAATCGCTAACATGATGCCTTCTGGATAAGCCGGGTTCAGCACTCGGATAAAAATCGTCATCACGCCGATTAATACTCCGTATGCCCATTTCCCGTTATTGGTAAAAGCTGCCGAGACAGGGTCTGTCGCCATAAAGAAGGTACCAAACGCAACCCCACCAATCACGAAGTGCCAGTAGAACGGCATGGAGAACATGGGGTTAGAGTCTGAACCGATCGCATTCAATAGTAATGAAGCTCCGATTAAACCGACCAACACGCCCGCAACAATTCTCCACGATGCAATCTTCATAAAGATGAGAACCAAGCCTGTTAGTGCGATCAACAACGTAGAGACTTCACCCATCGAGCCTGGTAAATTACCAACAAAAGCATCTCCCCATGAAATTGTTTGTCCTGTCATATTATTTATCAAAGCACTTTGCCCGCCTTCATACCATTGACTAAGTGGAGTAGCGCCAGAGTAACCATCAGCCGCGACCCACACAGCACCACCGGACATGTTGGCAGGATAGGCAAAGTATAAGAACGCTCGCCCTGCTAAAGCTGGATTTAGGAAGTTTCGTCCAGTACCACCGAAAATCTCCTTCGCCACAACAATACCGAAAGTGATACCTAAAGCCGCTTGCCATAGTGGAATTGTCGGAGGAAGGATCAGCGCAAAGAGTATAGAGCTGACAAAAAAACCTTCATTCACCTCATGCTTTCGCACAATAGCAAACAGAACTTCCCAGAAACCACCAACGATAAACACCGTCGCATAAACCGGGAGAAAGTAAGTAGCACCAAGCCACATTTTACTTTCCCACCCCGCTTGTGAAACCGCATCTAACGAGCCCCATACCCAACTCAGTTGCCATGAAGAAACAAGCGCTTGCTGAGCTGAGGCTTGTTCCATTCCATACAACAAGGCATCACTCGCTTGCTGGCCTATGTTGTACATACCCCAGAACATGGCAGGGAAGACCGCCAGCCACACCATGATCATAATACGTTTTAAATCGATGCTATCTCGAACGTGAGTCATGCCCTGGTTTACCTTACCAGGCGTGTAAAAAATGGTTTCGACAGCTTCGAAAAGTGGGTAGAACTTGTGATACTTCCCACCTGGACCAAACTTAGGTGTCGCTTTCTCAAAGTAATGTTTAAGGCTCATAACACTCCTCCTTTATCTAAAAGATGGTACGCACATGTGTAAAAAGCGATCGTTTTTTAATCTCTTCGTCTTCCTTCTTCGTATTTCACCTTGTTCGCCACTCTTCTGTCTCCTCTTTAAATCCAGCGAACAGTTTATCCAACGAAAAAGGGACCGCTCATGGACACACTCGCCATTGACCTAGCTAGATTCCAATTTGCCTTTACTGTCTCTTTCCACATTATTTTTCCAGCTTTTACGATCGGTTTGGCAAGTTATCTCGCTGTATTAGAGGGCTTGTACTTAAAAACGGGCAACAAACAGTACATGCAAATCTATAAGTACTGGCTCAAAATCTTTGCCATCAGTTTTGGTATGGGTGTGGTGAGTGGCATCGTGTTGAGCTATCAATTCGGTACTAACTGGAGCGTGTTTGCCGACAAAACAGGCCCAATCCTAGGCCCGCTAATGGGTTATGAAGTTTTTACTGCGTTTTTCCTCGAAGCGGGGTTTTTAGGCGTGATGCTTTTCGGTATGGATAAGGTGGGTAAGAAGCTTCACTTCGCCGCGACTTGTATTGTTGCATTCGGGACGTTTTTGTCTGCGTTTTGGATACTTTCTGTTAATAGTTGGATGCAAACACCAGCGGGCTACAGTATCAACGAAGCCGGACAGTTTATCCCAGAAGACTGGTGGGCGATTGTCTTCAACCCTTCCTTCCCTTACCGGCTCGTTCATATGTTGCTCGCCGCTTACCTTACTACTGCTTTTGTTGTAGCCGGCGTTGCCGCTTATCACTTGCTAAAAGCAAACCATAACCCTCTAGCCAGAATTATGTTCTCGATGGCAATGTGGATGGCTGCCATCGTGACACCAATTCAAATCGTTGCTGGAGACATGCATGGTTTAAACACCCTTGAACATCAACCCGCCAAAGTCGCCGCGATGGAAGGGCACTATGAGTCTCACCAAGGCGCGCCATTGATCCTCTTCGGTATCCCTAACGATGAAGAAAAACGCATGGAATACGCACTGGAAATCCCCAAACTCGGTAGTTTGATTTTAACTCATGACCTCAACGGTGAAGTGAAGGGATTAGATGCTTTTCCAGAGGAGGAACACCCTCCTGTCTCTATCGTTTTCTGGTCTTTCCGAGTCATGGTCGCGCTTGGTTTTGGCATGCTTGTTATTGGTTTGTGGAGCCTTTGGCTAAGAAAGCGTCGCAAACTTTTTGATTCGAGGGCACTTCAACGTATTTGTGTGCTGTTTGCCCCAGCGGGGTTCATTGCAGTTTTAGCAGGCTGGATAACTACCGAAGTCGGTCGACAGCCTTACACCGTATACGGTCTTTTAACCACAGCCAATTCGGCATCGCCTATTGATGCCGCCGCGGTGAGCGTCTCCCTGACGGCGTTCATCGTGGTTTACTTTGTGGTTTTTGGAGCTGGCTTCTTCTATCTCCTACGTTTGATGCGTAAGTCTCCAACTCGATATGAAGAAGGTCTAGATAGCCGACTTCCTGATGGCACGAAAACTGATGCCATCACACATTCTAACCATCTAACCTAGGAGCTAACTCATGGATTACGCATTAATTTGGTACGCTTTGATTGGGCTCGCCGTTCTGATTTATGTCGTGTTAGATGGCTTTGATCTCGGTATTGGTATCCTATTCCTCAGCGCTAATGACGATGAAGAGCGCGACATGATGATGAACAGCATCGCTCCTGTTTGGGATGGGAATGAAACTTGGCTAGTTCTTGGCGGTGGTGGGCTTTTTGCCGTGTTCCCCCTCGCCTACGCGGTCATTATGCCAGCACTCTATGCTCCTCTGATTTTAATGCTGCTCGGATTAATTCTGCGCGGGGTTTCTTTTGAGTATCGCTTCCGAACACAACGCGGAAAGTTTTTATGGGATAGCGCTTTTTTCATTGGTTCACTCACCGCAGCATTGATGCAAGGCATTATGCTCGGAACCCTGCTCCAAGGTATAGAGGTTAGTGAACGAGCATACGCAGGTGGATGGTTTGATTGGCTTTCACCATTTAGCGTATTTTGTGGCTTGGCGCTTGTTTGTGCTTATATTCTGCTCGGTTCATGCTGGTTATTAATCAAGCTTCCAGAAGAGCTGATGGGGCGCTATTACGTGGTCGCGCGACGATGGGGACTAGCGATGGTAACCTGTATATTCATCGCCAGTTTGTGGCTGCCATTGAGCCAAAATATCGTATTTGAACGTTGGTTCTCATTACCAAACTCGCTACTGTTTTTCATTTTACCAATTATTGCAGCGGCACTTATTTGGCAGTTATTCAAAGCCTTACTCGACCACAAAGCCGTCCGAGCCTACGTTCTTGCGATCGGCCTGTTTCTTGTGTCCGCGATGGGTTTCGGTGTCAGTACATTCCCTTACTTGGTCCCATTCGCACTCACTTATCAAGACGTCGCCGCGCCAGATAAGAGTTTGGCATTTTTACTTACCGGTGCGGTGGTATTACTTCCTCTGATCATAGCCTACACGGCTTATTCGTACTGGGTTTTCCGCGGCAAGATGAAACGTGGAGAAGGATATCACTGATGAAACTAAAACCCATTTTGTGGTTCATTGGCATTTGGCTGGTAAGCGTGGTCGCCTTGTTTATCATCAGTTCGTTGATACGAACTGCGATATTGTAGGCCCAGAGTCTACTGCACCACATCTGAAGCCATTGAGGTCTATACTCAAGCAAGAGTAAAACAACGGAGTGTTTTTATGACCTTAAAGCGGTTTCTGGTAACTTTGATTCCTTTGACGGTTCCACTGTTTTCACCAAATGCATTGGCCGTAGACAAGCAGATGTCATCCGCCATGAAAAGTAAAATGCGGTCTATTTGCTCCGCAACAAACGAACAGAGCCATTGGCAACTTGCTGAGGCAACTCCTGACGCCAGACGCTCACTCAACATGGTGCTTTATCAAATGAATGCCGATGATAAATTGAAAGCAATTCATGAGGTGAGAACGAAAATGGTCGGCGGCACCCATTATGCGTTTGAGTTCGAGTTGCAAGATGGTCAAGTCTGGAATGCAATTGTATTGCACAGTGCCCGAGGCGATTACATGATAGAAAGACACGCAAAGAAAGGGGAACTCTGCCCTAAAGATGGCAACTCCTAAATCCCAGATTCAAATACAATAAAGGCGACCGTTACGTCGCCTTTGTTTTTTACGTCGCCTTTGTTTTATACCGTTTTCGCCTCTATCTTTTCATTCACTTTATCGCAAATGTACTCCCCAATGGGCATCGCAGATGTCGCTGCGGGTGAGGGTGCGTTGCAAACGTGCAGGCTTCTTGCGCTCTCGGCAAACAAAAAGTCATGAACCAAAGTGCCATCGGATAACACCGCTTGCGCACGAATACCCGCAGGATATGGTTTGAGATCATCGACCTTGATGCTTGGGCAGTATTTATTGACCAGCTTGAGATAACCCGGCTTCCACCACGAGTTCTTAAACTCATCCAGTCCGGTTTTTAGATGCTTTTGTGTCACCTTCCAAAAGCCGGAGAAACTGAGCATTTGCATGGTATCTTGCAGGCTAAAGTTAACCTTGTCGTACCCTTCTCGCTTCCAGCCTTGCACCGCGTTTGGACCAACGGTCACACTGCCATCAATCATGCGAGTCAGGTGGACACCTAAGAATGGCAAATCAGGGTCGGGAATTGGGTAAATAAGATGATTCACCACTTGGTCGTGTTTGCTATCTAAGCGGTAGTATTCACCACGATAAGGGATAATTTGGAAATCGGTTGGAATACCCATCATCTTAGTCATACGATCCGCCATCAAGCCGCTGCAAGTGACCAAGAATTTGGCATTGAGCTGCATGGTTTGCCCGTCTGCAATGCAGGTCAATTGAACTTCTTCGTCTTTCTCTTCGGCAGCCACCACTTTGGTTCTCAGGCTGATTTGACCACCGAGCTTTTTGAACTCTTCCGCCATCTGCTCAGTGACCAAACGATAGTCCACAATACTGGTGGTTTTGACATAAATCGCGCCCAATCCCGTGATGTTTGGTTCAGCCAGTTTAAGTTGGACTTCATCGAGTAGCTTTACGTCGATGCCGTTGACATGGCAGCGCTCATAGAGAGCATTCATGCGTTCGACTTCTTGCTCATTGGTCGCAACCAGTAACTTGCCACAGTTCTCCACCGGAATATCGTGCTCGGCGCAGAACGAAATGGTTCGCTCTACCCCACGCTTACAAAAATCCGCTTTTAAGCTGCCCGGTGCGTAGTACACCCCGGCATGAATCACGCCGCTATTGTGTCCGGTTTGGTGCTGGGCAAAACCGGACTCTTTCTCAACCAATAAAATGGATTTGTCTGGATGACGTTGCTGTAGTTGCCATGCTGTCGACACACCAACGATACCGCCACCAACAATGATGTAGTCATAGACTGATTTCATACGACCTCTTATAAAACCGATAGTTGAGATTGTTGCAATTTGAACTTGCGACCACTGTAAATGAACACCGCGACAAATACCGCACAGCTTGCCACACGAACCAACATTGGGATGTCGTGCCAAACTAGCAATGTACCTACCACTACCAACAAGAGACGCGTCAGAATGTTTAGAGGACCTTCCAAGTAGCCTTCAATCGCACCAATCAATGCATAGGTACCGATGATGGCAAAGAAGCCTACGGTAATTACCGACGTCACATCCCAACTGACCAAGCCTGTATAGGCAATAAGTAGCGGTACAAGATACAAACCTTTGGCGATTTTCCACGCCATCAAACCAGTGCGCATCGGTGGTGTTTTGGCGATGGTTGCTGCTGCAAAAGCGGTCAAACACACTGGTGGTGTAACGTTACTGTCTTGCGATAACCAAAAGATGATGAGGTGAGCAGCCAGCAATGCCAAGCCTACCGCTTCCATACCCAAACTTTGCTCTAGTAGGGTTTCCATAAAGTCCGCAGGTACTAGCGCCACCATTTCTTTCGCGGTTTCCAACGCCATTGGTGCATTAAGCAGTTCCAGCTTTTCTGGCGCCGCTAACATGAAGATCGCTTTTGCTTGTTCAGGCAATTGACCTGACACCATCAATTCAAGCAGTTGGTTTTCCGCAATCAACTTGTAAAGCGCAGGGGCAGACAGTGTACCCAATACAATATACGCCGCTGTCACAGGTAAACCCATACCCAAAACAAGAGAAGCGAGTGCAATCAGAACGATCATGATGAACAAGTCACCATTCGCCCAACCATCGATCATCAATGAGAACGTGTTGCCGATACCCGTTGTGCTGATCACATTGATCACCAGACCAATCCCCACCAGCAATACGGCGGTTGTCGCCATGTTTTTCGCACCTTGTGAAAGTGCCTCGATGATCGCTTTTGGTCCCATCTTGTGATCTTTTGAGAACCAAGAAGCCACCACCACAGAAATGATCGACAAGCCAGCAGCGTAAGTTGGCGTAAAGCCTTGAACCAACAAAGTAACCAACACCGCCAGCGGGATAAGGTTGTGCCAACCGCTGATCAGCACTTTCAATAGAGATTCATCGCTGGTCGTGATTTTTTGAACGCCGCTGCGTTTGGCTTCGATACGCACAAAGAACGCAACAGATAAGAAATAAATAAGAGCAGGAATGAAAGAAACTGCGATGATATCGACATAAGGAATTTGCGTGTAAGACGCCATGATGAAAGCACCCGCCCCCATCACTGGTGGCATCAACTGACCACCTGTCGACGCTGCAGCTTCAACTCCCGCCGCAAAGCGCGAAGGAAAACCTGCTTTTTGCATTAAAGGAATACTGATAACACCAGTTGAAACCGTATTTGCCACACTAGATCCAGATACTGAGCCCATCAATCCCGAGCCAATCACTGCGATAAAACCGGGACCACCAATGATTTTGCCAGCCGCAGCACGTGCCACATTGATGATGTAATCACCGACACCAGAGCGCACAAGAAACGCACCAAACAGAATGAACATGAATACGAAAGTCCAACTGATGCGCGAAATAGAGCCAAACATGCCCTCAGAAGAATAGAAGCTACGGTAGAGCAAGGTTTCCATGCTCAAACCCGGGAAGTGGAAAATACCTGTCGCCCACTTACCCCAAAGCACAACGTAGCTTAAACACACCACAATCAGCACTGGAATAAACCAACCCATGGTGCGTCGGATCAGCTCAATCACAATCAGGATTGCCATGATGGCGAAGACCCAATCGCTGGTCACGAACTTCACACCGCGTTCATACAGCGCATCTTCGGCATAGGGAATGTAGAGCAAACACGCGACCGCGCCCATAGCAATTAACACATCGATGCCGAGTGCAATCTTACTCTGCTTAAGAGAGATATGAACCGGATACCAAAGCGCACAAATCACCGCAAAGCCAGCAAAGTGGGTCGCGGAAATCCATAACTCTGGTAACGTCGATAAGGTATTAAACCAAATGTGCAAAGCAGACAACACCACGCCAAACACTGTAATTGTGGTGGTTACCCACGGAAAATCAGTGCGCGTGGGCAGCTCAAACTTCTGCAATTCCTTTTCTATTGAGTCGCTCATCTCATACTCCAAGCTCTGGCGGCTTTTTCCATCTTAGAAATCGGTAGGGATAAAATGCCCCGAGCCAAAACTCGGGGCGAAGTTGGCGTTATTTCGCCATTAAGTCTGATGGGATTTCGATGCCCATTTCTTTGTAGTAACGCGCCGCACCTGGGTGAAGAGGCACTGGCAAGCCAGCAATCGCTTTCTCAATCGCCATTGCTTTTGTTGCTTTGTGGATGCCTTGTAGGAAAGGCAGGTTCTCGTAAATTGCTTTGGTTAGCTGGTAAACGTCTTCTTCCGAGATATCTTCACGAACTGCCAAGAAGTTTGGCTGTGCAATGGTAGTGATCGGCTTATCTAGACCTGGATACGTGTTCGCTGGGATCTCGTACTTCGTCCATAGGTTGTAATTGCCGTTCGCCTCTTTGATTTGTTCGTCAGTAAACGAAAGAATCGAAATGTCTTTACCCAACGCAGCAAAAGCTTGAGTGACCGCACCAACAGGTACACCCGCAGGCGTGTTCATGCCGTCAATGGTGCCGTTTTGAAGTGCGCTCGCACTGCCGCCGTAACCCATGTAAGCAAGATTGAATTTATCAGGGTCGACCTTCAGACCTTTCATGATTTGGCGACCAGAGTTCTCAGTTCCTGAGTTCTTCTTACCGATAGAGAACTTCTTGCCATCTAGGTTGTTCAGATCAGTCACTGTGCCCGTTTTTGCTAGGTCAGAGCGAACAATAAAGTGCTCAACGTTTTGCCAAAGCATAGAGACTGAGCGCAGTTGTTCTTGGCGACCGCTCTTCTCATAAGGACCTTCACCAGACCAAGCCCACGCACCGTAAAGACCTTGTAGAATCGCGAACTGTGCTTCGTTTTCATTCAGCAGTTTAACGTTTTCACCAGAGCCCGCAGAGCTGATTGCAGAAAGGGAGAAGTGGTGCTTTAGTGCCAACTTCACTTTGCTTAACGTCGCCAACGCTACGCCCACAGGGTAGTAAGTACCACCTGTCGATGCCGTTGCAAGAATATAGCTACGATCTTCTGCCGCAGCGTTAGCAGCAATACCAAAAGAAGTCACAGCGACAGCCAAAGCTTTTACCAGCTTATTCATTTTCATTATTACTCTCCGTGTAGTCGTTTCACGATTGGGGATTTACATCATGTTAAACCTTTATTAACAACACATTCCCTAGAGCAATTGAAATGCCAACTTTTAACCCTTTGTATTTATTGAACTAAGAGCTGAAAGACATCAAAAATGAGCAAAATCATGCTGATTTGATAGCAAAGTAATGAGCAAGATCTTGCTCATTGAAGAGGAGAAGGTTGCACGCCTAGATCGCAAAAGGTTAATAAAATGTGATCAAGACAAAATAAATGCACGATTCACTAATAAGCAATATTTTGCCGATGCAATTTTGGATTGAATTGCAACTAATGAGCGTCTTAACAATAAGAAGAAAAAGCGCATCATTCTAAACTGCTCAATTTATCAGCTGAGGTTTATAGCCTAAACGACTACAAATAGCACAAAAATACAGCAAAGAAAGCCATGTTACAAAAATGAAAAGTCATTTATTCTAATTTTTAATTTAAAAAGCAGCTCGATCCACCAGTTCAGAAATAAACATTGACCGTATCAACTTATTTTCTACTTCGGGGTTGTGCCAATGGCCCTATGTTCGTTAGTGTAACAACACGCCAAGGCAAACGTATTCCTTGGTATTTTTTCGTCTTTAAGGATCACCCATGTCAGCAACTGCGCAATTACAATTCGCTTTAAAACGCCCATCTGGCGTTGCTGCTGCGATCCTCCTGCTCTCTCTGAAACTGATTCAGAGCTGACAGGCTATATCTAAACTTTCTGTCAGCTTGAGAAGAAGCTGACGGGAACACCACATACTCCTCCCATTCCTTTCAGTTTCTTCCAAGCGAAACATAAGAGGAATAACAATGTTAAGCGCACGCAATATCGCCGCTTTGGGCTTCATGACTTTCGCCATGTACTTAGGCGCGGGTAACCTGATCTTCCCTCCATTTTTGGGTTACCAAGCAGGTGAAAACTTTCTGAGCGGGATGTCTGGCTTCCTCTTGACGGGTGTAGGTCTGCCTGCGATGGCACTGGTGATGGTGGCTATCGTAAACGGTTCAGACAAATTAACCGCTGCCCTACCTAAACCTTTGGCGACCAGTTTTTGGGTGATGGTGTTTATCGTGATTGGCCCTGCGTTCGTGATCCCACGTGCGATTACCGTCGCTTACCAATTTAGCTTTGCACCAATGTTTGGTGATGCCGCTTTGGTGCCTTTCACTATTGCCTTCTGTGCTATCACCATTCTATTTGCCCTATATCCGGGTAAGTTGGTCGACAACCTAGGCAAGATCTTAACGCCTGCCTTGATGGGTATCTTGATCATCATGTCTGTGACGGCTTTGATTTCTCCTGCAGGTGAGCTAACTACCGCAACAGGACCATACGTATCTGGCGCATTTGCTGAAGGCTTGACCCAAGGCTACATGACCATGGATGCGCTAGGTTCTATCGGTTTTGGTTGGATTATCTTCCGCGCGATTCGCAGCATGGGTGTGGATAGCCCGAAAGCCACTGCAAAATACACACTAATTGCTGCTTTAATGTACGCGGTTGCCATGGCATTTGTTTACATCTCATTGGCTTACATTGGCTCAACAAGCTCATACTTAGGCTCTGAATTCAGTAACGGTGGCGACATCTTAACGGCATTCACCTTTAGCCACTTCGGCGCATTTGGCTCACTATTACTAGGGGCCGTGATGGTATTGGCGTGTTTGACTACTGCTATCGGCGTAACCACCGCAGGCAGTGAGTTCTACGACAACACTTTCAGCAAAGTGAACTACAAAGGCTGCGTTATCACGACCATGGTATTGGCAGGTTTGATCGCTAACGTAGGTCTAGAGCAACTATTGGCTATCACATTGCCAGCGGTTGTGGCGCTTCACCCAGTCGCGATTGCGTTGATGGTCATGGCACCAGTGCGCAACAAGATGTCACAAATCATGGTGGTAGCGACGGCGTTCACTGCTTTAACGTTTGGTTGTGTTGATGCGCTGCACATCCTAGGTTACATGCCAGATTCCACCGATGAGTGGATGGGTAATTACATGCCTCTGTACAATGACTTTGCTAGCTGGATTATGCCTAGCGTATTTATGATGATTGTTGGTCTGCTGTTTACGACGAAAACCAACCAAACCGAACAATTCGAGCTGGTGAATGAATAGCCGTTTAACATAAGACATCGCTCAATAAGTGAGTTACTATGTAGCTCGCTTATTGATATCAGGCAAAGGAGTTGCCTGAATGAAAGATTGATATGGGTCGCCTATGGATAATCAGTATCTAGACATCAGAACACTGAACTTTATCGTTATTCTGTTCTCTTGCATTTACTCTATTAGTCTGCTTTGTTATCAATACACTCAGGGTAGAGTCAAAGGCCTAAAAACCTTCTCGATATCACTACTGTTTATTGGTTTAGGTCCTTTTTTACTTGGCTTTAGAGGCTCTGCGCCAGACTGGCTGACCATCGTCATAGCCAACACTCTCATATTAGTCGGCTTCTTGCTTACGCTATATAGCGTAAGCATTTTTCGTCAATACCCTTTAAAATTGGCTCACTGTCTCACCTTGTTAACACCTGTTTTTAGTGGTTCATTTTACTATTTCACCTTCCATGACCCTTCTATCAAAAGCCGTATTATTTATCTGAGCACGTATATTTGTATCGTCACCTTCTTTAGTGGTGTCGCCATGCTTAAAGGTACCCAAAAGGACTTAAAGCTCCCTGTTAAAGCAATGGCTTACTCTTTCTTTGGATTTAGTTTTTTTATGGGATTTAGGGCGCTTTGGAGTACTTTTTCAGGTGAGTTACCAAGTTTTATGGTCGCAGGCCTTATCCATCAGCTGACTTTCTTATTTAGCATCTGCCTGATCGTTGCTTTGAGCTTTAGTATGCTGTGGTTAATTAACGGACGCTTGGTGCAATCCATTAATGCTCTCTCTCATTTAGATGCACTCACAGGGCTAGATAATCGTCGAGCCATGGAAGAAATCGTTCCAAACTTGGTTAGTAAAGCACATAAAAAAAACCAAGCAATCAGCATTATTATGACTGATGTCGACAAGTTCAAAGCGATTAATGATCACTATGGTCACACGGTTGGCGACTCCGTCATGGCAACGATCTCCACTATTTTTAAAAAGCATCTTCCTGAGTCAGCCTGCATTGTGCGATTTGGTGGTGACGAGTTCATGATTGTTTTGCTCGAAAAAGCACAGCAAGCCAAAATTTTCGCAGAGCAAATTCGCCTTGCGGTCGAAACTGAAACCGCTTTGCAATCATTTAAAACTGAAGTGACCATGAGCTTTGGTATCAGTCAGTTATCTGAGGGGCAATCACTTCAAGAGGCGCTTGCTGAAGCAGACGAAGCGCTATATAGCTCTAAACATACAGGAAGGAACCTCGTTACCTTGTTTGGAGAAGGTAAAGACCTAAATTATAAGTTTGTCCCAGCTCCTGCCAAAAGCGCATAACATGTTTGTTATGCCAGTGATTTCGAATTAGCTAGAAATCGCACTAAGTATAGTCGGAGCGATTCAAACCAAACTTCTGCATCTTTTGGTTAAGGGTTCGACGTGGTAAATCCAACTCCTGCATCACCTCATTGATGCGTCCATGATGCCTGACTAAAGAATCATGCAGCACTTTACGCTCAAAATTATGTAGCTGAATCGCCAACGGAACGCCTGCTTGTGTCTCTTCGGTTGTAGAAGATGGTCGACTGGAGAGAATTTCCATCACGGAGACGGTTTCATCCAGAGCAAAACGCATTGCTACATTTCTAAGCTCACGCACGTTACCGGGCCAAGCGTAAGCAAGAATGGCTTTTCTATCGGCTTCACTCAGCGGACGACTCTCAGGGTTACTTTTCAGGGCAAAGTGTTCGAACAAGATCAACGCGTCTTCTTCTCGCTCACGTAGCGGAGGCAAATAGATCTGCGCCACATTAAGACGATAGTACAAATCCTGACGAAACTCGTCATGCTCATTGAGATCTTCTTTCGCGGCGGCGATCACTCTTAAATCAACCGAGATCTGTTGGTTACCCCCAACGCGCTCAACCGTATGTTCCTGTAATGAACGCAACACTTTCACCTGCATAGACAGTGGCATACTCTCGATTTCATCAAAGAATAAAGTGCCTTTATCCGCGTATTCCAACTTACCAATGCGCTTTTTACCCGCTCCGGTAAATGCCCCTGCTTCATGTCCAAACAGCTCACTTTCAAACAGGTTCTCAGGAATAGCGCCACAGTTGATTGGCACAAAATGATAGGATCTGCGTTGGCTTTCATTATGCAAACTGGTCGCCACCAGCTCTTTACCACAACCTGTTTCGCCGTAAATGATCACGTTAGTATCAATGCGTGCTAACTTGGCAACTTGTTCTCTAAGCTGTTGCATCACACGGCTTCGGCCAATCAGCACTTCTTCTAAGCCGCTAACGCTAGATAGATACTCTTGGCGATCTTGAGTAGACGTTTGTGCGCGATAACTCTCGACCGCATCGGTCACTCGCTGGGATAGGCGCTCAGGTTGGAAAGGTTTCTCGATAAAATCGAACGCACCGTTTTGCAACGCCCCAACTGCCATATCGACATCACCATGTCCGGTGATCAAAATAACTGGCGTTGGGATGTGATTAGCAATCAGGCTTTCTAGTATCGACAAGCCGTCGGTGTCCGGCAGGCGAACATCACTGACAATCGCATCAAATTCTTGGCTAAGAATGGCCGCTTTCCCCTCTTCTCCTAAACTGAATGCGGTCACGTCGAACCCCGCCAGTTGCAGCCACTGACTGGTAGCCTGACGAACAATGTCATCGTCTTCGATAAGTGCAATTTTAGGGGTGTCGTCAAAAGCCATGAGTTACTACCGTAGGTGGAATAGAAATCGCTCTTTGCTAACGGTAGCAAAAACCACTGAGGAGAAAAGGAGCTAGATCTCACTTCTTGCTTACAAGTCTTTAACATCCAACCAGTTAGGCGCACTCTTTAATGACTCTCGGTGAGAACGCACTAGCTGAACGGAGTCAGTATGCAGCGCAAAAGGAATGGCAAAACGTGGCTTGTGGTCGTAATTGCAACAGTGCTGATGTTGTCTTGTTATAGCGCCAGCAGAGAGGTTGCTCGTCAATGGTTGAGCGTACAAACTCAAACCGAAGCTCAACAAAAACTGCTCGACTATATCGGTGAAGTTCGCCGTGCACTCAAACGCTTCTATCACTTGCCTTACCTTGTCACCAATAATCCGGAAACCATCGCGTTTGTAAAAGGAAACCGGACTTATTACGAGCCATTGCAAACCCAACTGACTCAGCTAGATAAAGCCGCCAATACGGAAGGTTGGCTAATCCTGTCTAACTCTGGCGAAGTATTGGTCTCGAGTTTAATCGAAGAGCGCTTTAGCCTATCTGACCGAAAAGCCATTGTGGAACAAATTCACAATCAAGGCGGCGGTGTTTCCTTGGTGAACAAAACCAAAGGTTCGAGTCCGTTGTATTATCTTGCAGCCCCTATCTACGACGGTCTGGATATAGCAGGCATTGTGGTGGTGCAAATCAACCTCAGCTTATTGACCGAACAGACTATTACTAGCCAAGACATCATTACGTTGCAGAACCGTCAGCAACGCTTTTTCCTATCGAGCAGCTCGCTCTATAACGCAGACTGGTTTAACGAACCAAGCAACGCCGTTCAGTTAGAAACGCAGCGCTTATACGACAACACTAATATCAGTGTGTGGACGCTCAATCAGCAACGCTATTTTGCGCACACCGTTAAATTGGATGATTTGAATTGGTACGTCAGCTACCTCACCCCTTCTAAGCCGATTCAACAAACCATCAACGTGATTGGTTGGAGCGTAGCGGCGCTGCTCTTGTTGGTTGTATTACTCGTCATCATTGGTCTACAACGTCGACAAAAGCACATCAATCAACAACGAATTCAAGCCCTGTTGGAAGAGTCCCAACGCCGCTTGAAACAGATGATCAATAAAACCCACGTTGGTTTGCTATTGATTGATGAACAAGGGCAACTGTTCGATCTCAACCCAATGGCGAAGCGTTTGTTCTGTTTACCAGAGAGCGTCAATCGACACGCTTTTGCTTGGGAATTATTCGACGCAGGCAACCCCAATTCCACCACACTTAAGTTGCTCAAGGACTTGCCTAAGCATAAAGAGCTCGCAGAGATCAGCACGGTCGAAACCATTGCCAGACGCAGCGATGGAAGCGTCTTCCCTGTCCTGTTCTCGCTAACCAGTTTCCCTTGGCATGGCGAGCAGTATTTCCTTGCAACGATCATAGACATCAGTAAGCGGAAAAAAGCCGAGCAATCGCTGCAACAGGTCAACCAAGAACTGGCGCAACGGGTAGAAGAGCGAACTCAAGCGCTAAAAGAAGCGCAAAACCAATTAATTGAATCGAGCAAAATGGCCGCCTTGGGTCGCATGTCGAGCGCGATTACTCATGAGCTCAATCAGCCACTGACAGGCTTGCGTACCCTGCTCACCACGAACGAACTGCTGGCGGAACGCGGCGAAACCGAGATGATGAAAGCCAACAATGTTTTGGTGCAAAAGCTGATTGATCGTATGGCAAGCATGACCAGTCAGCTGAAGACGTTCGCCTACAACAAACCAGAAAGCCTACAAGCAATTTCTCTTACTTCCGCACTCGAAGAGACCCTACGCGTTTATCAAACCCAACTAGACAAAGTGGATGTGCGTGTTCGAGTTGCTCATGACTTACCTAACATCTTGGGTGAAGAACAACGACTGCTTCAGGTACTCGGTAATCTTGTCTCGAATGCGCTAGACGCAATGAACCATACCACCAACCCGCAGCTCAGCTTGATCGTCAATCCAACCGACAATCAGGTCGAACTGATCGTCAGTGATAATGGCTGCGGCGTGTCGAATGAGATGCTTGAATCCATGTTTGAACCCTTCCAAACCTCAAAGAAAATTGGTGAAGGGTTGGGGCTGGGTTTAGCGATTACGGCCAACAATATGCGTGATATGAACGGACAAATTACCGTGCATAAGAATGAACAAAATGGGCTGACTTTCACTCTATTGTTCAAATCAGCCTAGGTTGATATTGATTACAAAATCATCATTAGAACTAAGCATCCCCGCTGTTTGAGAAAAATACGATCTCGATACAAGTATCGAGGTGTCTCCTACACTATTCTCAAGCAATAAATCCACAAACATTTCCTAAATATAAAGAGTGAGAAACATGATTAAGTTTCCTGAACATTTTCTTTGGGGTGGTGCCATTGCTGCAAACCAAGTAGAAGGGGCGTACAACCTTGGGGGTAAAGGGTTATCGACATCAGACATGCTGCCAAACGGTATTTTGAGTCCGCATCAAACCCGTGAAGAGCGTACACCGGGTATCAAAGACGTGGCGATCGACTTCTACAATCGCTACCCAGAAGACATCGCGCTGTTCAAAGAGATGGGCTTTAACTGTCTGCGTCTCTCTTTGGCATGGAGCCGCATCTTCCCGAACGGGGACGAACTAGAACCTAACGAAGAAGGTTTGGCGTTCTACGATAAAATTTTTGACGAACTTGCCGAGCACAACATCCAACCTTTCGTGACATTATCTCACTACGAAATGCCTTACGCACTGGTCGAGAACTACGGTGGTTGGGGCGATCGTCGCGTCATCGAATTCTTCGAACGTTATGCTCGCACCGTGCTGGAACGCTACAAAGACAAAGTGAAGCTGTGGTTAACGTTCAACGAAATCAACATGTCTCTACACGCACCATTTACTGGTGTTGGTTTGCAAGAAGACGCCAGTGAACAAGAGATTTACCAAGCGATTCACCACCAACTAGTCGCCAACGCAAAAGCGGTAAAACTGTGTCAGCAAATCGTACCAAACGGCAAGATTGGTAACATGCTGCTTGGCGCAATCAACTACCCATATACCTGTAACCCTGATGACGTGCTTGCTGCAATGCATGAAAACAACAAGTGGTTGTTCTTCGGTGATGTGCAAACACGTGGTCAGTACCCTGGCTACATGAAGCGTTACTTCCGCGAAAACGGCATTGAAATTCAGATGGAAGCAGGCGACTTAGAAGAAATTGCGTCTGCGAGTGTCGACTTCATCTCATTCAGCTACTACGCAAGTGGCTGTGCAAGTGCAGACCCGAAACAGAAGGAAGTGGGTAACATTGTCGATAGCGTACCAAACCCATATCTTGAGAAGAGCCAATGGGGCTGGTTGATCGATCCAAAAGGCCTGCGCATTCTGCTGAACTTCCTTCACGATCGCTACCAAAAACCACTGTTTGTCGTAGAAAACGGCTTAGGTGCACGTGATGAAATCGATGAAAACGGTGAGATTCAAGATGATTACCGCATCGCTTACTTGAACGACCACCTTGTGCAAGCACACGAAGCGATTCTGGATGGCGTTGAGTTGATGGGCTTTACCAGCTGGGGGCCAATCGATTTGGTCGCGAACTCAACCGCTGAGATGAGCAAACGTTACGGCTTTATCTATGTCGATCGTTATGATGATGGGCAAGGAACGCTAGAACGTAAACGTAAGAAAAGCTTTTTCTGGTATCAAGACGTGATTCGTACTTCAGGCGGTTCATTGAAAAGCTAAGCCTGTTGTCTAGGTACAAAGTGCAACTAGGCATTCGCCTAAACCATCAAGCCCTGCAATTGCAGGGCTTGAATTTTAAGGTGTTTATTCATTTAGAGATTAAACTGCAATCTCTCCACCGTCTTCACGGCGAATAACCACTGTCGCCGCTCGTGGGCGCACAGAAACACCAGCAGGCGTTTCTTCGGCTGCATCTTCACTGTATGGCCAGTTGCCTGGGTGCTGAATATTCACAAACAATGATTTGTAATCAGGGCTGATGGTAAAGCCTGTTACTTCACAACCATTTGGTCCGACAAAGAAGCGTTTCAATTCAGCTTGATTATCCGCACCAATCACAGCTTGATCACCATTCTCATCTGTTAGCTTAGATGGAACAACAGCCAACATTTGATCATTGGTGTAAGACGTGACTTCATCTGCGCCGTTATCAGTCTGAATCCACAAAATACCACGGCCATCAAACGCTAATCCGTCTGGGCTCGCAAACTGGTTTAACTCATTCAAGCCAGAACGGTTGGTATCTGCATCACCATTTGCTGGCGAACCAAACACAAAGATATCCCAAGTAAAGTCAGTTGCTGAAGCACCTTCATCCCAACGGATAACATGACCAAACTTATTATTCAAACGTGGATTCGCAGGATTGGTTTCATCTGTACGGCGCGTATTGTTCGTCAATGTTAAATATACTGAACCCGTGAATGGATCAACCGTACACCACTCTGGTCGATCCATTGGTGTTGCCCCAACTAAATCCGCCGCACCCGCAGTATTGATGATAATTTCAGCCAGTGAATCAAAGTGATCCGCTAACGTACCACCAGCGGTTGTTACGCTATCAAGCGTTAATGGTAACCAAGTACCTGTGCTGTCTTCATTGAAGCGCGCCACATACAGTGTGCCTTCGTCCATGTACTTGTCACCCATCGCCAAGCGGTTATCAGGGTTAGCATCTGCTGGATCCCACGCTGCCGCAGATTCAAATTTGTATAGGTATTCAAAGCGAGAATCGTGACCAGAATAAAATACCACTGGTTTGCCTTCTTCAAGCTTACCGAAAGTACAGCCCTCGTGACGGAAACGACCTAGCGCAGTACGTTTCTTCGCACGTGAGTTTTGCGTGTAAGGGTCAATCTCGACAATGTAACCGTGACCATTGGCTTCATTACGGTAATCATCCATCGCACTTGCTCCTGTTGGAGCCACATTAAAGCGAGAGAACTCATCAAGACGCTCTTCTGCATTACCTGCTAATGTCTCCCACAAGTAGCGTGTGCTTTGGTCATCAACACCAATGCGATCTTGCTCTTCTGTACGAGTCCCGGCGTTAACAAAGTAACCAGGCCAGTTCTCTTCACACGTTAAGTAAGTGCCCCACGGCGTGTAGCCGTTGCCACAGTTGTTTAACGTACCACGCGCTTGGCTGCCATCTGGTGAGAAACGAGTGACAGTTAAAGATGTGTGGGCTACCGGGCCAGACAAATCCATGACTGTCGCACCAGTATAACGACGGTTTAGTGGGTCAGTATCAACCAACTTCCACATGTTGTCTTCCAGTTGAATGCGAACCACTGATACACCGTGCGCGTAAATCTCTTTGCGCACTTCATCTACAATGGTACGTACGCCATTTTCAACCGTCGGACCGTTTGGATGCAGTGCTGATGTGTCGATGTACTCGTGGTTAATACATAGCAAGCCATCTGTAGTGCTATCGTTCAATGGGAAAAAATGCATGCCGTCATGGTGCATGCCTAGCGCATTTAACTGATCGGTACTGGTGTTGGTACCATCATTTTGCCATGCGCTGCCTTGTGCATTAAGTGGTGTTCCCCAAGGTACTAGTACTTGTGCGGTGTAGCCTTGTGGAATTGAAACTGCGTCAGTGAGTGAGCCAGGGATAGATTCAAAGTTAAGAACGGCTTTAGATGCGCCCGAACCACTGCTTACTGTACTCCCTGAGTCAGACGAGTTACAACCAGCCAATCCGAAAGCACCAAACGCTGCCATCGCACTGATACCTAAACCACCTTTCAGAATGCTGCGTCGAGATAGGCTCGCTTCTAATACTTCTTCAAATGGTTTGTTTTCACTTTGGTTATAACGCGTCGCGTCAAAGGTTTCCTTGCTCATTTTTACTTTCCCGATCTTATAGTTTAATTAATAAATAAGTGATTAGTTGAACGGCAAGAAGTTTGGATAAGAAAAATGACAAAAGTGCTTAAAACATATGAAACTTGTGTTTCAACAATACTGCAAACCAACCAACACAGCTAACGAAGCAATTAAATTCTGGTCACATAATCACCAACTGTATCGCTTCATTCTGATTTTACTTGGGCTAAAGTATGATAGAAGGTATAAGGTGTACGAAATCAAATCATCTACGAGAGATAATCATGAAATTAGACAAGATCGATAACAAGAGCCGTCGTATCCGTAAAAAGCTGTTCTTAGGTGAGTTCGCAATCCTAGGTTTCGAGATCAGCTGTGAAACAGACATTAACGACTTCGACCGTTACGATGCATTCGTTGATGACTTTATCGACTACATTGACGAGCTTGGTCTTTGCTTCGGTGGCGGTGGTCTAGAACTGTTTGAAGGCTTCCTATGTTCTACTAACCGTTACGGCAGTGCGACTGAAGAACAGAAAGCGCAAGTTATCAAATGGTTAGAAGCACGCCCAGAAGTGAAAAGCGCGCAAGCGGGCGAACTAGTTGACGCCAACTACCTGTAACTAAAGGGCAACCTGTAATACGCAGAGCTCAATAAATGGTAGAGAAAGCTGGTCTTAAGACTGGCTTTTTTATTTTTGGAAGAATGCGATATTAAAAATAGGGTGCTTGGGAAGTTGCGCGGAGTGATTTTGGCGTTTTTGAGCTGGCAATCAACGGGAAACTGCGTTCCACAGCCAGCTCGTGCCTTTAGGTATAATTAACTATGATTTTTTAGCTGGGGCGTCTTTCGTGTCTTTCCAGTATTGAATACGCACACGATGTAGCTGAGCTCTTCTAGTCTTTTTCATAGTAAAGTCCCTCATCTTATATAAGTAACGCTCCTCATGGAGCTTATTGTCTAAGGTCGTATCCCCTTCAATCTATAAGGGAATCAATCATTTAACCGTGACCAATTTCACAACATAATGATAATTACCGATTTCTTGCAGCCTGTTTTTACTGGCAAACGGCATATTATCTATCTGACACAGTTAACTTACTCACCAGATATGACAGAAAAATGGCAATCAAGTTCCCTACTTATACTGTCATTGAATCTTAATAAGGATTAACAAGGTGGGCATTTCAGATTTACCATACTGTTTATAAAAACCGCAAGATTTTTTATTTCTTTTCAAACAAATCTCTACTCAAGATCAATTCACTTTCATCTTTATCGTCTCCCTTTTAACGCATTGTGATCCAGTTCAATCCACAGAACTCGGAACAGAAAGCGCTCATTAATACATTCACCACCAAACTTGTGCGAGATCTCTTACAAGAGTTGTAAGCAAATAGATTAACCACGTCTAAGAGCAATGCCAGAAAAAACATTAAACATATGATTTAACAGTAATATTTAAATTCACTTAAAATAATAAGTAAAAATA
This sequence comes from Vibrio sp. D431a, assembly GCF_030248655.1. Lineage (NCBI taxonomy): Bacteria > Pseudomonadati > Pseudomonadota > Gammaproteobacteria > Vibrionales > Vibrionaceae > Vibrio > Vibrio sp. D431a. The sequence goes on along the minus strand of NZ_JAHGAP010000015.1, from coordinate 37,049 downwards.
ATTTAGAAAAGTTAATTGAGTCAAATCAGCAAAACATCAATACTCAATTTGTCGACAGGATGTTGGCGGGAACAGGAAAAAAGCCTAAAGGATTGGGTATCTTCAGGATGAAGATTTGATAGCTTAGGATGAGTTGTCAGCAAGGATGTAGTTAAGCTCTAGGATAGAGTTCGCCCGTCAGGATGATAGGCAAGAATGGACACCGCTAGGAAGGCGATGAACAAGGAACTCGGTTAAAGGACTTAGCCACAATCAAGGATAGATGCAGGGAGCACCTATTAGTAGCTGGATTGCTGCGAAAAAGAATAAGCCCCGTCTGGGAAACCAGGCGGGGTTTTATTTTGTCTGTAATGTATTGATAAAGATTCATCTTTATCGTTTAAGTCTTCTCTGTTTTCATAAAACACCGTGCTATCATTTTCTTTACGTCTCCCAACAAAGCTCTCAGAAAATCACACACTATGCTTAATCCTGTTTGGTTACATACATTTAAGACATTGATTGAAGTCGGTCATTTTACGCAAACGGCAGAAAAACTTTTTATGACTCAGCCTGGCGTCAGCCAACACATCAAAAAATTAGAGCAAAGTTGTCAGCATGCCTTGATCAAGCGCGAAAACAAAAGCTTCGAATTAACCGAGCAAGGCAGGATTGTCTACGCATATGCGCTCGAGTTAGAAGATAGAGAGAAGAAGCTGCTCGAAGAGCTCAGTTTTGATGATGCGTTTTCAGGCCACTGTAAACTGGCTTGTTCTGGTGCAATGGCGTTAATGTTGTATGGGCCCATTTTGGAGAAGCAAAAACAGCACCCGAGCTTATCGTTACATTTAGAAGCCGCGCCAAATCAATCTATTCTCAACGCCATAACGCAAGGGCACATCGATATTGGTATCGTGACTGATGTTCCCAACAAAGGTCTGTTTCACAGTGAGCGAATTGGTAAAGAGAGGTTGTGCTTGGTTCTGCCAAAGCATTATCAAAATAAGCAGATAACGCCACAACTCTTGCATGACTGTGGTGTCATTAGCCACCCTGATGCCGAGCATTACATGACGCTGTTTTTTGACCAGTGTGAAGAACCACAGCTCCAAGAAATTAAGATGAGCGATTTACCATTATCCGGCTACGTAAATCAATTGAGCCAAATTTTGCTACCTGTCAGCAAAGGGCTTGGCTTCACCGTGCTGCCTCAAAGTGCGGTCGACAATTTTCCACTAAAAGACACGTTATACATTGCTCAACTGAAAAACACTGTATGTGAAGAGCTATTTCTGGTTCGTAAGCGCAGTCGTGCTCTACCTCTGCGCTATCAGACCATCAAAGAAGTGTTATTGGATGTGGTCGGTGGTGCGCATCAATGATGTTAGCCACTCTTCGCTGGTAATGCGTTCCTCTTGGCAATCCACCCAATATGGTTTGCCAGATAACCAACTTTTCGACGCAACTTCTTTTATAAACACATCCACGGAATCAACGTCATCTTTGGCGTAATCCCATTTATTGCGCATGTGTTCTGCCGCTTCTTGATTAGTGTACGCCTTGCCGTTGCGGATAAAGGTGCAAGAGGATTGCTCAACTCGTTTTATCAACGTCGAGATATCTTGCTCTACCCCTGCTAGTGCAAAGGTCGGCAGAATGCTTAATGTAAGTAACAACGTCCACTTTGCTTTCATCGCACCTTTATCCTTATCCCTGACCACGTAACTACTAATAGTAACTACTGATAAGTGACTTAACTATTCTGGTGTTTGGCTGTTTAGCTCAGCAATTATTGCCACCACGCCTTAGCAGGCTGAGGCTCCGCAATCGCCAAGCGTTGACCAATCTCAGGGCTCACTAACGTTACACCGCGCTCTTCACTAATGTCTAACGCGCGTTGCATCGGTTCATTCCAATCGTGCATCGACAGATCAAACGTGCTGTTGTGAATCGGCATCATCACTTTACCCTGCACATCAATGTGTGCTTGAACACTTTGCTCAGGGAACATGTGAATGTCTGACCAAAGTTCATTGTATGCACCTGTTTCAATCATGGTGAAGTCAAACGGACCGTACTTTTCGCCAATCTCTTTAAAGCCATTGAAGTAACCAGAGTCACCACTGAAGAACACTTTGTGTTGTTGTGCATTAATAACCCAACTGCCCCACAGTGTCGTATCGCGGTCTGTCAAACCTCGACCAGAGAAATGCTGAGTCGGAGTCAATGTATATTCAATACCGTCGACAGAATGTGACTCCCACCAATCTAGCTCGATCACTTTCTCCTTCGGCACACCCCAATTCACCAGTAATTGGCCAACTTTTAACGGTACCAAGAAAGTGCCCACCTTGTCGCCTAGCACTTTAATAGAAGCTTTATCTAGGTGATCGTAATGGTCATGACTGATCACCACCACATCGATAGTTGGCAAATCTTCTATCGTGATGGGGGTTTGGTGAAAGCGTTTTGGCCCTGCCCATTGTACAGGAGACGCGCGATCACTGAATACAGGGTCGGTCATCACCAGTTTTCCATCGAGCTTCATTAATACGCTTGAGTGACCCAGACGATAGATGACGTCATCTTGCTCTTCTAACAGTTGCCGCGCTGTGATCGCATGCACTGGAATTTCAATCGTTGGTGTTGGGTTAAGGCGCTCAGTCGTAAAATACGCTTTCATGATTTCGAACATGTCGCCCAAACCGCTTTTGTATTCCAACTCTGTATTTGCAAATTTGTCCGGGTATGTTGGCGCTTTTTCAGTATCAACATTAGAACAAGAAATCATTGATGTACCTATCGCGAACGCTCCTACTGTGGCTAGCAAAGTTTTTTTCATAAAAAGTTAACCCGAACAAAAGTAAACTACACGGTGCAGTTTACATTCTAATTATCAAAAGTAAACTACTTAGTGTAAAATAGATCAAGAAATGATCGTCTTAACTTAGCAAGCTTATGAATGTAAAAAGAAAAAGTCGTAGCGAAACCAAAAGAGAAGCCATCTTGTGCGCGGCAAGGCAAGCGTTCCAAGAGTTTGGGGTGCAAAACACCAGCATGGATAAGCTCTCTGCAATCGCACAAGTCTCTAAGCGCACGGTCTATAATCACTTCCCTTCTAAGGAAGCGATCGTGACGGAGTTGCTGACTGAGCTTTGGCGTTCGTCAATGATGGAAAGCGATATTAAACGCTTGGCCACTCTGCCACTCAAAGATCAATTGATTGAATTACTCTACAGCGAGATCATTGTGGTGACGGAACCAAACTATATTGAGCTGGCAAAAGTGGCATTTGGGCACTTCTTATTTAAGCCAGAAGATCTCAAAGAACAAGCAGAACAAATGTCGAAACAGGAAACCGCCCTGTACCGCTGGCTTACGGAGAAATCGAACAGTGGCGCTTTGCAAATTGATGATGTACATATAGCAAGCACTCAATTGCACAACTTACTTAAAGGCAGTGCATTCTGGCCGCAGTTAATGGGAATTCGCCCCTCTTTGTCGAATGAAGAATCTAGGCTATTAGCTACCCAAACGGCGGAACTTTTTTTAAGTCACTATCAAAACAGCTAAAAACAGCGGTCAAATTGGCCGCTTTTTTAAGCGATAATTCGTGACAAAGCGATGAAATTTTTGCTCAATTTTATTTATCTCACCCTTGACAGTCTCATACCGCAAGGCGTGAGCGTTCGATAAAATATTTTTGTCGTGTCGACGATGCTTTTTCGTTTTCATCTCACAAAAAAACGCCCTAAGGTGCGCACCTCTGACGACGTGGTTGTTCAACCACAATTCTAAATCGTTGAAGTAAGTAGGTTATGTCATAACATGATCACCTGCCTACTGCATTCTATGCTCTATACTTATATTTTAATTTGGTACTGACTTACTAAGGAATTGCCATGCGTATTGCTATTCTCTCTCGTAATGAGAATTTATATTCAACCATGCGCCTAAAACAGGCGGGTGAAGAACGTGGGCATCAAATCGATGTGATCGACACGCTTCACTGTTATATGGACATTACGAGCAACAACCCTAAGATCCGCTACAAGGGTGAAGAATTACCGCAATACGATGCTGTTATTCCACGTATTGGGGCATCTATTACGTTTTACGGCACTGCTGTTGTACGTCAGTTTGAAATGATGGGTACATTTTGTGTCAACGAATCTGTCGCGATCAGCCGCTCTCGTGACAAGTTGCGCTCATTGCAACTGCTATCACGTAAAGGCATCGGTTTGCCACGCACTGGCTTTGCTCACCATCCTGACAACATTCAGGACGTGATCAAAAACGTTGGTGGCGCACCTCTAGTAATTAAATTGCTAGAAGGCACTCAAGGCATTGGTGTTGTACTTGCTGAAACAAATAAAGCGGCAGAAAGCGTGATTGAAGCTTTCATGGGTTTGAAAGCTAACATCATGGTGCAAGAATTTATCGAAGAAGCAAAAGGCGCGGACATCCGTTGTTTTGTTGTCGGAAATAAGGTGATTGCCGCAATGAAGCGCCAAGCAAAAGAAGGCGAGTTCCGTTCTAACCTTCACCGTGGTGGCTCTGCACAACTCGTGCGTTTGAGCAAAGAAGAGCGTGCGACCGCTGTAAATGCAGCGAAAGTGATGGGCTTGAACCTTTGTGGTGTGGATATCCTTCAATCTAAAAATGGCCCAGTGGTAATGGAAGTGAACTCTTCCCCTGGTCTAGAAGGCATCGAACTAGCAACGGGTAAAAACATTGCAGGTATGATCTTCGATTTTATCGAGAAAAACGCTAAGCCAAATTCAAACCGTACTCGCGGTAAAGGTTGATTTTTGTTTAACGCACAAGAGAGCCAAAAACCGGCTCTCTTGTTACTCGTCGCTAGGATGACACTATGAATCAGAAAATGATCATTGGGAATGCCGAAGCTATTTGCTTGCCAGAGTTAGGGATTACTCACCTTGAAGCGCGTATTGATACAGGCGCTCAAACCTCTTCATTACATGTAGACAATATTGATTGCTTTGAAAAAGATGGTCAGTCTTATGTTGCATTCGATTTGCACCCAGATGTATACCATTTAGAACAAGTGGTTCGCTGCACAGCGAAACTAAAAGCAAACCGTAAGGTTAAATCTTCTAACGGTACTTTTGAGCACCGCTGCGTGATCACAACGATGCTGCGTATGGGCGACCAACAATGGCCAATCGACATTACGTTGACTAACCGTGAAAAAATGACTTACATGATGTTGTTAGGTCGTCAGGGTATGGCAGACAAAGTGCTGGTTGATCCTAGCCAATCTCACTTATTGGCATCTTAACCCCGTAGCTTCAGATGAGTGATCGAACGTTTTTGTTGAGCATCACTCGTCTGGCTTTATCTTAGCCTACTTCCTACGAAATAACGCAAACAACAATCCCTTCGCTTTAACTTTTGTCACTCGCCAGTGCGTCATTGGCTTAGTCGGCGCTGTATTCAAAATGTGCTGATACGCTTTTTCATCCAAAGTCACTTCTCCCCCATGTGCCAAAAGCAAACATTGCGGATTCATCTCAAACACACGCTTTAATGATTGCCGATATTGATTCGGATGAAATATGGGAAACGGCGCAATCAGATGCTGTTTCACCTGCACCATTAAATCCGCCACATACAGTACATCTTGTTCAGAATGATAAACCGACAGATCTCGGTCGGTATGCCCTAGTGTTTCTAGCACCTGCCAATCATCAAATCCAGGAATAAACTCTCCATCAATAAGTTCAATATCTGGCTTTAGCTTGCGGGAATACCACAGGTTTTGCTTTGGTTTACGCATCCGATTCGCCATCCAGCGTGCTAACATCAAATCGGTCAAATGCATTAGCCAACCGTCTACACCGCTATACCACTGGTTCTCTCGCTTTGCGGCCAATAGCTTGCATCCTGTTAAGTCACGTAGTTTGTGCGCACCACCAGCATGGTCTGGATGCATGTGGGTCACAACAACCAACTTTAGATCAGAAAAAGGACGATGGAGTTGATGTTCAATAAAGTCTTTAAGATGAGGAATGTCTGCTCGACTGGCACCATCAAGCAACAATAATCTATCGGGATATTCGGCGAGATACATGGTCTGAATGTACCCCTGAATTCTGTGCAGCTGCAAAATATGTCCTTATTTTAGTGAGATGCTTCATGACCGAATCCTTACTGGTCAGACCAACTATAACAGCAGAATGGACGCTTCGGTAAACAAATATTCACACGTAGCGACGACAACAAATCATAATCGAGATGATAGATTTTAATCATTAGACTCAAGGGCCCTTTTATCCGTTAATGCGCGCACACGGAGTTCGTGTCAGGGTATGAGGTAAATACCTCATGATTTGCTTTTTTGTACTTTTCCTTCTAATTAATTAAGGAGTTAAGTACATTTTTGTGAGAATCGAGTTGGAAAAAGCAACTAAATTAGACCGCATCCGCGCGGACTACAACGTTCACTACTGGAGCCAAGGTTTCTACGGCATTGATGACCAAGGCGAAGTATATGTATCACCACGTAGTGATCGTGCACATCAAATCCCTTTCAGCGCTATTGTAAATGAGCTAGAAGCGAAGCAGTTAAATCTGCCTGTATTAGTACGCTTCCCGCAAATCGTGCACCAACGTGTGCATGGTATTTGCCACGCATTCAACCAAGCAATTGAAGAATACCAATATCCAAACAAATACTTGTTGGTGTACCCAATTAAAGTAAACCAACAACGTGAAGTGGTGGATGAAATTCTAGCGAGCCAAGCTCAACTAGAAACCAAGCAGCTTGGTCTTGAAGCGGGTAGCAAGCCAGAATTGTTGGCGGTACTTGCATTGGCTCAACAAGGTAGCTCCGTAATCGTGTGTAATGGCTACAAAGACCGTGAGTATGTGCGTCTTGCACTGATCGGTGAAAAGCTGGGTCACAAGGTATTCATCGTACTAGAGAAGCTTTCTGAGCTGGATCTGGTACTAGAAGAAGCGAAAAGTTTGGGCGTAAAACCGCGCCTTGGTTTACGCATTCGCCTCGCCTCTCAAGGCGCAGGGAAATGGCAAGCAAGTGGCGGTGAAAAATCGAAGTTTGGTTTATCAGCATCGCAAGTGCTTAGCGTTATTGAACGTCTTAAACGCGAAGGCAACCTAGACGCGATGCAACTGGTTCACTTCCACCTTGGTTCACAGATGGCAAACATCCGTGATGTACGCAATGGTGTGAACGAGTCTGCACGTTTCTACTGCGAACTACGCGCACTCGGTGCAAACATCGAGTACTTCGATGTGGGCGGCGGCTTGGCAGTGGATTATGACGGCACACGCAGCCAATCATCGAATTCGATGAACTACGGCCTTGCAGAATACGCACGTAATATTGTGAACACAGTGGGCGATGTGTGTCTGCAATACGAACAACCAATGCCAGTGATCATTTCGGAATCGGGTCGCTCGCTAACAGCGCACCACGCTGTATTGATTTCTAACGTAATTGGTACCGAGTCGTACCTACCGGAAGAAGTACATGAGCTTGATGAGGACGCTCCGCTTTTGCTACAAAACATGTGGCGAAACTGGGAAAACTTGCAAGATGGTACAGACGCTCGTGCGTTAATTGAGATTTACAATGATACCCAAAGTGATTTGGCAGAAGTGCACTCTCAATTTGCTACAGGTGTGCTTAACTTGGAACAACGTGCGTGGGCAGAACAATTGTCACTGCGCATTTACTTCGAATTAAGCCGAAAGATGAGCACTAAGAATCGCTTCCACCGTCCGATTCTGGACGAGTTGAGCGAACGTCTTGCGGATAAGTTCTTCGTGAACTTCTCTCTCTTCCAATCTCTACCAGATGCTTGGGGTATTGATCAGGTGTTCCCTGTTCTGCCACTTTCTGGTCTTGGCGAGGCGGAAGAACGTCGTGCAGTGATGTTGGACATCACATGTGACTCTGATGGCGCGATCGATCACTACGTTGATGGTCAAGGCATCGAGAGCACGCTACCTGTACCAGCTTGGAGCAAAGACAAACCGTACCTAATGGGCTTTTTCCTAGTAGGCGCATACCAAGAAATCCTTGGTGACATGCACAACCTATTTGGTGATACCCACAGTGCTGTAGTCAATGTTGATGAACACGGTCAATTTGAGATCAGTTACATCAACGAAGGTGATAGTGTAGAAGACATGATGCGCTACGTTCATATCGACGTGGATGCGATTCGTGACAATTATAAACAATTGGTTTCACAGCGAGTTGAAGCCAATGAACAAGCACAAATCCTAGCAGAACTAGAACAAGGTCTAGCAGGATACACCTATTTAGAGGACTTCTGATATGAATGATTTGTTTACTAAAACTGATTATTCGCTTTACTCCAACTCTATGTCGTTTTTACGTCTGCCGTACATTCGTAACCCGGTATCGGCAGACGCAGACGTTGTGGTGTTGGGAGTCCCTCTGGACATGGCAACATCTGGTCGTCCAGGTGCGCGTATGGGTCCAGATGCAATTCGCCGTGCCTCAGTCAACTTGGCATGGGAAGGTAAGAAGTTCCCTTGGAGCTTCAACGTATTGGATAAACTGAAAGTGATCGACGCAGGTGATCTCGTGTTCGATTGCGGTGATGCGGAAGATTTTACTTACCGCCTTGAAGCGGTAACCAGTGAAATTCTAAAAAGTGGTAAAACCATGTTGGGATTGGGCGGTGACCACTTCATCACGCTACCTATCCTGCGTGCCTATGCGAAGCATCATGGCCAAATGGCGTTGATTCACTTTGATGCTCATACGGACACCTATGCAAATGGCAGTTCATACGACCACGGTACGATGTTCTACCATGCGCCGAAAGAAGGTTTGATCTCAGCAAAGAACTCAATACAAATCGGCATTCGTACGGAGTACAAACAGCAAGATCACGGCTTCAATGTGATTAATGCGATGCAAGCGAATGACATGTCGGTGAACGAGATCCTAGAAGAAATTCGTCGCACCGTCGCAGACAAGCCAGTATATGTCACTTTTGACATCGACTGCTTAGACCCGGCCTTCGCACCGGGAACTGGTACACCAGTTTGTGGTGGCTTGAACTCAGACAAAGCGCTGAAAATTATTCGTGGTTTAGCCGGCATGAATATCGTGGGTATGGATGTTGTCGAAGTATCGCCTCCATACGACCACAGTGATGTTACCGCACTAGCGGGAGCAACCATCGCACTAGAAATGCTTTACGCATACGCATCTGAGCGCGAATAGACATAATCATTTCTAAGGGAGCTTCGGCTCCCTTTTCTTTCTGATGCCTTCCTCTACCTTTTATTCACTCGTTTCATCTTGAACTCAGATCAACCGAGCAGACGCTTTATTTTTGCACTTTAACCATTAAAACCAGTTACCTATAAGGCTCATTCTATTCACGAAAAGTAAAAGATTTAACGTAATTAGACAAAGAAATGCACCGCTTTTTGAAAACAAAATCGGATTAGTTTTTCTAATTTAAATCATAGATTTTTATCTTGCTCAACTTCACACTTTCCGATTGCTAATTATACAAGCAAGCACTATTATCTCGCGCAAATATCCCCGCAACACAAGAAGTCAGTTGGCACTCTGTAAAAGAGCGCTAAGGTTTTTTACGTCTTAAACTTTTTGGAGAGATACGCAAATGTCTGCTTCGTTTCCATTAGCGAAACTTACCTTTTTAATCGCTATATTGACTGCCGTGGGTCAAATGACCCAGACAATGTACGTGCCTTCAATCGGTCATATGGCGGGCGAGTTTTTGGTATCTGCGTCATCACTTCAAGCTGTGATGGCTTGTTACCTAATCCCATATGGCTTGTCGCAATTTGCGTATGGCACACTATCGGACCGCTTGGGACGCAAACCGATCATCATCGTCGGGCTGCTTATCTACATCGCGGGTACACTGGTAGCATTATTTGCACATCAATTTGAATGGTTCTTGATTGGTAGCTTTATCCAAGGCTTAGGTATTGGTTGCGGCGGTGCGATGTCACGCACTCTGACTCGCGATTGCTTTGAAGGCTCTGATCTACACAGAGCAAACAGCTTAATTAGCATGTGTGTGATTTTCTCACCATTAATGGCACCAGTATTAGGCGGCTACCTAACAGAAGCTTTCGGATGGCGGTCAAGCTACTTGTTCTTAGCGCTATTTGCTATCGCGGTTGTGATCACCATGATGACAAGCATGATGGAGACGCTACCAAAAGAGAAACGCAAATTCGAACCAGTAGCCAAAAGCTACAAACACGTTTTGTCTGACCGCCGCTTTCAAGGCTTTTTGATTTGCCTGGTTGCAACATTCGCTGGTGTGGGTGTATTCGAAGCGGCGGCTGGGGTGTTGTTAGGTGGGGTATTAGAATTACCAGCAACAACGGTAAGTTTGCTGTTTATATTGCCGATCCCAGGTTACTTGGTGGGCGCAGGCTTATCTAGCTATATAGCAAGACGTCGCTCTGAGCGTCGTGCTCTAAATGTAGGCTTGGTCTCTATTTTTGTGGGCTCTGCTATTGTGCTCATCCCAGGCTTGTTTGGTTTAACCACAGCATTAACGCTGGTTGGAGGCGCAACCGTGTACTTTTTGGGTGCAGGTATTCTCTTCCCAGCAGCAACAACTGGAGCGATTGCGCCATTCCCATACCATGCAGGAACAGCAGGCGCGACATTGGGTGGCATGCAAAACTTGGGGGCAGGTGTAGCAACTTTGCTCGCGTCACTATTTCCAGCGCATAACCAGATGCCTTTGGGCATTTTGATGATGGCAATGTCGGTAATTGCAATGCTTGGGTTAATGTGGGTGAATCGAGCACACAATCACTCAAACGAAGTACCGCAAGTTATCTGATCATTATCAGCTGACTTTCAAAATCCAAAAGGGACACACTCAACAAGTGTGTCCCTTTTTTCATATCACACTATATCGATTTCCCGATGAGAATGATTTAACTTTCGAATTGATATTTGTTAAAAATAACAGCTGCTTACACAATGTGTTTTCAGCTCCCTTAAAATTGAGTAGCCAACTCGAAAATATTGAGGATTCTCACTTTTTCGGCATACCCCATAACAAAGAATGGACAACTGAAAACCACTAACAAAATGAAAGCCCAGCCCTCAGGATGAGGCCACTTGGGTGTACAATAAGGATAAAATCAGATGCGTTTCACTTTAACTACGTTGGCCGTCTCGGTCGCGCTTGTCGCCGGATGCAGCAATCAAGGAATCCCCAGCATGACTCAATACTCCCAAACACAGATCGTTGCTCAACAAACTCAAGCTCCGGTTGCGAAAAAAGTCCCTCACTCGATGACTATTCATGGCGATACCCGCGTTGATAACTACTACTGGATGCGTGACGACGAACGTAAAGACCCTGAAATTTTACAGCACCTAGAGAAAGAAAATCAGTACGCAGAAACCGTTCTAAAGCACACTGAAACACTTCAAGATACGCTATTTGAAGAAATTAAAGGGCGCATCGCAAAAGACGACAACTCAGTACCGGTTCGTAAAGGCAACTATTTCTACTCCAGTGAAGTGACCGGAGATAACGAGTACGAAGTCCATTTGCGAGCTAAAGACTTTGCAGGCAAAGACAAACAAATCATTTTAGATGTCAATGAACTAGCAAAAGAACATGAATTTTTCAGTATCGGCGGCCTATACGTTAGTCCGAATGAAAACTTATTGGCGTATGGCGAAGACACATTAAGCCGCCGCGTGTACACCCTTAAGATCAAAGACCTGACAACAGGCAATTACCTACAAGATGAAATCGAAGGGGCCTCAAGCGCTGTCGCATGGCAGAACGATAACAACGCCTTTTACTACATCAAAAAAGATCCACAGACCTTATTGGGCTACCAAGTTTATCGTCATGTATTGGGCACACCACAAAGCAGCGATGAGCTTATTTTTGAGGAAACCGACAGCGCCTATTACACCTCACTAAGCAAAAGCAAAGATGGCGAAGATATTTATATCTGGCATTCGAGTACAGAAACCAGTGGGGTCTCTATCATTGATGCGAACAACCCTAAAGCAAAGGCGAAACCGTTCTATCCTCGTGAAGATGGCATTGAATACAGTATTTCTAAGCTAGGCGATTGGTACTACATTTATACTAACTATCAAGCCGTCAACTTCCGTTTGATGAAAGTTCATCAAAATGACATGCATGACCGCTCTAAATGGCAAGATGTGATTGCCGCAGACGACAACACTCAACTTGTCGACTTCGAGTTATTCGATGATCACATCGTCTATGAACAGCGCTCTAACGGCCTAGCAAGCGTCACTGTACGTCAGCTTTCAACAGGAAAAGAACTCCCCCTCACATTTAATGACGATGCGTTTGCTGCCTATTTGACAGGTAACCTAGAGCTGGATAACGAGAAAGTTCGTATTTATTACAGCAGTTTAACCACTCCAGGAACCTACTACGATTTCGATCTAAAAACGGGCGAGTCAGAAATCATGAAGCAAACACCTGTACTTGGTGATTTTAATCCTGACAATTACCAATCAGAACGCATTATGATCACAGCCCGTGACGGTAAAGAAGTACCCGTTTCTTTGGTGTATCGTAAAGACTTATTTAAGAAAGATGGTACGAATCCACTCTACCAATATGGTTATGGGTCTTATGGCGCAACCATTGAGCCAACTTTCCGCTCGACACGTTTGAGTCTATTGGATCGCGGCTTTGTTTACGCCATTGCTCATATTCGTGGATCTGAAATGCTTGGCCGCCCTTGGTATGAAGACGGTAAAAAACTAACCAAGCAAAACACATTCAACGACTTTATTGATGTGACTAAAGGTTTGGTTGAACAAGGCTACGGCGCGAAAGATAAAGTCTTCGCTGTTGGTGGCTCTGCAGGAGGTCTCTTAATGGGGGCTATCATCAACCAAGCACCAGAACTGTACCGCGGTATCGGTGCACATGTTCCGTTTGTGGACGTGGTAACCACTATGCTCGATGAATCAATTCCATTGACCACCAATGAGTATGATGAATGGGGTAACCCAAATAACAAAACATACTATGACTATATGTTGAGTTACTCGCCTTACGACAACATCAAGGCGCAAAACTACCCGAACATGTTGGTAACGACTGGCTTGCACGACTCTCAAGTACAGTACTTTGAACCAATGAAGTGGGTCGCCAAACTTCGTGAAATGAAGACAGACGATAACGTCTTGTTGTTCAAAACCGATATGGAAGCCGGACACGGCGGCGCATCTGGTCGATTTAAGCGCTTAAAAGAAGATGCGCTAGAGTATGCCTTCTTCCTCGATTTACTCGATAAAAAATAAGCGTATTAATAGAACTGTATCTCTAACAACAAAAAATGCCCGCAACTTGCGGGCATTTTTATAGACGCACTCTCTAAACAAAGAGTGGGGTTACCTAAGCACAGAATGACTAGCGTCTCTTATAGCCAAAGGATAGCAGAAAGAAAAACGCCTACTCACAACGAGTAGGCGTTAACACAATAAATGTGTTTAGGCAGTAGAAACTGGCCTATTTATTAGAAGTAGTAACGAGCACCTAGAGTCCAGTAGTCGTTCTCTTCATTGTTGTAGTCGTTACCTAGATCAAACTGGTAAGCTGCAAACGTTACGAAAGCAGGAGTTACAGCGTACTCTGCTTGTAGCGCAGTTTCGCTTGAAACTGTCTTATTGTCTTCTTCGTCTTCTACGCCTTCGTAGTTAACGCTGAATGTCCAATCGTTTACGCCGTATGCCAAAAGAGCTTCAAGTTGAGAAGTGTCTTTACGCATTTGGTAAAAGTACTCGTTCATACCGTATACTACTGCTGCGTATAGACCTGAACCGTACTGACCGTAGTTTACAGAGAATAGGTGTGATTCAGCGTTCTTAGTACCTAGAGTCGCGTTTTTAACATCACCACCGCTGTATACGTAGCCTAGACCAAAGCCAGCTACAGAACCGCTCAATGCAACTTGACCACGTTGCTCGTATGTTGTTGCATCTGAAGTTTGCTCACCTTGCCAACCTAGACCTAGGTTGAAAGCAAAACCTTCACCAAATTCAAAACCTTTACGGTAGCTAAGCATTTTATCAGCACGAGCTGAGCCTAGGTTGCCGTGGTTGTCGTACAAAAAGTCGTTCGCAAACGCGATTGGTAGATCCGCAACGCCAGCGACATCGTAGTAAGGTGACCATTGAGTACCTGCTACTAAACGGCCAAACTGCTCATGAGTAGCACCGATGTAACCTAGACGAGTTTTGAATGACTGTTCACCACCATTTAGGTAGTTAAGCGCCCATTCACCTTTAGCGTCGATAGTAATACCGTTGCCAATGTCTTTCTTACCCGCAACGTTAATACGCGGAGACACTTGGTGAACTTTTACATCTTCTTCGAAATACTCACCCACGCCAACTGAAACGTGACCGCCGATCGATAAAGATGTACCATCGCTGTTGTAAACTTCTGCTGCGAAGGCCTGTGAACCACATGCTAGTGCCGCCACTGCAACGGCTAGAGTTTTCATTTTCATTGTTAACATCCGTATAGTTGTTTGTACCGGTTCGCTTAGAAACAGATTAAATCCGAATCAATCGCAACGAACACATAACAAAGTAATAATGAAATAGAAATGAAACAAACACTTTCTTATGCAACCAGTGGTATTAATGCTCACATTTTGAAATGGATCACAAAAAAATAGGGAACTTTTCATTCCCCATCATAAAATCTGTGGCTTTTTACGTGTCACATCTCCCAACGTGCGAGTGGCTTCTCAGTTTTGATACCCTTACTGCCCCAGCGGTCAATAACATCAATTTGCAGTATGCGGCTCGGTTTAATAAGCGATGTCAAGGTTTTCGACGGTCGTTTATCCGTCACCAACCATAGCGTTTTATCTTGTTCAAACTGAGCTTTTAAAGATAATTTGTCTTCTTCTGTCCACTCGAGTTCCGGCTTAAATTCGCGCCCAACCACAAACAATTGGTTGCCAGAGGCAAAGTCCTCTAGTGACTCACTCATCAGTACCACTGAATCGATGCCTTTATCGAAGATCTCTGCCTGTTGTTGGTTGATCAGTTCACGCACATTGAGCATAAGAGCCTGTTGATTCGTTTGAATCGTCTTTTGGTGTTCAGGATATACACGTTGTAGATCCTCTCCAACAATACCCGCCATTCGGATTAAGTTTGTAGGGTTCAGCCATGCGTACTTCGATGTTGACCCGTTTTCCAATGTCAGTACTGCAACTCCTTGAGCTCTAGGAGAAATGGCCTGCGATGCATCGATTTCAATCAAGTGAATGTTGCCCTGTCGAGCGTAAACATAAGTCGGGTCTTGTTTCCAAATCGCACCAAGAGTAATAGCAACCGTCGCGGCTTGACCCGCTTGCTTAACTTGCTCTGTACCTTTATTTGCGAACCAGTTCTCAAGACGCTCAACGCCGTAACGCTTTGGAGGCAGATACTGAGTCTCTATCCCTGTACCTTTCATGAGTTGCTCAGACAACATGTACGTGACGGGAGTGCTGGTTAAAATGTCTTTGCCGCTTGCCAACGATGGAAGTGTTGTCGCTATAACCAAACCAAAAGTTATCGCTAATTTTTTTATCTTCATGTTCATTACTTTATAAAAAGGGTTACGCTTTTTGGATAATTCGGTAAACCGTTGCTGTTAGGAAAAATGCCGCAGAAACAATGATGATGGATGCGCCTGATGGCACTGGTAGCTCAAGCTCCATCGGCAGTATGGTTCCTATTAAACACGCAATGGTTGCCAATAAAGAAGAAAGGAGAACAAAACTGCCCATGCGTTTAGTCAATAACCTAGCCGTTGCACCAGGAATCAGTAGCAATGCACCAACCAATACCGCGCCAATAATCTTTACCGCGGCGATGGTGACCAAGGTGATCATCATGACAAATAAGTAATCATAAAAGCTGGTATTAAAGCCGCGTACACGTGCAATATCCGGGCTGATACAAGTTAGCAAAATGCGGTTAAACGTTGGAATAAGAAGCAGTAATATGATCAAACAACTGATCGCTAAAATAAGGATATCGTTGTCCGTCACAGTCAAGATCGAGCCAAACAACACGTTCTCCAACATGTGAATGTTGATCTTACGAGCAACGTACATTAACAGCGCAGCACCAACCGCTAACGCTAATGCAAGAAAAACCCCAACCAGTGTGTCGTAAGGTACATTCGTACGATTACGAACAAAGTGAAGCAACAGCGCAAAAATCATACAAAAGCTAAACAATCCGATGATCGGATTCTCTGGCGGCTCACCGAGCAACACACCAATCGCGATTCCGGTAAGCGCAGCATGCCCAACCGCTTCAGAGAAAAAAGCCAGTCGCTTGGCGATGACTAATGTACCAAGACCACCAAGTAATGGTCCTAATATCAGCGCTGCCACAATTGCGTTTACCATGAAGGCATAAGAAAAGCTATCGCTTAACCATCCAGCTTCAACGCCGCTAACCGCTAACTCTCGCAACCAATCCATTATGCAGCCTCCTCTTTTGCTGTGTAGTGCTTGAATAATGTTTCTATACGATCAGGGCTTAGCACATCTGAATGGTGACCTGACGCCACAATTTGACGATTTACGACATGGACCTGCGCATCTAAACGGCGCACGGCGGTCACGTCATGATGTACTGCCACCACCGTTTTGCCTTCTCCAACAACTTCATGAATCAAACCTTCAAGATATCGAACACCTTGCTCATCCATGCCAGTTGTAGGTTCGTCTAAAACCAATAAATTGGGCTCATCCAGTAAAGCTTGCGCAAACAAAACACGCTGTTGCTCACCGCCAGAGAGTTGCCCCATACGACGGTCGCTACGCGTTGCCATACCCACGCGATCCAGCTGGGCCAGGGCATGTTGAGTTTGTTTCGTTTTACGTCGCCAAAATAGAGGGATACGAGTTTGGTTAAGCAGTACAAAATCCATCACGGTTAACGGGAGGCTTGCTTCAAACATCGCTTTTTGTGGCACATACCCTATCTTCCCCGATGCAGCTGATGGTTCTGGCCAATTGAGCGCTATGTTTCCCGAAAATGGCGTGAGTCCAAGTACCGAACGAAGCAAAGAGGTTTTACCACCGCCGTTCGGTCCCATAATCACGTGACATTTCGCGTTCTCGAATTCGGCGCTGATGTTCTGCAAAATGATATTGTCGGCGTATTTTAGGCCCACGTTACTTAAGGAAACGGAAGGTCCAGTCATCACGCCTTTTCCCCTGCTCGCTTACTCGCCACAAATTTCATGGCTTCGATTAGTGTTTCCACATTATCTCGCATCTCAACCTCGACTTTATCAGCCTCATACTCACCGTGAGTCATGTGAGAAAAGCGATAAAGCTGCACCCCGGTCGCCTCTTCGATGGTATCAACAAAGCGATTCGGCATATTGAGCTCATAAAACAGAACATCAATGCCCGATTCACGAATTTTCTCTATCGTTTCCTGTAGCTGACTTGCACTTGGTTCTACACCATGAGCAGGCTCAATGACAGCGGCAACGTCAACACCAAACTCCTGAAGGATATATCCGTAAGCATTGTGGGTTGTCGCCACCTTCATACCAGCCGTGTCCAACTCACCAAGAGACAACATTGCATCACGCTTCATCAGGCGAAATGTTTTCGCATATTTACGAGCATTTTGGCGATAGAACGTAGCATTGTCTGGGTCCAATTGGCTTAGCTCACTCGCGATGGTGTAAACCTTTTGAATGGTTGTTGATAGACCGACAAAGGTGTGAGGGTTCACTGCTCCTTGACCAACAGACTGCCCCATAGCGGGCAATAAAGGCACTTCTTTGTTCGCTTCTATAACCACGAGATCATCACGCTGAGAAGCCTTGATCACTTTCAGTGCAAAATCGTCATGACCAATACCATTGATCACTATTACGTCCATTTCATTTAAGCGCTTAAGATCATTAGGTTGTGGCAAATAGTTGTGAGGATTAAAACCAGCATCAACCAAAGGAACGATGTCCGCCTTCTCACCAACAACGGCTTTAACATAGCTGTAATAAGGTTGAAGCGTAATACCAATACTGAGTTTATCGGCAGCAAAGCCAGTAGAAGACACCGTCAATAACGCGGTGGCTGTAAGAATACGACGTAAAAGAGAGCGTTTGATCATAGTACTTATCAATTATGTTGTCTTAATGGGCGTGAGAATGAGAGGAAGAGTCTGACAGAACGATTTGTTTCCACCCGAAATCGTGGCGTTTAGCTAGATCGCTTAGTCCCTCCACATTTAACGAACGGCTAGAATCATTAAACCAAATATCAGCTTGAGAACTGCGGCTATCCAACAGCATGGAAGCAGAGCCTTGGGCACTGGTCTTCACGCCAATGTAGACACCGTCATCAATTCGTTGCCACTGATGAGAACCTTTACGCTTCCAGTTTTGGTCTTTCACGAATGGAGCAATCCAAAGCGCCTCCATATCAGAGATCTCAGGCCAAGTTCCGGTATCTAACTGCAAATCACGAATCTCTTCATGAGCGAGCTTAAGTTCAGCGATCAACCCCAACTCATTTTGATGTAAATCCGTGATTAACACTTGATGAGACTGCATGTCTGGCTTTTCAGTCGCGACCTGATGGTAGGGCATAAGTATGGCTGCTGAACTGAGAATCGCTGCGATTGTCAGTGCGACCCACTTTCCTTCTCGGTTACCATCATCAGGGCGAACTTTCTGAACGCTCATTTCTCTTTCAGCTCAACGATATCCACTTCCACCGGGCTTTCATGTCCGGCATCAAATACCAAATAGAAATCTGTTTCAGGGTGAGTAAATTCTGCGATGGAACGCTTATCTGTTTTTTCTTTGGCGATCAGATTGTCGTCGTAATCGTACATTTCGACATCGTAGTCGACCGCTGTCGATCCATCCGAGTAGCCCGCTTCACAAATCACTTTATCTTGCGCCAAGTGACAGCTCATCAGAGGAAAATGTGCAGCAGCGTGAAAGGACGAAAATCCAGAAAAAAGCAAAACCGCTTTTAGAAGAGAAGTGTTATTCATGATAATTCCAAAATGGCCCAGCAATTGCTGAGCCTAATTCGATTAGTTAAGTTGAGTTTCAAACGTAAGGTGAACATTGGCACTCGCTTTATCCGCCAATGGATTATCTTTCAATTCACCTTTGTAGTTCGCTTTCATTAAGTAGCGCCCGGCGACTTCTGGCGTGAAGATCACTTTGCCATCTTTATCGCTCACCACATCGATTTGTTCTTGATGGTTTCGGTACATAGTACCTTCACGTGTAATCTCAGCAGTAACGCCCTCTTGTGGCTCTCCGTTAAAGAAAAACTGGAAAGTCACAGGCTCACCTTCAATGATGTCCGATGGATGCGTGATCGGTTTCATCTCCAGCATTTTGCCTTCAATCTCCAACGCTTTGTCCGTTGGCATACCAACCGTAATGTAGCTTTCTGCTCGGGTGTAACTTAGTTGAGTAACCACATCACGCGCTTGCTCGGGAAGCACATCACCACGCTCAGCTTTGCTTGCTCGCGCCCATTTCACCGTATCACGACGGCCCGCTTTGTATTGTGTGTAGTAGCTCGGCTGATTATTAATCGCAACTTTGTGCGTGCCTTCTTCTGTAAAAAAGAAATCAAACATAGAGCGACGCTTGCCACGAACAACAAAGTTAGGACGCTCAGAGCGGCCATCCGGCATCACCACAAATGCCTGGTCACTACCCGCAGGCTTATCAAAAACAAACGTTCCGTGAGAGGCAGTAACATCAAATGTCAGCCAGTCACCGCCTTCTTTAGAAACCGTAAAGTGAGAGGGCAGAACCCAACGTGGATGTGCTTGTGCGGTGGTGGTTACAGCCAATCCCATTGCCATTACACTCGCCAATGCCACTGCTTTCATTTTGGTTTTCATTGTTGTGTCCTTTAATCACTTAACTTGATAATTGACGGTGATGACACCCGTCTCTTGTGTTGGTTTAAGCTCATAGCGTACGTCACTGTCCGCTAGCGTTATTTTTTGACGTAAGTAGTTTCGCCCACCGTGTTCACGAACGACTTCGACGTACAACGTGTAATTTCCTTGTTCCAAACGCTCCCCTGAGTCATTGGTTCCATCCCAGACAAAGCGGTATTGACCAGCAGGACGTGTTGCAGAAGTCACTGCATCAACAAGTTCACGATCATAACGACCCGTTTTTCTCCACCAGCTGCGTAGATCTTTTAACCATTCGTCTTTCCCTACCCATAACTGAATGGTTTTAACCGGTTTACGCTGATCGTTTTCAACCCAAACCGCCACATAAGGGCGTGCATACATTGAGGTATCTATCTTTGGAAGTTCGAGTTCGAAGTCGACCTTCGCGTTATCTGGTAGAGGCGCCGCGGAAAGAGAGAAAGGAGTAAAAGCCGCGATCAAAGCGGCTTTACAAAAGTGATTACGGCGGAAAAATCTTCCTGTGTTCAACATAAGTGTTCTCTAAAAAGCTGTTATGGAACAGCAACAAAATAAATTACGAGCGACAGTAACGTACCAAAGCTCATCCATTGCATTGACGTTCTGAGCGTCTTCTTCTTAGGCAGTAACAAGCACACGCCTGTAAGAACAAAAAACACCATCAAAAGCGCAGTGACGTCGATAAACCACTTCCAAATCCCACCACTGTTGCGTCCTTTATGTAGATCGTTCAGCAGCGCAACAATACCGTAGTGCGTCGTTTCGACGTCTGCTGCACCAGTAGTCATATCAATAAAGACCGTAGCGTTATAACCCGGGCCTTTAAAATCCATAGAAAGCTCTCCGAGTAACAACTCACCTTGCTCAACTTCGGTATACACATCTAGTGCGGAGGGAGTGCCGCGAAGCTCGGTTTCTTTAGTCAAGAAAGCTACCAGTTCTTCACGATTAGGTTGAAAGGTATCTGAATGTGAGAATAGAACTGAGTGCGGAACCGTCAGAGTATGTTGTTGAATGATAGGTTCACTGCGTTCAAACAATTCGGGGCGATTGAGGGTAATACCAGTTACTGCAAAAAACAGCGTAACTAAGAGAAGAGCCATCGAAATATAGATATGTAGGCGGCGAGCCCAAGTTTGAACACCTTTGCTTTTAAGCAACATAGAAACAATCATCACCAATAAATGTGGGGCATAATTTAGGTGATAATCATTCGTATTGGCATTTAATTTACATTGTTTACTTTTTCAATTCAGCTTGGCTTGCACATGTTTTAGCTATTTGGCCCAATGCGAGTTACCGATTGCCTACCCTCTAGATAATAACCCTATCAATTTTAATGACTCAAAATTTAATGATATTTCCAATACTAAAAAGTGGGATAGACTCCACCAAAATGCGCCTTTATGTATATTTAATGAAAAGCTTAAAAGCTATCCATAAACTAGATAAAAAAGGTAAGCTAAGAAGTTAGTGTAGGGTTAGATAGAGAAGATTTTCTGATGCTAGCCAAACGTTATGGTGTAGTTCAGAAGGAAAAATATGAACAAGAATGTTGGAATAATTCTCTTATCACTTTTCTCAAGTGTCACTTTCGCAAGTGAAAAGTTTGAAGCCAGTTTGTTTAACAACGTAAGCCAATCTATCGATAATTATGGTGCTAAGATAAAGCTGTGCGAATCTATGGCAGACCAGAATACACCTGACAAACAAACCCTAGAGTATTCAAAGAAGCATATAGAAGCATTAACTCCTGTTCTGCCGTTTTTAAGCGAGAAAGCTTTTGAGGCTTGTGTATTAAAAGAGAAGCAAGAGCTAGCATATTATCTATTAATAGCAAAAAATAACGCTTCAAGAACCTCAACATTAAAGCTTGTAGAATCGACTGAAAGCCTAACTTTTCATATCGAACCTACATCGAGAGAAAAGTTTGAAACACTGAGCAAGGTACATCAAGAATATATAGAGAAAAGCCCTTTTTTCTCCCGACCATTTGATGCATTAGCTTTTTATGAAAAGCTCATACAATAAATAGCCTTTATGACTTTAGACAAAAAATACCCGAGACTGAGCTCGGGTATTTAATAAAAATGTTCGCTATGAGTTCTGCGTCGATTCTACTTTGCGTAGCTGTGATAGATACTTAACCCAACTCTTTGCCTGATTCGATGGCTTAATCTCATTCGCTCTTTTGGCATTAGCGAGCGCATCGTCAAACCGCTTAAGTTTGTAGTAAGCGCGAGTTTTGATAAGTGCAACATCCGCTTTACGACCTCTGACCTTATCGAGCGCGGCAATGGCATCTTTATAATGGCCTTCTTGCACCAACAGTTGAGAATAGTTCCAGTAATACTGCCTATCTAGCTGAGCTGCAATACGCCAGCTATCAATAGACTCTTCCCACTCTTTTGCCATTTGCCAATACGTTGCTTGCTGAGCTTTTAGCTTACTATTCGAGTTTACATCCTCTAGCTCGTTCATCACCAACGCAGCTCTCTCAGGAATACCTCGTTTCGCGTACAATTGTGCCAGCAGCTTTAAGTCATCTTGGCTAAGTTGTAACGCTTTCAGTTTTGCCAACGCCAAAGAGTCTAGGGCACGTTTGTTGTCATCAACCCGTAGGTATAGAGCAACAAGCTGACGCCACCATTCAATTCGCTCAGGTTCAATCACGATTAAGCGTTTGATGGTCGAGATTGCCGGCTTCCACTTTTTCAGTTCTAGCTCAGCAGAAAGCTTTATCGACAATGCGCCAAGCTTGTCTGGCTGACCAAATTTCTCATAACGAGCCATTGCTGAAAGCACTTTTTGCCACTGACTCAGTTGATAATGAGATTGGGAAATACGCAGCCATAGCTCATGCGCTTTTTGACCTTTAGGAATGTTTTTGCTCAAGGCATAGTAATGAGGTAAAGCCTTAGAAAAACGTTGCTCGTTCAGCAGTATATCAGCCAACATTTTTCGGGTTTGCCATGCTTGCTCATCTTGTAGCAAACCACTATTGACTGCCAACTCAAGTTGCTTAATCGCCGCTTGAGTTTGCTCATTCTGCCAGTAAAAAATACCCAACATTCGAGCGACATAAGCTTGGTCATATCCACGAGAAAGCTCCATAGCTTCAAGAGATGAAATCGCTTCTTTCAGTTTCTCTTCTTGAGCCAAATTATGTGCTCGTTGAACTCTCGCTGCGGTGTATTGGCTTAACTCACTGGCAATGGTTGAGAGTGCACTCAGGCTTAATACCGTACCGATTAAGAATTTTTTCATCATTTGGCTAACTTGAACTCCACTTTAGCGGTTTGTCCGAACTGCTCAATTGACACACCATCCTCAACTTTTGGCTGATACTTCCATTTTTTAAGCGCACGGATTGCTTCCCTTTCAAACATGCGCTCGGGCTCAGCCTCGATCACTTCAATATCTTTTGGTCGTCCAGTTGCATCGATCGTGAAACGCATAATGACATAACCTTCCACTCTACGTTTCAGCGCCTTACTTGGATAGCGAGGATCAACACGATACAACGGCAGTGCTTGCTGGTTGCCCATTGTTCCCTTCAAGTTTGGTGCACTAATCGCGATGCCTTCAAGGGCAGTGTTTAAACCTAAAGCACTGACTGGCGTCATCTGACTCATTGGTTCCATTTGAGTGTCAGCTTGAGACAGATCCATTGGCTCCGGCGCTTGAGGTGGTTCTGGTTGCTCCGGCACTGAACGTTGACGACGCTGCACGTCTGCTTCATTCTCTACCATCACCATATCAAAACGAACGGCTTCTGAAGCTTCTGGCGCACGCTGGTTGCCTTTATCAACCATCCACGCCATAAAGCTAAACAAGCTCACAGAAATTAACAGTGATGCTGGTAGTGCAAGTAACAGCCTGCCCATTAAGGTTTCTCCGCCGCCAATGCAATGTTCTTCACACCTGCCGCCTTTGCAGCGTCCATCACTTTCACGACAGTGCCATTGTAAGCATGCTCGTCAGCTTGGATAACTAACGAAGCATCAGGCTGATCAAGTAACAGGTGCTCAATAGAGGCCTCAACACGCTCAATATCAACCACTCGTTTGTCGATGTACACATCATTCGCTGCCGTTACTGCGATAAAAATGCCCGCGTCTTTTTGGCTTACTACATTAGAAGCCTGAGGGCGATTCACTTCTACACCGGATTCACGTACAAACGAACTGGTCACAATGAAGAAGATCAACATGATGAAGACGATATCAAGCATCGAGGTTAAATCGACTTGAGCTTCATCTTGTTGGTTAGGTCTGCGTCCGAGTCTCACTTTTGACTCCTTAAAGATTGTTCTAACTGGATAGCTTTTCGTTCACACACTTTGCTAAGGCGAGCATGAATAAACATGCCCGCAAGCGCTGCTACCATACCTGCCATGGTTGGCAGCGTAGCAAGTGAGATACCAGAAGCCAGCAATTTCGGATTGCTGCTGCCTTGCGATGCCATTACGTCAAACACCGTAATCATGCCTGTCACCGTCCCTAACAACCCTAGCATTGGGCAAACCGCCACAAGTAGCTTAATAGTCGATAGGTTTTGGCGTAGTTCGATTTGCGCTTTTGCAATCCATCCTTCACGGATTTGATGCGCGTACCAAGAGTGGTGCTCTGATCTTGCGTGCCACTGCTCACAAAGCTGTTTTTTTACCCCAGGGAAAACCGTTGTGAGATAAATAACTCGCTCCATAACCAACAGCCAGCACACCGCCACGACGGCGGCCAGCCACCATAGGATTTGACCACCTTGCTGCATAAAGCTCATCAAGGTTGTGGCCCAATCCTCACTGATCAAACCCAATGTGCTGAGTAGGATCTGCTCCATTACGCTGCGTTCTCCGCTAAGGTGTTAGAGTGACTTTTGTTATTCGGCATATCACGCTCAGCTTGTTCTGCAACTAAACCGATGCCTTGTTTTTCTAAGATACTGCGAATATTTTCTGCTTGAGAGCTCAATACGTTGTGCGCTAATAGCAAAGGCATGGCTGAAACAAGGCCAAGTACGGTAGTCACAAGTGCCATCGAAATGCCACCCGCCATTACTTTCGGATCACCATTACCAAATTGAGTGATGACTTGGAAGGTTTCGATCATACCCGTTACCGTGCCTAGTAGGCCAAGCATAGGAGCTAGAGCAGCAAGAAGCTTAAGCATCGACAACCCTTTTTCTAGGTGGGTTTGCTCATCAACAACGGCTTCCAAAAGACGTAGTTCTAACGCTTCTACGCTGCGATGCTTGTCTTTCTGGTATACCGCTAGCACGCGACCCAAAGGGTTGTCTCCTGGCTGCGCTGGGGTTTTCAGTTGCTTCATGATTTTCTGGCGCGAAATCATCAGTGATGCACCACGTACGAGCGCAATCAATAGGCCGATAGCCAATAAACCAAGGATGATTTTACCGACAACGCCACCCGCATTTAGGCGATCAGCCAAAGTCGGTGAGTTTGCAAGCTGTTCAAGAAGAATGCCACGTGACGGATCAATGACAAGTGCATCAATGTCACCAGAGGAAATAGTATTCGCTGTTGGACCGTTCTCAGGCTGACGAAGATAGTTTACCGCGTCTCCGCGTTGACCATTCCACTTAACGTAGCCAGTCTTATCCAGCAGCGCCATAGAACCAAGACGAACACCATTAACCGTTTGTTCACGACCTTCGCCATTTAGCAGTGTGAAAGAGACGTTTGCCATTTCACCGCTTGCTTTGATTTGTTCTTCCATGCTGCGCCACATCGCCTGAAGTTGGGTCAACGTTGGCAGTGATTTAGCCGCAACAATAGCATCGATATCTTTCTGATATGAGTTTGCATCAACACCGGTTACTGAGCTTTTTAGCTCAGACTCTAGCTCTTTTGCGTTCTGGCGAACGACGCCAAATAACTCACCTAGGCTCCCGGTTTCTAGACGCAACTTTTCTTCTAGCTGTGCCAGTTCTGCTTCATTTTCACCGAAGGTAACACTTAATGAGTCCGCTTCTGCTTGAAGAGCAGCCCGCTCTGCCACCAATTTATTCTTTATAGCCTGTAGCTCTTGCTCTGTTTGCTTAAAACCTGATTCACGCGCGACATTGTGCGATTGCTGTTGACGATTTTCTTGCTGCGCCTTTTGTAACAACGCATCACTAGCAACAGTTGTATGAGGCATTAATGCGGCTGTCGAGATTAATGCAACCGATAACCATTTTTTCATCATTTATTTGCCCTCCGCAGCGGTTAACGACACTGGTAGAGTTAACATGCTCGGCGCGATCTGTTTATTCGCCATAGCGAACGCTTTGTCTAGCTCTGATTTTTGCTCAGAACCCACTTGTTGCCATGCTTGTTGTTGCTGTGACCAGCTCCAAAATGTGTCACCAGATAAGCTACGCGCTACCAAAGACAAACGCCCTAAATAGAGAATGTCCGCCTCCACAGCTTCATTGTCACCCAGGTTAATCTTGCCTTGGTAAACGCCAAGCTTGGTGCCGTAATCCATTTCAATTTGGTACGCTTCTAAAATACGACGAAACTTCTCTGCATCCGCAACGTCTGCACGCGTCATCATGGAATCCAGCTTTGCAATTCGCTCCTCACGTTGCGCTTTGCGTATAGGCTTGTCGTTAGCGACGAGCACTTTTAAGCCCTCAAGCATGTGATACATCAAAGGCACGACACCTTGACGAGTTTGAGCAATCTGCTCAATTTGCTCGTTCAAGCTATCAACTTCTTGATTTTGACTTTCAACAAGGCTTGCAAGATGATCGCGATAAATCTTCAAGTTACCGACTTCCTCTTGCAGCTGCTCAATTTCGGCTTCTAGAGTAAGTGATTTTTCTGCGCTTGCATCAATACGTTTTTGGCTTACCGCCGACGACTGGTTTGTTTTACTCTGCACAGCTTGTGCATCGTTTAAGTTCGCCGCGTGAGCGGGAATCAAAACCGATGATATCAACAGAGCGATACTTGATTTCATTAGATTCATACGAGTTATATTTCTGTGTTCCAAAAACGACCAAAGGGGAAGACTACCCTTCCCCTTTAATAATCAAATTGTTATCAGTACTTGAACTGGATTGTTGCCATGTAGTTGCGGCTTTCTCCAACCACAACCCCACTCGCACCTTTTTGCTCGCCATTCGTGCTACCACCACCTGCGAAGTAGTCGGTATCGAATAAGTTTTCGACATTGAATCGAGCAATAATATCCAAGTTTTCATCGTACTTATGTTTGTATGACACGCCCATATCAACGCGAGCGTAGCCATCTTTCTTGAAGGTGTTCTTTGCATCACCGTAGCGATCACCTTCATAAATCAAACCAAGGTTTAAGTTAGTGTTGTCTTGAACCTTGTAGCTAGACCATAGACTTGCCGAGAACTCTGGCACGTCTACAGGGCGGTTACCTTCATATCTTTCTGCCTTCTTAAGCTCTGCATCCAAATACATTGCAGAAGCGGTTAGCGACAACTCTGGGGTCACAAAACCTTGAGCCATTAACTCAGCGCCTTTGTGAACTTGCTCACCACCTTGCGTTTTCTTGTGTAGGAGATTGCCGCCCGCGTCTTTGCCGCTTTCAACATCCAGCGAGATGTTCTCTAACGTGATATCAAACACAGCACCAGATACAAATAAACGCTGATCAAACAGTTCCCACTTCGTACCGATTTCATAAGAGATACCACGCTCAGCGTCGAGTTTCTCACCTTCATTGATGTAGGTACGACTACCGTTGCTGACTTCACCTTGAGGCATGAAGCTTTCAGAATACTGAACGTAAACCGAGCCATTCGTCGATGGGTGGAAAATGACACCAAATTTTGGAGAAACCTGGTTTTCGGTCAGTTCATCATCACGCTTTTCGTCATAACGAACACCTGCAAGCACTTGCCAGTAATCATTAATCGTCATCATATTTTGCGCGTAGATACCCCAAGTATCGTACTCAGCAGTTGGTGATTTCTTCGAACTACGATAGCTAGGCTTAGGCACCGTTTCTCCTGGCGCAATACTCGCCTCATTATGAAATGCCATAAAGCGATCATAACTGTAATCTAAGTAGTTAGCGCCCACTAACAACGTGTTTTCCGTACCGAACAAAGTAAAGTCCGTCGTCACATCTATATATGCAGTATCAAATACCCAATTATCGGAGCGATCGTTGCCTCGATGCTTAATCGTATTTAACTCTTCATACTGATCAAACTTAGGGTAAGACTCTACATCAAAACGCTTAAAGTCTTGGCGGTTGTAACCTGCTTTTACGTTCACGTTATCCGTGACTTGCGCATTAATATCGACACCGTAGTTTTCTACTTCGTTATCAATTTCAGACCACTGCGCATCCCAAATGTACTTATCACCGCGAACCGCTTTGCCATCAACAATGTATGCGCCAGAGTCCACGCTACCGTCGTCTTTCGTGCGATCGTAATGAGCCGATACCATAAAGTTGTCTGTGATATCGTACTCAACCACTAGGCCAGCTACCGTACGATCTGTTTTAGGCTCAGTGCCATCACCGTACCTGCGCCAAGAGCCGTAGCTTTCTTTGGCAAAAATTGCGCGCGCTCGCAGTGTCTCTGCATCATTTAGCGCGCCACTCACATCAAGCACAGTGCGTGAGTGATCATTCGAACCTAGATCTTGACTCAAACTTGCTTGTGTTTGAGTTGTTGGTTTTTTCGAAACCATGTTTACCAAGCCACCCGGCTCAGATTTACCGTATAGCAGACCTGATGGACCTTTAAGCACTTCAACACGCTCTAAAAGCTCAATTGGCTGACGATAGTGTGACCAATGTTGACGACCATCACGAAGAAAACCGTCTGAACTGCTAAGTTCAAAACCACGTAGAGAGAAACGTTCGCGGTTACGGCTTGTACCACCCGCGCTAACACTTGCATCGTTACGTAGCACTTCACCAAGTGTACTTGCACGCTGCTCATCAATTACCGTTTCATCGATAACCGCTACTTGTCCCGGCGTTTCCAGCTGCGTCATTTCCATGCGCATTGCTGTACTGTTTGTATCTGCCTTGTAGCCGAACTCTCGACCTTCTACAACTACATGTTCGTCTGTTTGAACTTCCGCCACTGCAGGTGTTGCTAACACTGCACCGATCACTAACGCCAAATGGCTCTTAGTAAACATATCCTTTCACTCCGATTATTATTTTTCGGGTCACATACTTGTTGAATGCGATTCCCTCTTAATTATTTCGCGGGTGAATATAAGTGATAAGTATTACCATTTGCATTAAATTTACATTCTTTGCATTTGCAAACTTTTGTAAAGTACTCTCTGATGATGCGCTATAATAATGTGATATTAATCACAAAAATTACGACTTAATCATACTTATTGCTTGAACACTAAAGTAACCCTCAGACCACCTTGCTCACGGTTTTTCGCCGTAACTGCTCCCCCCATAATACGCATGGATTCTTTGACAATCGCAAGACCTAAACCGTAGCCACCAAGCTTTTTATCTCTAGAAGCATCTAAGCGTGTAAACGGATCAAAAATATCGACCAGCTTGTTATCTGGAATACCAGGCCCATCATCAGATACTGACATAATGGTGAACTGCTGCCCTTCTTTGACATAATTTTCCAGAGAAACTTCTATCTGAGATGCTTGTCCTGAATATTTAATGGCATTACCAATAAGATTGTTCAAACAACGAATGACGAGCGTTTCTTCACAAAAAGCTTTAGCACATACAGCTTCTGAGCGGAAAGACAACGTCTGTTCTGACTTCAAATCTATTTTGCAACGCTCTACTTGCGGGGAGAGCAAAACTTCTAAATCACAGCGTTTCGTGGCTTTGTCGAAGCGCGCATTTTCCAAGCGACTGAACTCCAATATATCGCTGATCAAATGGTTTAGCTCTTTTGCTTCATCTTCTAGCCTTGTCACTAGACTTTGCTCACTTTCTCCAACACGCTTTCGCAAAAGATGCAGAACCAAATTCTGCCTCGCTAACGGCGTTCTCAATTCGTGAGAGACATCTCTTATAAGCAGTCGCTGCTTTTCAGCGAGAGAATGAATCTGTTGCGTCATGTGATCGAAATCTTGCGCTAACTCGTTAAACTCACGCGTGCTCGACTTCAGCTCTTTCACGACACTGACATTAAAATCGCCATTAGATAGCTTTTTGCTTGCTTCTCTCAATCGATCCAATGGTTGCTGTAAGTTACGTGCCATTAGCAGCGAAAAGAGCGCCAAAATAACCACTGCAATCACGACTTTGAGAATAGAGAAATACAGAATGAAGTCATTTGCAGGGTGCAATCGATGTGGCAATTGAATCACTAAAGTATTGCCATGAACTAAAGGAATATTGATGATGGGGCGATTCACTTTCCCCTCAAGTTGATCATCAATGCTTCTCTTAAATTGAAGTTTGAACTCGAAGTGCGGATGCATCAGACGGTGCGTAACTGGTTGCTGATGTTCATTCAACACAAATAAATAAAAGTTTTGCGCATTTGCCCAGTCAGCAAGTTCGTCCATGTCTCCGTGCTCAATCAATACATTGGCTTGATGTGCAAGGTCTAGCATTTCTTCTCTCACACTATCGGGCACTTTCAACATGGCTTTCACCAGAGCTTGTTCCGCTAAGGATTGCACGACCAAAATGCTAATGACAATTGCGGTCATACAACTAAATAACTTGAACGCTAAGCTGTCTTTACGTTTTGCAATAAAAGGTGGACACCGGAGCTTCATTAACGGTTTACAGCCTCTAAATAACTGTAACCTTTGCCACGGAAGGTTTTGATATGTTGCTTGGAAAGCCCCGCTTCAACTAACTTGCGACGTATGTTACTGATGTGCATATCAAGGTTGCGATCAAAAGGACTCAGCTCTTTCTTTAACACTTCGGTTTGAAGCTCTGCTTTTGAAATCACGACTCCTTGGTTTTTTACCAAGTAGCTCAATAGTTCAGCTTCCGTACTTGTGAGGGGTAAGCTATTAAGCTGGTCACTGATCGTTTGAACGGTACTACACATCGTCTGACGCTGACGTTCCAAGCCAACACGACGAAGAATCGCTTTGATGCGCATTAGAAGCTCAGCGACATTAAAGGGCTTTCCGATATACTGATCGGCCCCCGCTTGGTAACCATCAAGCATCGAGTTTTCATCGTTGAGAGCGGTAAGCATTAGGATAGGTGTCGCGAAGCGCTGACAGATCCTACGAGCAACTTGCATACCGTTAAGGTTTGGTAACATGACATCAAGCAATACAAGATCTACAGGCGTTTTTTCCATATATTGCAGCGCACTTTCACCGCAATGTACAGAAGAGACGATGTAGCCCTCCTCTTGCAAAACCGCTTCTAACAGCTCGCACAAAGGAACGTCATCATCGACTATCAAAACTCGTGACATTACCACTCACCATTCAAATAAAAATGGTTCGCATTTTATTACTCATTTACCAATTAAACAACTACACACTCTAAGGCTTTAAGTCCACAGGACTCAGTCCAAGAAGCAGCAACGTACTAATTAGAGTTTAATGTTCACTTGTACTAAAGGCTCCTAACAATATGCACCTAGATATATCTTCATAGAAAAAACGAGTACAATCTGGCAACCGCAAAGCAAAAGATAAAGCGAATGGAAACGTTATTAATTGGTCACCGTGGCGTGGCAGGTTCATACCCTGAGAATACAAAAATAAGCATTCAAGCAGCCATTGACCTGGGATTAACGTGGGTGGAAGTGGATATACAACCTACCAAAGATAATGTTTTAGTGGTTTGCCATGATCATACCGTCAATCGATGCAGCAATGGACAAGGGCGTGTTGATGAGCTCACCCTGGAAGAGTTAAAAGCATTAGATTTCGGTAGTTGGTTTAGCACAGACTTTTCAGGCGAGAAGATCGTGACACTAGATGAACTGCTCACTTTAGCTACTGAGAATAAGCTTAACTTGAATATCGAAGTTAAAGTAGACAACCATCCAGCGGAAGAAGTGGCGCAGACTCTAGCCAATGCGTTAGCAAAAAGTCCAATGCCGCAAGAGAATGTACTCCTATCCAGCTTTAGTCATGACGTCATTAGAGCGATGCACAAATACTGCAGTGGCTACCGATTGGGTGTGTTAAGTGAATTCTTTACGAGAAAAGATAAACGCCTTTTGGAAGAGGTTAGTGCCTATAGCTGCAACCTAAACATTAACTGGGTTCGCACTCGCCAGATAAACAAACTCCAACAAGCCGGTTACAAAGTGATGTGCTATACGGTGAACAATCCAAATAAACTGAAATACCTGCCTCAGTTAGACGGTATTTTTAGTGATCATCCACAGCGCTTTATGCCATAGCCTATAAGAGCCAGAACATTAAAGGGGACCTTTTATTACCACTCAATCTGAATTGGTGTCCCCATCTCGACGAGCTGGATAAATTCGTCCATTTCCTCGTTGGTAATCGCAATACACCCATTAGTCCAATCAAAACTTTGGATGTAAATCGGCAACTGACTCTCACCGTTTTTTAAGCCATGAATTTTGATGTTCCCTCCAGGGGAGACACCTCGGCGCCTCGCTTCCAACGTATCAATCGCATCAGGGTAACTGATATGCACAGAACGATAAAAAGCAGAGTCCTCTATAACATAATCTAGAGTGTACTCGCCCTCCGGCGTGCGATTGTCTCCCTCTTCTTGTTTATGTCCTTGCGGGTTCGCTCCTAAAGCA
This sequence comes from Vibrio sp. D431a, assembly GCF_030248655.1. Classification (NCBI taxonomy): domain Bacteria; kingdom Pseudomonadati; phylum Pseudomonadota; class Gammaproteobacteria; order Vibrionales; family Vibrionaceae; genus Vibrio; species Vibrio sp. D431a. Next base: position 4,366 of record NZ_JAHGAP010000015.1, on the reverse strand, counting down.
ATTCGGTATTCTTTTAGCACTGCTCCTTGTTCCATCAAATACATTCGACGCTTAGACTTGTCGACTTTAACGAGGTCAACAGCTGCGTGAGTGCCCGAAGCAAACACACAACACAAGAACATAGAGAACCATTTTACTGACATTGTCGTAACGCCTAAGCTAATAAAGTGAACAAGAAAAGAGCGATAATGCTAGTCAGTTAATGCTCGTAAAGCAAACAGTATCTAATGCGGAACCGTAAGATAGCACTCGCTGAAAGGCGTACTTCTTATCGTTATTTGATACAACAAAGTCAAAAAGAAGATTTCTCTATTCATTGCGGCTAAGTTGCATTACTTTATAAGCATATTTATTTATAAAGTCCGTACTTTTTGAGAGGGAACCATGATTAACATTGCTTTTTTTAGTGCAAAATCCTACGACGAAGCCTCTTTTAATAAAATTAAAAATAACCGCGATTTTGAATTTCACTATCACGACTTCCGACTAACCGAAAAAACAGCCAAGATGGCGCACGGCAGTGATGTTGTATGTGCGTTCGTTAATGATGATCTTTCAGCTCCTGTCCTTAAACAGCTTTCTCTGGGCGGGACCAAACTTATTGCTATGCGCTGCGCGGGATTTGATAAAGTTGATCAACAAGCAGCCAAAGAACTAGGTTTACAAGTGGTTCGAGTTCCTGCTTACTCACCAGAAGCAGTGGCAGAGCACACGGTTGGTTTAATGATGTGCCTAAACCGCCGTCTTCACAAGGCCTACCAACGCACACGTGACGCCAACTTCTCGCTAGAGGGTCTTGTTGGCTTTAACTTTTACGGAAAAACTGTTGGTGTTATTGGTACGGGTAAGATTGGTATCGCGACGATGCGTATCTTCAAAGGGCTTGGCATGGAGCTGCTTTGCTACGACCCCTACGAAAACCCATTAGCGCTAGAAATGGGAGCCCGTTACTGTTCGCTTGAAGAAATCTACGCTAATGCGGATGCTATCTCTCTCCATTGTCCAATGAGTGAAGAAAACTATCACTTATTGAACGAAAAAGCCTTCGCGCAAATGAAAGATGGTGTAATGATCATTAACACCAGTCGAGGCGAGTTGCTAGATTCACTAGCGGCGATAGAAGCGTTGAAACAAGGTAAGATTGGTGCGCTTGGCCTAGACGTGTATGACAATGAAAAAGACTTATTCTTCCAAGATAAATCTAACGATGTCATTGTAGATGATGTTTTCCGCCGTTTATCGGCTTGTCATAACGTGCTGTTTACTGGCCACCAAGCATTCTTGACTCACGAAGCACTTAATAATATTGCCTCTGTGACGCTTGATAACGTCGAAGCCTTTTTCTCTGGTAACGTATCGGGCAATGAACTGATTAACTAAAGCCAGACAATCGAGAAGTATAGTAGAGCGTGTGATCTCAGCTATGCTATACTCCTCGACTATTTAAAATTTGAGCCAAATTACCATGAGCATAAAAACTGATATTCAAAAGCTGCACAACCGTTTAGATACATGCCAACGTAAACTTGATGCGGCACGTTCTCGTGGTGATCACGAAATGATTACAAAGTTCACGGATGAAGTAGAACAGCTGACCAAAAAGCTTAACCAGTTAAAGCACAAGCAAAACTATGAGCTGAACAAAGAACGTAAAAGCTTACTTGATATGCCTTTCTCTCGTGAAATCACCAAAGCAGAACAAGCGGACATAGGCAAACTAAAAAAACGCGTACGCGGCTTAGTAATCGTTCACCCATTAACAAAAGTTGGTAAAGAACTTCGCCTTGATGTGATGACAGGCTTTGCGCCAAAAGAGTTTTAAAACTCGCATTAACATTTATGGAGCCTAAGCATTTGCTTGGGCTTTTTATTTTGTACTGCTTCATTAGATTTCATCGAAATATCAATCCATAAGCTATTAAAAAGGCCAGCGACAAAAGCCACTGACCTATTTCGACCAATATCGTCCGCATTACATCTCAACGTTACGACAGTTGCTGCAACTTGTGCTCCACAACGGGATCATTCGGAACCAACTGCTGAGCGACTTCCAAAAGCTGTACCGCATCTTGCGGGTTGTCATACTCATGCTTAAGTGCAATATCAACAAGTGGCTGAATATCGATTTGCGCTTGATGCTCCTTCACATGTTCTTTCTTTTCTTCAATTAGTACATTATGAGCGGTGCTCAGTAAGTTTAAACGATGCTGTGAGCTCGCATTCGCCTTGTTAAGGCACTGATAGTAATCTTCTTTTAAGCGCAGCGTTTTGGTCTGATGACGAAACTGCGCTATATCTATCTTCTGATAACGTATAAAGTCTACGGCCACTTGCTTATAAAAACCGAATTTATTCAAATACGTCGCGTGGGTACCATGTCCCATCCCGAAGACTCTTAAGTGAGTGAGCTCTGGGTAGCGTTTGGCGTGAAGGCGGTCGATTTCATTAGTTGGATCATAAATGATATAGCCTTTTGCATCGCCAAGGTCGAGGTCGTGATACTTTCCTTCCCAATCAAATTGTTGGGCAAGTTCAGTACTTGGCCTATCATCCCATGGCACCAAAACTTTGTTTTTTGTGCTGACCGGGTGAAACATCAATACTTGATCCAACTTTAATAGATTAGAAAAGGCACCAATAGCAAAACCACCGCGGCTAAGTCCATAGCCTAAACGACATTCAAAGGGCTCAAGTAAAGTCGACAGTTGCTCTAGAAAGAAAATCAAATTACGGCTGCGAAACCAGTTACTTTTCCCAAGATGCTGAAATGAAATAATATTTACTTTTTGTTTCTGGGCTAAGCGATAACCCCAAGGCGCAAAGTCTGAGTGTAAGTCCTGTACTTGTAGATTCGTACCAGCAGGGGAAAAGGTGAACAACAACGGTTTATTGCGGTCGACAAACTCATACTTAACAAATACATCATCAAGTAAGTCCTCCCCGGACATCGGTAGCCTGGTTTGCTGTTCTTCACGAGAAAGAGCCAGCCATTCATCCAACCAGTACAGTAACTTCATTAATCCTCCATCTAAATTGCGCCTAGCAATTGTGTTAAAAATCTAGTTTTTAGTGTGTGATCATCTCCCCCTGGTTACAGGGGACTCTGATATCAGTCCTCTTTTAAAACAAAGCGTGAATTTGCTTATTAAATTGGTCAATATCTAAGGTTTGATGGCGAACAAACTCCTGCGCCACCAGATTAAAAAATTCTAATTTATCTAATTGTGTGGATTGAGTGCCGTGTCCCATACCGACGACTTTTAAATGGGTAAGCTCTGGATAACGTTCAGCATGAAGACGATCAATGCGATTGGATGGGTCATAAATAATATAACCTTTGGCATTGCCCAAATCTCGATCATGGTAGCCGCTTTCCCAAGCAAACTGCTGAGCAAGCTCAGTACTCGGCCGATCATCCCAAGGCACTAACGCTTTATTTTTAGTGCTAACAGGATAAAACAACAAAAGATGTTCTAGTTTCAGCAAGTTAGCGAACGCGCCAATTGCAAAGCCACCTCGACTTTGCCCATAACCCAAACGACATTTGAAGGGATGAAGCAACTCAGATAGCTGCTCCAGAAAGAAAATCAAATTCCGACTACGGAACCAATTACTTTGTCCTAAATGTTGAAAGGCAATAATGTTTACTTGTTGTTGTATTCCGAGCTCGTAGCCCCAAGGAGAAAAATCCGGAGTTAAATCTTGTACCTGCACATCAGTACCGGAAGGAGAAAATGTAAACAACAATGGCTTGTTAAGATCGACGAGTTCATACTTCACAAACACATCATCAAGTAAATCGTAGCCAGAGATAGGTAAAGCCATCTCTTGTTCTTGTTGAGTAAGAGCTTGCCATTCATCTAACCAGTAAAGTAGCTTCATTTTTTCTCCAAGTGCATCCGCAGTATTTAGACTGGAACTCTATCAAAATGCGTTTAAGCATCCCACGTTGAGACTTAAGAAAGCTCTATTTGAAGCCCAAATGAGACGTATGGAAATGTCTTCGATTGAAGGTATTACTGCGTAAACTAAACCCAAAGTAGGTACGCAAAAACTTGGAGAAAGAGCTAGAGAAAAATCAATTAGAAGTTTCGATAACAGCGGTTAAAAAACAGCAGATACAAAAAAACCGCTGTAAGAACAGCGGTTTTTTTTAAAAGTGGCGGAGAGATAGGGATTTGAACCCTAGATACGCTATTAACGTATGCCGGTTTTCAAGACCGGTGCTTTCAACCACTCAGCCATCTCTCCACAAATTGTCACTAAAACTTAGTCTTATACTATTGATGCTAATTTTTAGTTTTGCCTTCAGTTATCTCAATTAAAGAGAACTTGAAAGCGATGTTTAAAGCCTGGCGATGTTCTA